>LBON01000003.1 GCA_000989525.1 candidate division TM6 bacterium GW2011_GWF2_32_72
AAGCCCTTAAAAATCCCAACGGAATCCAATTCCCCTACGGGCTACCGGCGGTCGCGCAAGCTACGCTTGCTTCTCGCCGTCCGAGATTCCTGATAAGGAACCTTCAATATCTTGTCACACAAAAAATTAATACTTAATTTTCTCAAGCAAGTTAAGATTACGGTTTAAAAGCCGTGAGGCTTGTTAATAAACAATAATTAAACGTGGTTAAAGATTGAAACATCCTAAGCGACTATCGCTGACCAACGGGGTACGAGCCCTTGGCTCTAAATTCAACGTGATCGTAAATATTTTAGAAAAACTTACTTAGCACTACTGTGGGCGAGTTGTTACGTTGGGCATCGAGAGTCAGGGTTTCCAAAGGGCTTGCCCTTGGTGCACAGGAGTGCAGAGGGCATACAAAGGTAAATTTACAAATTTTAATAAGACTAATAATTAAATAATTAAAGAAGAACAATATCCTTTGCAAAACATATAATAGTAATTTTACAAATTTTAAGATGACTAAAAATAATTAATAAATAATGACTCAATCCTTCGACAAGCTCAGGATGAAATCTATTCTTTTAATATTTTTATTTTTATATACTTCTACAAAACATAAAAAAATAAATGTACAAATTTTAAAATGACTAATAATTAAATAATTAAAAAAATTAAAAAAAATTACCGTAACACTTTACGCATTTTACCACCATCAGACGGAAGAATTTGACCTTCAAATTCTAACATATCCATAATGCGAGCCGATCTGTTATAACCAATTCTAAATTTACGTTGCAACAAAGAAATTGAAATTTCATCCATCTCACTCACAAATTCAAGAACCTCTTTATAAAGCTCATCATCAGCTTCTAACAAAATATTATTTTCTACAGCAAGCTCTTCTGTTAAATCTAAATATTGAACTTTTTGTTGAGAGCGAATAAAGTTTGCAAGTTTAAAAATTTCATCATTAGAAACATATGCACCATGAACACGTTGCAAACTCGAACCATTAGAATCTAAAAATAACATGTCCCCTTTACCAAGTAATTTTTCAGCGCCACAAGCATCCAAAATTGTCCTTGAATCAACTTTTGAAGTAACCCTAAAGGAAACTCTTGATGGAAAATTTACTTTGATTAAACCAGTGATAACATCAACCGAAGGTCTTTGCGTTGCCACTAAAAGATGTATCCCAGCAGCACGTGCCATTTGAGCAATACGAGCAATCAAATCCTCTATTTCTCTGCCAACACACATCATTAAATCTGCAAGTTCATCTATCACCACAACAATGAATGGCATTTCATCTTGTTTATTTTCTTTTTCACAAATCAAACGATAATCAAAAACATTTCGCGCACCAGTTTTGGCCATTTTTTCGTATCGTTCTTCCATCTCTTTTACAACCCACTTAAGAACAGGTGCTGCTTTTTTTGGCTCTGTAACAATTGGAAAAAAAAGATGTGGAATATCCGCGTAAGCAGCAAGCTCAAGTCTTTTCGGATCAATTAAAACTAATTTTAAATCCTTAGGAGAAAGTTTACACAATAAACTTACAAGCATCGCATTCACGGCTACAGATTTTCCTGAACCTGTTGAACCTGCTATCAACAAATGCGGCATCTTTGCAAGATCAACAACTACATCGTTACCTGTGATATCGTTTCCTAAAACAAGAGGCAAACTTCCAGAAAACTTTTTAAACTTTTCTGATCTTACAACTTTTGCAAAACAAACATCTTTTCTTTTTTGATTTGCAACTTCAAATCCAACTAACGATCTGCCTGGAATTGGTGCAATAATGCGAATACTTAGCGCCTGCAACGCCAAAGCTAAATCATCTTCCAAAGATGTAATTTTACTTATTTTTGTATCAATTTCTGGTTCATATTCAAATAAAGTAACAACAGGGCCAGATTTTATTGCTGTCACTTTACCTAACACGCCAAATTTTTCTAACTTTTCTTCAAGAACACGTGCTCGAAGTTCCAAATCTTTTTCAAATTTTTCGTGATCAATATCAACATCCATATTGGTAAAAATATCCATTTTTGGAAGTTCATATTTTTTTTCTTTAATTGCCCCATGTTTTCTTTCTGAAATTACATCTTGCTTCATACTTTCACATTCAGCATCAGTACAACTTTTTGCACCACCATCTAATTCCAAAGTATCTAAATTAAAAGCATTGTCTAAACTAATTTTTTCTTGATCAATATCAATTTCAGTTTTTTCTACCAAAAGACTTTTCCAAAACTCTTCTTGAATTTCTTTTAAATCCACTTCACCTTTTTCAAATTCAAAAACAGATTTTCCTGATTCTTTTAAATCTGCTCCTGAAATTAATTCCTTGGTCCATGCAAATGAATATTTTAAAGGAACAAAAATCATTTTTGCTACAAAAACCATCGAAGCTCCTGCAGGTCTTAAAAATTTTTCACTTGTTAAAAACTTTCCAACAAAAGCAATCAAATAAATTTTATAAACAAAAAGAGTTCGCAAAATTAAAATTGAAGAAGCTATAAACACCGACCACAAAAACAATACTGAAATCACTGGATCAAATGTTTGCAATAAAAAAGAAACTATTGAATTTCCAATCCAACCGCCTGCAAACACACCGTTAAAAAAATCTATTTGATAATAATTACATAAGGCCGAACATGAAAAAATATTCACAAAAAAGGCCAAACTTCTTTCCCATTCAGAAACAAACAAAAGTTTTTTTATCAAAAAAAACGATGTATAAGCAAGGGTACCTAAAAAAATAAATGAACTTATTGAACCTAAAAAAAAGAAAAATAATGCTGCTAAATTAGCGCCAACAAATCCCAACAGATTATGATAAAGTTTATTTTCTGAATAAGAAAAAAAAGAATTATCAAATTGCGAAAAAGAAATAAAAGAAACAAATAATAAAAAAGTAATTGCAGCTAAGCCAATTCCTGTCATCAAACAATTTTTGTAATTAAATAGATTTACATTCATGCGTAAAATATCTTTAAACCTCATACAATCTCCTTAAAATAAGATAATAAATTAAAGGAATCATACAATGAATTACACTCTCAGCGCAAGAAACTAATTTAAAACACAGATGCTTTACAAATATATAAAATCAATACTATTCTAAATGCTCAATCGCATACAAAAAACAAGGAGCTATCATGAAGAAATTATCTCTTCAAATCTTAATAATATGTTCATTATTTACACCCACAATATTTGCCACAAAAAAATCTGAAAATCATATAGGCCATTCAATTTTTAAAATTAGGTCACAAGGCAGAAACACAGCAAGAACATCAGTTGGTTGGCAACATTTAATAAACAATTATGAAAAATCAAAAGAAAAAAAATTTTACAATGTATTAGATCTTAGCGCTGAATATTCAAGAAGTTTTAATTCAAATAAAATTGCAAAATATCTTTTCAATGATTCAAAAATTCCATTTATTGGATCACAACATCCATGTTTCAAAAACGATGGCTCTCAAGTTATGGCCGACAACTTTGGTCTTTCTCCTAATTTTAATGGAGCAATGTTAGTAACACCCAAAATTCACAGTTGGACTGCCGATTTAAATTGGTATTTTGGCATGGATAAAGTTCTACCAGGATGCTTTTTTAAAGTCTTTATCCCACTTGTTTACACAAAATGGGATCTAAATTTAAATGAACTTCCAGCTGAATCAACAGGAAATCCCATTTTACCTTTCTGCTACATGAGTAGAACATTAGCCGAAACAACCGCAACCCCTTCACCTAACCCACTTTCCATAGATATGTCTATACAATCAATTCGAGAAGCTTTTTGGGGCAAAGCCACCTTTGGTGATATGACAAAATGGTGGACAGCAGGGAAAATAGACAATAGCCAATCAGCAACAAGATTTGCTGATATCAAATTTGAACTCGGTTGCAATATTTGGCTCAAACCTCAATCACACATAGGCATTGCCTTAACAGCAACCGCTCCAACAGGAAACACTTTTTCGGGAGAATATCTTTTTGAACCAATTGCAGGAAATGGCGGTCACTTTGAAATGGGCGGTGCACTTTCTGCCCACACACGTCTTTGGAAATCAAATGATGAACAAAAACAATTAAAAATATTCTTTGAAGGAAACGTTTCACACTTATTTTCAAAAACCCAAACAAGATCTTTAGGTCTCAAAAATTGTGACAAATTTGCAGAACCCGATTGCATAAAATATTTAGCCTTAAATAGATACATGCTTCTTAAAAATTTTAGCAGTTTTGATCAATCAATTGGCAACATACCCGGCACAGGTTACAAATATACTGGAGAATTAGTAAACGCCATTAATGTTGTCTCACAAAAAAACAATGTTAAAATTGCTATCAACGGCACTACCGATATTTCAATATTCTTAGATTATCAACACAAAAATTTACATTTTAATTTAGGTTATAATTTCTTTGGTCGCACAAAAGAAACAATAAAATTAACAAGGCATGCAATGCCTGATTGTCTGTTTGGTCTAAAAGGTGATTCTGGCGTGGGGATGAAAATTTGGAATGACACAAATCCAAAAACATTTGAAGCTAATTCAAGACTTGATTCAACCCATAGTAATGCAACCATTGGAACCCGCGGCAACTTGGATACTCCTTCAGATTACAAATTAGCTAGCGATATCATACAAAACAAAGACCCATTAAATGCCATGGGTGAAAAAGATAACTCAATCACTGATGACATGTTCTGGGGCGCATGGGATACTAAATCTACAGACGCAACACAAACAATAGCCGATGGCGTAACAATTGATACAACATTTCCATATCAACAACTTCTTTGTGTAAATAATTTAGATACCTCCATTGCGACATCACCTTCTGCTATGACAAACAAAATTTTTGGTTTTACAAATTATATTTTTGCAAAAGAAAAACTAAACCCTTTCATTGGAATTGGTTTTTTTGTAGAGTGGGATCACAAAAGAAATTCCTTAATGAATTCTTTGAATCAATGGGGAATTTGGTGCAAGGGTGGAATAAGTTTTTAAACATTAACCCAAAAGGAGAAGTATGAAAAAGCACATACTTGCCGGTCTAATTTTAATCACACAAATCTTTCAAAACATTACCTATGCACAAACACCCCTACAAAAAACTTATGATCTTGTTAGTTCTTATAAAATTCGCGATTTCTGTGACCACCAGATAACGCTAACATTTGCAGACTTTTCAAACATAAAACCCGGCAACACCGTTTGGCTAAGCTTGGCCGATGGAATCATTAAAGACTTTTTTGAAAAGATTCATCCCAAGATTCAATCTCCTTATATTCTCGTTACCCATGGGGGTGACCACGCAATGCCTGGAGGATTTTCAAAATATTTAGATGACGAAAAAATCATCGCGTGGTTTACACAAAATCAAGATAGATATCATCAAAAATTATTCCCATTACCAATTGGCATAAGTTATTACTATGGTTATGAAAGAAGTGATGCAATAGAAAAAGCATTAAAACTTAAAATAAAAAAAGAACTACCTAAAGATACTCTTCTTTACATGAATTTTTCCACAGAAACAAACCCAAAAGAACGCGAATTTGTTAAAGACCTTTTTTGGACAGTAACATTCTGTCAAAAAAACTCAAATATTTCACCAAATGAATTTTACGTTGCATTAAGTCGTTCCAAATTTGTTTTGAGCCCTCCTGGCGGTTGCGAAGATTGCTTTAGAACATGGGAAATTCTAGCAATGGGAAGTTTTCCAATTGTTCGCAGTTCTTATTTAAATCCACTTTATGAAGACCTTCCTGTTTTAATTATTCAGGATTGGAAAGAAATCACAGAAGATTTTTTAAATAAAAAGTATGAAGAAATGAAAGATAAAAAATATAATTACGAAAAGCTCTACTGTAAATATTGGTTTAATCAAATTAATACAATTAAAGATTTATATTTGATTAGCCAACTTTAGACTTAAAATTTATTTTTCTTTAATTTTTATTAATTCTTTTTAATTATTTAATTATTAATCATTTAAAAATTTGTAAGTTTATTTTTATATGATTTGCAGAAGTATATAAAAATAAAAATATTAAAAGAATAGATTTCATCCTGAGCTTGTCGAAGGATTGAGTCATTATTTATTATTTAATTTTTGGTCATTTTAAAATTTGTAAGTTTACGGTTCATGATTTGCAGGGGGTGTTGTTTTGAACACCCCCTAACTCCCCCCAAATTTAAGGGCTTGCCCTTAAAAATCCCAACGGAATCCAATTCCCCTACGGGCTACCGGCGGTCGCGCAAGCTACGCTTGCTTCTCGCCGTCCGAGATTCCTGATAAGGACCTTTCAATATCTTGTCACTTAAAAGTTAATATCGGCAATAAATAATAGTTAAACGTGGCTAAAATTGAAACATCCTAAGCGACTATCGCTGACCAACGGGGTACGAGCCCTTGATGCTATAAATTCAAAGTGATCGTAAATATTTTATAAAAACTCACTTAGCACTACTGTGGGCGAGTTGTTACGTTGGGCATCGAGAGTCAGGGTTTCCAAAGGGCTTGCCCTTGGTGCACAGGAGTGCAGAGGGTGTTTGCATAATTTTACAAATTTTAAGATGACTAAAAATAATTAAATACTTAAGAAAAAATCAAAAAATCAGCGATATAACAATTGGAATAATCATATAAATACTAACCAACCAAAACTTCTTTTGTAACGCAAGCCAATACATAAACCAAAAACCAAAATAAGAAAAAACTGAAGCAAACAAAGTTACAAACCAAAAAATTGGATCAAACAAAATAAATATAGAGTCAGATTTTAATAAATAAACTAAACCCTTTAAAAAACCTGCTGTAATCAATGGCATTTCAATCGCAAAACTTAATTCAAAAGATTTTTTAGCGGGCAAAGAAAGCCAACGAGCAACAACATAAGTTATTCCAAAACGAGAAACTCCTGGAAGCAAAAGGGCTACTGCCTGCGCAAGTCCCAAATAAACAGCTTTAGAAACATTAAAGATTTTTAGTTGTTTAGGATTACAAAACTTTAAAGAAAACAACAATAAAGCAGTTATTAAAAAACCGCACCACAAAGGTAATTTAAAAATGGCAAAATCCCTAAACAAATAAAAAAAAGCCGTTACAGCATCTGCTATAAAAAGCAAAACCAACATCTTAAAAAGGATTTTATACAATTTAAATATATTCAAAACCATGAATACACATCGTTTATAAAAAAATAAAACTAAAACTAAAATTGTCGGACCATGTAAAAAATGATCAAAATCTTTTGGCAACAAATCCGAAATATTCAATTTTTTAAAATTTAAACAAAAAAAATCAAATAATTTTAAGTGTCCGGAGCTACTAATTGGAAAACTTTCCAGCAGGACTTGCAAAAAAATCAACACATAAAAAACATTCATAATAAAGCCTTTTCACGCAAAGATTCAACATGAATCACGACTGCACCGACAAATCAAAACAACAAACACTTTACAAATTAAATTCTGAGATACTATAATGTGAAATTATAAAAATATCGACAAACAAATTCCGAATTGCTAAGTTCGGTCCACGAGTAAAAAGGTAGTAATAATTCAAACCCTCTTCAATCAATCGAAAGGAGAAGTTGCGTCTGGTGAAATCGTCATGGCTTATCTGATTTCACTAAATTGATTACATCTTTGTTCTTCCATTTTTTACAAACATGTTTCAAAGGAGTTTTTATGAAACAAATGCTAAGAGGTGCGTTAGCTCTAACCGCGTTGGTTAGCGCAATCGCAATCGCAGATCACGACACCACAAAAGATGGTGGTCACACATTCTTCAAGATTCGTTCCCAAGGTAGAAATACAGCAAAAAGATTAGTTGGCTGGCAAGATTATATTCACAGCTGGGATAAGAAAGAAACTGAAGAATTATACAGCAGCTTGAATCTTTCTATAGCTTATAACAGATCTTTTAGATCAAAGAAAATTGCAGAATACTTATTCAGCACAGATGAAATTAGCTTCATCGGTTCAACATCAACCAAATTCAAAAACGATGGCTCTCAAATAATGGCAGACAACTTTGGTCTATCAGACAAATTTGAAGGCACATTGACAGTTAAACCAAAAATCTACAGCTGGACAGCAGACTTAAGCTGGTATGTTGGCTTTGACAAATGGGTCAAAGGCGCATTCTTAAAAGTTTACGCTCCGCTAACCTACTCACACTGGGATCTAGGTTTTGAAAGCGATTGCTGCAATAAAGGTAATGCTACATTCCCTAACACTTACATGAACAGAAGTTCAGATTGTACAGCAACAGCAAAAACAATTTGCTCAATTGAAGAAGCTTTCAAAGGCGGAACATTTGGCGATATGACAACATGCTGGAATTACGGCAAAGTTGATGGTTCTCAATCAAAAACAAGAATTGCTGACCTACGCGCAGAATTGGGCTGGGATTTCTTACTAAAAGAAAAATATGCTTTTGGTCTAGCAATAGCAGCTGCAGCACCTACAGGCAATAAGCCAAATGCTCACTACCTATTCGAACCAATCGTTGGTAACGGTTCACATTGGGAACTTGGTGGTTCCATGAATGCACGTCTACGCCTATGGAACAAGAATGAAGGCGACCAAAGCCTTTCCTTGTTCATTGACGGTAACGTAATGCACCTATTTGGTAGCAAACAAACACGTTCATTGGGTCTAACAGCAACAGCATGCAATGATTGTTGCACAAGCACTCCTTGCTGTGATGATTGCAGCACAACATGCAATTCATGCGACGTAAATTACGCTGCAATGAACCGCTACATGCTATTGAAGGAATTCACAGCTGTAGCCGCTGTAAGTCCTGCTGTTGCAAACAACAATTACACAGGTAAATTAGTTAACGCAATCAACGTTGTAACATGGGACAAGAACGTTAAAGTTAAAGTAAATGCAGTTGCAGATATTTCTGCAAAACTTGCTTACAGAAACGGCAAATTCGGTCTAGACCTTGGTTACAACTTCATGGGCAGAACAAAAGAAAAACTTCACACAACAGGTTGTAACCCATGCGGTAGCACATATGGTATCAAAGGTGATGCCGGTGTAGCAATCAATGTTAACAGAACAAGTGCAACAGCATATGAAGGTACAGCAAGACTTGATACAACACAAAGCAATGCTACAATCGGAACCAAAGGTTCAGTTGATGTATCAACAAATCTAACTTCAGCTCAAATTATTGCTAATGCTGACCCTAAGACATGTGCTGATGTTGCTATCACCACAGAAATCCAAGGTCTAAAATTGTGGAATGCTTCTCCTGATGTATTCACAGCTGACTTAACACTTGCAGCCAATAAGGTCTTCACAACATTCAACAGTCAAGTTTTAGGCGTTGCTGGCTGCACAAAATATGCTGCATCACCTTCCGCAATTACCCACAAGGTATTCGGACACTTGAACTACACATGGTTAGATAACGAAGACTGGAAGCCATACCTAGGTATTGGTGGTGAAGTTGAATTTGATGGCAAGAGTTCACATAACTCTCTAAATCAATGGGGTATTTGGATTAAGGGTGGAATTAACTTCTAAGCTTTTTAGCTAGTAGTTAAATAGACTACCAAACTAGTACTTTTAAGGGAGCTCGAAGAAATTCGAGCTCTCTATTTTGCTTCGATACATTCTTCACCAAAGTTCAGAACACTCAGCATGAAATTTTAGACGGTATTTTTTATTTACTTCAATATACTAATAAACTCAAACTATTTAAAAACTTTTTTTGAAAGCGATGACAACTTGTTCCATTCACCAGCGATTAACGCTTCTTTTTTTTGTCTAGTCCAACCTTTTATTTTTTGTTCAGCACAAAACGCATCATGCTTACACATAAATGATTGTAAAAACACAAGCGTAAAAGGTCTTTTATTCTTTGTATAAAATGACAAACCCGAAGCATGTTCTGCCAATCTTTTTTCAATATCAGAAGTAAATCCCGTATAATATTGGCCAAATCTACAGCACAAAATATATAAATAAAATGTTTCCAATTAACTTTATCCTCATAAAATTAAAACATATTCTTTAAAGGTTAAAGTTATTTTTTTATTTGTCTATCCTTCGATACAAATTTGCTCTGCAAATTCACTCAGGATGAAATCCGGAAGGATCTTTTTTTATTCGATACAAATTTGCTCTGCAAATTCACTCAGGATGAAATCCGGAAGGATCTTTTTTTATTCGATACAAATTTGCTCTGCAAATTCACTCAGGGTGAAATCCGAAAGGATCTTTTTTTATTCGATACAAATTTGCTCTGGATCAACTATAATTTGGTGGCAACCAATAACATTATCTATCGCATAATCAATTCTAATAATGTTGCCTTAAATGTTGTATCACAACCCCTTTAAATATTACTACCAACCTTGTCAATATATTTATTCAGTATCAAAATCCTTCCGGATTTCATCCTGAGTGAATTTGCAAAGCAAATTTGTATCGAAGGATAGACAAATAAAAATTGAATATGCTAGTGTCAAAATATGATATAAAAATTCAAACACCAAACTTCAAACAACAATCAAAAAAAATAAAAAAAGGAAACTTTTATGAAACCAAATCTAAAAAAAATCCTCATTCTCTGTACACTTTCCACAACTTTATTAACACAAACAAAAACAGAAGATTCAACTACAACAACAGGCGGTTACAGCTTTTTTACAATCCGTTCTCAAGGTAGAAATTCAGCAAAAAGACTTGTTGGCTGGCAAGATTTGATTCATAAATACGAAAACAAACAAGAAAAAAATATTTACGAAAGTTTAAATATATCTGTTGAATACAATCGATCATTCCACTCAAAAAAAATTGCTGAATATTTATTCAATACAGACACCTTACAATTTATCGGTTCCTTATCTCCTAAATTCAGAAATGATGGAACACAAATTATGGCCGACTATTTTGGACTACCATACGACTACGAAGGTGTTTTACATATCAAGCCAAAAATTTACGGCTGGGTAATGGATATTAGCTGGTTTGTAGGCTTTGATAAATGGCTAAAGGGATCTTTCTTAAAAATTTATGCACCAATTGCCTACACAAACTGGAATTTAAATTTTGATGAAGAACGCTGTGAAAGAGGATCAATTGTATTTCCAAATGGTTACATGAGCAGAAACAGTTCAAGTTGTGACTCAAAAGATTTAACAGCCTGTTTTATTACGCAAGCATTTAAAGGTTTTACTTTTGGCGATATGAAATCATGCTGGAAATACGGCATGGTAGATGGAGCTCAATCCAAAACAAAACTTGCTGATCTGCGCGCAGAACTTGGTTGGAACTACGTAAAAGAAAAGGCCAGTCTAGGATTTGCAATTGTTGGCGCAGCTCCAACAGGAAATAAACCCAATGGAGAATATTTATTCGAACCAATTTCTGGCAACGGATCTCACTGGGAACTTGGTGGTGCATTCAATGCCCACTTTAAATTTGGAGAACGAGATGATGCAAATCAAAGTTTTGGAATTTACATCGATGGTAACATCACCCATCTATTTAAATCAAAACAAACACGATCACTTGGTCTAACCGTCACCCCTTGCTGCCCACTAAGCTGCAACCCTAATCCTTGTTGCCCTTCTTCAAAACCATGCGTGCAAACATGTTCACCAATCTGTACAGCAACATGCTTAAATTTAACTGCAATGAATAGATATATGCTGCTCAAAGAATTTGCTCCAAACACTTTAAAAACAAACAACCAATATACCGGAAACATTATAAATGCCATTAACGTTTTAACTTGGAACAATAACGTAACTGTACGTGTAAATGTATCCGCAGATATTTCTGCAAAAATTGCTTTCAACCGTGGTAATTTTGAAATGGATTTAGGTTATAATTTTTATGGTCAAAGCAAAGAAAAAGTAAAAATAACAGGCTGCCCACCATGTGGTAATAAATATGGATTAAAAGGTAATACGGGGGTTGCATTAAGTATATTTAAACTCAATCTAGAAACAATGATTGTTACTGATACTGGTACTGCACGACTAGACACAACACACAGTAATGCAACAATCGGATATAATGGTTCTTTAGATAGTGCCGCTATTTTTACTCAAGAACAAATAAAAGATACTGTTTCAGGTAGAGATCCAAGATTTTGTAACAACACAACATACAGTGAGACAATAAATGTTGTTGCCCAATGGGATGATCTTGATGGGACACTCCTTACATCAGCAAACTTCTTTACAACAAATAACAAACAAGTTCTTGGAATTTCTGGTGATATTGCACCAGCTTCTGCGCCCTCTATAATAACAAACAAAATATTTACTCATGCAAACTACTGCTGGAAAGATATTGAAAAATGGAGACCATTTGTTGGCGTTGGTGGCGAAGTTGAATTTGGCACAAAAAAAGCTGCATTAAATCAATGGGGTATTTGGATTAAAGGTGGTATTAACTTTTAATTATTTTATTTAATTAAATTGATTTTCGATTTTTAATTATTTAATTATTAATCATTTTAAAATTTGTACATTTATTTTTATATGATTTGCAGAAGTATATAAAAATAAAAATATTAAAAGAATAGATTTCATCCTGAGCTTGTCGAAGGATTGAGTCATTATTTATTAATTATTTTTAGTCTTATTAAAATTTGTAAGTTTACTTTTTATCTTTTGCAAAGGGTGTTCTTGCAAACACCCTCTGCACTCCTGTGCACCAAGGGCAAGCCCTTTGGAAACCCTGACTCTCGATGCCCAACGTAACAACTCGCTAAAATATTTACGATCACGTTGAATTTAGAGCCAAGGGCTCGTACCCCGTTGGTCAGCGATAGTCGCTTAAGATGTTTCAATTTTTTGTCATGTGTAAATGATTGTTTATTAACAAGCCTTACCGGCTTAAACGCCGATATTAACTTTTAAGTGACAAGATATTGAAAGGTCCTTATCAGGAATCTCGGACGGCGAGAAGCAAGCGTAGCTTGCGCGACCGCCGGTAGCCCGTTTAAGGGCTTGCCCTTAAATTTGGGGGGAGTTAGGGGGTGTTCAAAACAACACCCCCTGCAAATCATGAACCGTAAACTTACAAATTTTAATAAAATAAAAAATAAATTAAAATTAACTAACCAAATAAAAAATTAAATAAGAACAACACCCCCTGCAAAACATAAAAAAATAAACCTACAAATTTTAAAATGATTAATAATTAAATAATTAAATAATTAATAATCGAAAATCAAAAATCAAAAATCAAACCAATTTAATTAAATAAAATTTAAGCATTTTAACCAAAAATTAAAAAGAAAAACCACCTTCTAATCCACAAAGACAAAGCAAACAAACCTGAAAACCCAATATTAGTCAGCAAAACAGTTGACTTACAAAAGCAAATTTATTATCGTCTCAATTATGTTATCAGATCGTAATTTTGATCACTTATCTTAGTCAATTCATCGAAAATTAAGCAGCAATTTCTTACCGAAAGGAGGTAGAAAAAATTAAAAAAAGCTGCCAAATTCAAAAATTTGTTACGTCGTTTTTTCATACCTAAAAGAAGGAGTAAGCATGAACAAAATGCTTAAGTTTTCTAGTTTAGCGGTTCTGCTAAGTCTAGCTGTTGAAGCGGCCGCAAGCTGCAATTTAAACCCTGTTTGCTGCATAGACTCTGTTGCTATGGGCAAATCTGTGTTCAGCCCACGTTCACAAACACAAAATGTTGCAAGAAGATTGGTTGGCTGGCAAAGCATGATTCATAAAGCTGATCAAGAAAAATTTTATGGATCATTCAATTTAGCAGCTGAATATTCAAGATCATTCAGATCTAAAAAAATTGCTGAATATCTATTTGGCACAGACAGATTAACATTCATGGGTTCACAAAGCCCTAACTTCCAAGCCGGCAAACATTTAATTGCAGATCATTTTGGATTATCTCACCTATTTGAAGGCGCTGTAGAATTTGCACCTAAAATAACAAATGTTATGGGCGACTTCAGCTTATTCATAGGCTTAGATAAATGGAGCAAAGGCTGGTACCTAAAGTTTAATGCACCTCTAGTTTATTCAAAATGGAGCCTAGGCATGTCAGAATGCTGCGGAGACTTAAAAGAAACTGCAAACGATAACGGTCTATTCTTCCCAATTGGTTACATGACAGGTGACTTAAAAAATGATGCAATTCCTTTCGCCCCAATTGATACAGCACTTTCTAGCATTACAACAGCACTTAGCGGTTGTGGAGATGTTGTTAAGTTTAAACACGGTAAATTTATTGATTCAAAATCAATATTCAGATTAGCAGAAATTCGCGGCGAATTAGGTTGGAACTTTCTATTAAACGAAAATTATAACTTGGGCCTTGGCGTTATGCTTTCTGCACCTACAGGAAACAAGAGAACAGGTAAATATATTTTTGAACCAGTTGCTGGTAATGGTAAACACTGGGAAATTGGCGCAACAGCTAACGGTTATTTGAAACTTTGGGAATCTTCAAAAAATATGGATAGAACATTATCTTTATTCTTTGATGGAAACGTAAGTCACCTATTTTACAACAAAGAAACTCGAGCTCTAGGTTTAGATACAGTAACACCATGCAATGGTGGATGTGACATGAAAAGTTGCCTAAAAGGTATGAACCGATACATGTTACTCAAGAGCTTTAGTCTTAACAACAATTTAGCCACACCTGTTTATCAATATACAGGTGTAAAAAATGCAATTGACTTTGTATCTCAAGAAGATAATGTCAATGTTAGTGTTGATGTAGCCGCCGATGTAGCAGCAAAACTTGCTTACTCAAATGGCGGACTCCAAATCGATCTAGGTTATAACTTCTGGTGCAGATCAAAAGAAAATGTAATCAACCTAACAAAAGAAAATTGCGATACTGAATACGGTCTAAAAGGCACTGGCGGCGTAGCAATTCAAGTTAAAAATGAAGTTGAAAATGAAGAAGAAGAACTTGTACCATCTTCAATCATTAATGGCACCAGTCGCTTAGATTCGACTTACAGCAATGCAACAATTGCTTGTCCAGGTTCATTAGATAATCCAAAAGTTTATGGTACAACTCTTAAAGATCCAAACCCAACAACATTAACCGGCGACATCACAGGCTACACATCTTGGGATCAAACAACTGCTGTTGGTCTTATGACAGCAGAAGTTGATAGCGTAACCCCAGTATTTATAGATGTTACAAACCTAGATACATCAATTGCAACATCACCTTCAGCAATGTCACACAAAATATTTACACACATAAACTTCAACTGGAACAAAGTTGAACACACCCCTTACTTGGGTGCTGGTCTAGAATTTGAATTCGATCACAGAGCAAGATCTTCAAGAAGTTCCATAAATCAATGGGGCTTCTGGATCAAAGGTGGATTTAACTTCTAATCCTTCTATTCAAAAAAGATTACAATTTTCATTCTGTGAATTTTGTAAAAAAAAGACCTCGGTTTATCCGGGGTCTTTTTTATTTAGATCTTGTATGAAAATTATTTAAAAGTTTGTTGTCTTTAAAATTTATTTTTTTTGTTTTCTTAAAATTTGTAATTTTTCTTTTGAATGTTTTGCAAAGGATGTTCTTGCAAACATCCTCTGCACTCCCCATGCTTCGCCAAGGCTTCGCAGGGCTATCGCCGTGCACCAAAGGGCTAGCCCTTGTGGAATCCTAGAAAACCGATTCCCAACGTAACAACTCGCCCACATAAATGCTAAGCAATTTCTATAAAAATATTTAAAACTACTTCCAAATCATAATTTAAAGGGCTCGTTCCCCGTCGCTCAGCGTTTTTCATTAAGGATGTTTCAATTTTTAGCTTCTGTGTAAGCATTCAGTTGAGTTTAATTTGCTACACAAATTTACAAGGACAAGACGCTCTTAATTTAAGAGCTTATACAAAAATTCAAAATCGATGTTTTATAGCGACCGTCACTAAGTTATATACAACTGTAGATTCTTAGTACCAACCAAATAACATTCTGAATATTGTGAACTGTATGCCACCCATAGATCTCATCCCGAGTGTTTTTGGCGCTAGACAAAAATGTATCGAGGGATTTCGGATTAAAATGTTTCATGGCGCCGCCAAAAGTCTGAATATTGTGAACTGTATGCCACCCTACGATCTCGTCCCGAGTGTTTTTGGCGCTAAACAAAAATGTATCGAGGGATTTCGGATTAAAATGTTTCATGGTGCTGCCAAAAGTTGGTGTAGTAAGAATCTTTAAATCTTTTTAAATATGTTATTGTAGTTTTTATCTAGAAGTAAAGATTGAATTTTTCGACCCCTCGATACATTTTTGTCTAAAGCCAAAAACACTCGGGATGAGATCTATGGGTGCGCACCGCTTAGCGATGGTTGCTATATAAGTTCTTAATTTAAGCACAAAAAAAACAGGTGAGTTTCAAAACCCACCTGCAAACATTTACGTTTCCACCCTAATATTTTTTATTTCGTTCTTCTTTCATGCACGTAATCTAAGGCCTCTTTGAATACCTTAATTTTATCAGCATCTTCATCGCTAATTTCTATCCCAAAAACTTCTTCCATCTTCATGATCATTTCAACCATGTCAAGAGAATCGGCCCCGAGACTTTCAAATGTAGAAGTATCCTGAACAGAATCCTTATCCACCCCTAACATATCAACGGCAATAACAACCATTTTTTCTCTTGTATCATTCTTATCAAAGTTAGCCATTAAATTTACTCCTTGGTCTGTCTTAATATTAAGTATTCTAAGAGCTCATTAACGTCTTGTGGTTCGTTAATAGCTATAATTTTTTTTCTCGGAAATCTTATTTTTGCACCATCAGCTAATTCTGTACCTGGACCAACCTGAATAATTAAATCCATGTCTTCCATTTTATCAAGTACAAAATCCCATCGAATAGGAGAAAGAATTTGTATTCCAAACCCATCTGTAAATATATTTTTATCTGTAACCTCATTTCCATTAACATCACTAATTACAGGTACTTCAACATCTTTAAAATCTATTTTTTCCAAATAAACCCTTGCTTGCTTTACAACATCTGCCATCAATTCATTATGTAACCCAGATTCAATTGGATAATGACTCACTTTTCTACCCGAATCCTGGCATAACCTACGCACACAATCTACTGCTTCTGTATTGCCAGCAACAACAAACTGATTATCTGAAATATAAAAAGATATAGTTGCAAGAAGTCCGTCTTTTGAACAATTATTACACATATCTTTTAATTCTGCTTCTGATATTTTTGAAATCAAAATAGCAGAAACATCATTATTTTTTAAAAATTCTTCATAAAACGTGCAGTACTTATTCAAAATATACAAACCATCTGGAAAAGAAATTCCACCTGAAGCAAAGGTTGCAGCCATACCGCCAGATCCCGAACCAGCAACAAATGTTGCCTTAACACCCTCTTCTTTTAACAATGCCGCTATCGAGGCGCTAATCAAAAAAATTGAAGCGTGCGCATTTTTAATTTGCGAAAGCTCCGGTTCGGATGAAGAAAAACATAATTTAACAAAATTTATATCAAGGCAATTTGTAGCTTCTTCAAAATATTCTTGAATAATTCTGTATTCATCATAAAGATTCTTAGCCATACCCAAATGTTGACTTCCATAACCTGGAAATAAGATCCCTATTTTCATCCCCTACTCCTTATTTGTTAAACTCCTTCATTATTCAAAGTTATATTTTTCAAGAAACTCATAAAATAACTTTAATCTTTGAAGAGAAATTTTCTTTCCAAATAAGTCTAACATGTCAAAGACACCGGGGCCAGAATCTGAACCAATTAAGGCAATTCTTATTGGTTGAGCAACATTTCCCATTTTTAAATCTAAACTTTTCGACAAGGTTTTAACCATGGCCTGAAGATTATCTTTAGAAAAATCGGATATATTTAATAATTCTTCTTCTAATTTTTGTAAAACTGAAAGCGTACTTTTTAAACACCATTTTTTTACTGATTCCTGATCGTAAACCACCGGAGGCACACTCGCCAAAACAATCAAATTTGCTAACTCAGAAAGTGTATTAACTCGTTCTTTATAAAGATTTAACAAATCAAGCAGTTGTTGTTTACTCAATGAAACTGTTTTTGATTCAAATTCAGAATCTACAAACCAAATAATATTATTTAATAAATCTTCGGCAGACATTGCTTTGATATAAACACTATTGACCCATTCTAATTTAGCTGTATCAAAAATCGATGCCTTTTTACCAACATGTTCTAATTCAAAGAATTTAATTAATTCATCTTTGGTAAAAATTTCTTGATCACCATGGGACCAACCCAAACGAACAAGATAATTAAGTAGGGCCCCTGACAAAAAACCTTTTTTTCTATAATCCAACACAGCCGTTGTAGCATCCCGTTTACTTAACTTTTGACCCGATGCTCCAAGAATCATTGGCAAGTGAGCAAAGTAAGGTGGTGTTGCACCAGCAGCTTGATATAAAAAAATCTGTTTTGGGGTATTTATTAAATGATCTTCGCCACGAATTATATGAGAAATTTTCATAAGAATGTCATCATGAACAACAACAAAATTATAAGTCAACGAACCATCGGATCGAACAATTATAAAATCATCAAATTGATTCATATCAAAAGAAACTGTTCCTTTAATCAGATCATTAAACTCAATAACTTCTTGTTCTGGCAATTTAAAACGCACCACAAATGGTTTGTTAGAATTAGCTTCTTTTTCTTTTTCCGATAAGTTCTTACATGTTCCTGGATATTTAAAAAATTCGCCCTTTTCCTCCAGCTCTTTACGCTGCGCTTCCAAATGTTCTTGAGAACAAAAACATTTATATGCCTTGCCTTCTTCTAAAAGCTTTTGAACTAATGCATGATGCTGTTTTATTAAACTTGTTTGAATAACAACCGGCTCATCGCTAGTCATTTCCATCCAATTAAGAACATCCAATATTCCATCAGTATTTTCTTTTGTAGAACGTTCTAAATCTGTATCTTCAATTCGAATTAAAAATTTTCCATTATTATGTCTAGCAAACAGCCAATTAAAAATAGCTGTTCGCAAATTACCAATATGCAACTTACCTGTTGGTGAAGGTGCAAATCGAACACGAATATTTTTCATAAAATCTCTTTCTTGAATCCAAAGAATATTGTGAAGTTAAATTAAATATTAAGCCTGAATGGAATCAAGTCTCTCTTTGGCAAGTTGTGCCCAAGCAGAATCTTTATTTTTATC
Source organism: candidate division TM6 bacterium GW2011_GWF2_32_72 (assembly GCA_000989525.1). Taxonomy (GTDB): domain Bacteria; phylum Babelota; class Babeliae; order Babelales; family GWF2-32-72; genus GWF2-32-72. Next base: position 19,233 of record LBON01000003.1, read on the forward strand.
TTCAGAAGAAAAATCTTTAACAAGTTTTCCCCAAACATTTTTAACAGCTGATAGATCGTTCTTACTCCAATAATAAAGTCCAAGAAAATACAAGGAAAGATCTGCATTTTGATTGGTTGAATCATTTGCCAATGATTCTAATAAACTCAATCCTTCTTTTTGAACAGATTCATCTTTGGAATCCATCATCATAAGTGCATATTTATTTTGATATAAAGGTTTTAATAAAGAAGCAGATGGAATCTCTTTAACAGCTTGTTTCATTAAAGCTATAGCTTCTTCCTGTTTGCCCTCTTTACTCAAAGCACCTGCCTGATAAATTTTGAAATACCCAGCCAATTTAGAAGAAGAATGTTGGTCAACACCGGCTGAATAAGCCATTTCCAAATCATCCCAAACGTCTTTTTGATCTTTTTTATTTTCAGCCATGCCATAATCTAAATTCAAAGCTTTTGCTGTTTCATCTAAACAATCTGAAAAAGCCCTGATTGCGGCATCTTCTCTATTATTTACATACATTCTGTAAAGATATGCCCCACCTCCAACTACAACCACAAAACCAACCCCTGCGACTATTTCTTTAGAATATTTGTTGTTTAAAAGTTTTACAGACCAATCATTGTAAATTTTTTTGATGTTCATTTTTACCTCAAAGTAAAGGGATTTATTAAATACAAATTTAATGCAATATGAGGAATTTAACACAAGATACATAAAAGATAAAGATCTAAAAAATATATGATTGACTTTATTTTTTACAGTTTGTTAACCTAATTTTGGTTAGTCAAAATCTTTATTAATTAAGAGGAGATATTAATGAAAAAACTAATTCGCTTATTTTTAATTCCACTTGCTTTGCTAAATTTTCAATACATCGTATGCGATGCATTAAATGATTTGCTTACAAAAATTAATGAAATAAGCAGCAATATTACAAACATAACAAATGATATAAGCGATCTCAAAAGCAAATTACCTTCTGTTGATATGGTCAGATTTAACCTTTTACAAGGGGCTCAAACAAATTTTACATCTGTTCAAAAAAAATATACTGACACAAAAAAAAGTATAGACGACAATGCCAACCTAAAAAAACAATTAGCTGATTTACAACCATCATTCGACGAAGTTAAGGGTGTTATCAGTTCTGTACAAACACTTAAAAATACAGTCTGTGATCTTCCGGCAATTCTAATAAAACGTTTAAGCATTAATCCAACACCAAGCGCACCTGTAAAAAAATAATTCTTAAAACAAAAATGAGATAAAAAAAATGAATAAAAAACTTTTTTTAATAATAATGTGTTTACCCCTTACATATTCAATAAATATATTACCATCCGGACCAAGTGCACCTAGCAAACCCAAAGCCCCCAAACCAAGTAAACCAAGCAAACCGTCAGGCCCTTCTATATCACCATCTCTACCCGCTGATATTAAAGCATTGGCAAGCAAACCACTTAGTGATTTGCAAAAAATATTAGATGAAAAAGCTACAACCTTAAAAAATTTACAAATAAATAAAGATAATCTAACTCAAGAACTAACTACAAGACAAAAAGCTTTATCAAAAATTGCAGATTTAGAAAAAACATGGGGGCCACAATTACCTCTTTATGACCAAATGAAAAAAGATTTAATAAGCATGACAGAACAAGCCAAAAAAACCGCCCAAGAAAATCCTGGACTTGTTACACAAATAAATCAAATGAAGCAAGACATAGAAAATGGAAAAACATTAGCGAATGCTATAAAGTTATTAGAGCAAGTAAAAGCTTCCATAGAAGCACTCGATAAAGAAATGAGCACAACTCAAGAATTAGATCTAATGACCATAAAAAACACATTAAACTCATTTATAAACGATCTTCAAACTGGTCCTAAAATCTCCGTTAATATAATAACAAATGAAAAAACAACAACCCTTTCAAATCAACAGTTGATAGAATTTGCAAAAATATTATTAGAACAAATCTCTGACTCTGAAGGTTATAAAATTGCTAAATTTTTATTTGAAACAAAAGCAATACCTGTTGAAGCCTTTACATTTAGATCTGAACTCTTGGAACAAATTACATTATTACTCAACTTATATTCCACACAAAAAATCTCTAACTTAAATCTCGTAAATGAATGCAAGAATTTTACAAATACAAAAGCAAGTGTTGAAAAGCTAGTAAAAAGCTTTGAGATAGACAAAATAAAAGCAGAAGCAAAATTCATGTTACTAACCAAACAACTATATTCAACAGTAAAAAAAGAACAATATAAAAATATACAACTAGGGACTGAAGCACTCGGCCAAGCAGTAGAATTTTTAACACAAATGACTAAAGAGCTTGGAATAACCGGTGGAAAGGGACTAATTTTATCAGAATGCTTAAAGAATTTAGTAATATTTGCTAGATACCCAGCAAGCAATGCCGCCATTTATACATCAAATTTTACATTAGCTCAAGTTGCACCAAGTCCATGGATATATTCAACCCAAAGTGCAAATCTATGGTTAGCTAAAATCTATGAAATAGTAGAAGAACCAATTACAAAAAGCACAGCAAAAATTGGCGTTATATTACCATTAAAAGATGTATTCGAACTATTAATAAAAATATGTTGGGACTGTTTAAATACCATTCAAGAACCATTACCAACAGCCGCAAAACCTGTAACACAAAAAGATTTCTCAACAGCTTTTGCTGCACTTAAAGAAGACATTAACAATATAAAAGATGCAGACATCAAGGCTTATGCTGAATCATTTTATAATAAACTACAACCTTATGCTGATGGAGATCTACCCGCATTAAACCCAAAAATTAACCAAGAAACAATTAACACTATAGATGTTTTAGATTTACAAGCATATTCTGCACAAATAATATCCGCTCTTATGGTTACTCAAGTAAACATAACAAATGCATCAATTGTTAACTCATACATAACAAGTAATCCAGTAACAACAAAGGCTTCTGCAGATACTATAAGAATAAAAGAACAACAAGAAAAAATAGCCAAAAGAAGAGGTCGTAAATAAAATAAAACAAACACAAAATAAAAGAGGGCCCTTAAAAGCCCTCTTTTATTTTACAAGAAAGTTTATCATTGAATATTTTTAGAAAATCTTTTTGAACCATCTCGCTAACCTGCAAGATTGCATTTTTTATAGCCAAAGAAGTTGATCTGCCATGCGCAATAATTAATGGGTGATTAACACCAAAAAGTAATGCGCCACCACGTTTTTTATAATCAGTTTTAGCTTTTAAACCCTGAAGTACAAAATAATTCATTGCGCCAATTAACCGTCTGAATAAAGAACTGGAATATTCTTTTTTTAACCACGAAGAAAAAACATTTGATGTTCCCTGCATTGTTTTTAATAAAATATTTCCAGAAAAACCATCACAAACTAAAACATCGGCACCACAAGTAAATAAATTTATGGGCTCAACATTTCCAATAAAATTTAATTTTGAATTTTTTAAAACATCAAAAGATTCTTTAACTAAACAAGAACCTTTATGACATTCTGTTCCATTAGATAATAAGACAACAGAAGGATTTTCAACACCCTTAACCATATTGCAATAAACTTGTCCCATCATGCCAAATTGTTTTAAATACTGAGGCTTACAGTCTGCATTAGCACCAATATCTATACAAAAAATTTCACCATTTTCTGTTGGTAAAAAACTGCCAATAGCTGGACGCTCAATACCATTAAGTCTTCCTAAAATTAAGGTACCAACAACTAAAGCTGCTCCAGAATTACCAGCAGAGATTACCGCTGTACAAGTTTTATCAGCAACAGCTTGGGCAGCTCTTACTAATGAAGAATCTTTTTTTCGCAACACACTTCTACTTGGCTCTTCACCCATCTCAATAATTTCAGATGAATGTTCAACAAAAATTGGATACGACCGCCAAGTCGCATCCAATTTTTTTAATATCGAATAAATCTGTATTTCATCGCCAAATAAACATACTGAAACGCCTAACTTAGCCGCTTCGTAAGCACCTGCTACGATTTCAAAAGGGGCATGATCTCCGCCCATTGCATCAACAGCAATCATACAGAGCTCCTCGAATTACTCCTTAGACCCTGAAGCTTCTTCAGCAGATTTTGATCTTGCTTTAAGCTTTTCGGCTTTTTCTGTACGATCTACAACTCTTTTTTCAAGTCTATCGTTTTTAGTTGCCATGACTTTTTTGCCTCTGTAATAACCACAGGCTGAACATGCTGCATGTTGCTGAACTGCGTCACCGCAATGACTGCAAGTAGGTACGTTTTTTACATCGATACCTTTATTTGCATGTCTTTTATCTCTTCTTGATTTCGACGTTTTTCGTTTAGGTACTGGCATTGTAGCTCCAATAATAACTGTATTTTAATGATTAATTTAGAATTAACAGACCGTTTAAGAATATAGTAAATTAATTAAAAAGGCAAAAACAACTAAATCAAAGTAATCCACTTACCACAAAGGCCCTGTTCAACCAGACCCTCAAGCTGTAAATCAAATAATTTATTTTGAACTTCATACAACTCAATCCCGATCAAATCAGTTATATCATCAATAGACATAGCCTCTTTACAGCTCAAAAGAATCTTTTGAGCTATCGGGTCACCCAATTCCACAATTGAATTAGTGTTTTGCACAACCGCATCATTATATTCACTTTTTACAAATTCTCTGTATTCAGAAAGGATGTCCTCTGGGCCCATTAACAACTTTGCGCCCTGTTGAATTAATAAATGGCACCCCTCACTTAACTCACTATCAATTGGTCCAGGAACGGCGAAAACATCTCGGCCCTCTTCTAAAGCATATTTTGCTGTAATTCGCGCCCCACTTTTGGCAGCAGCCTGCACAACTAAGCAACCTCTTGAAAGTCCCGCAATAACCCTATTACGAGCAGGAAAATTTCCTGACAAAGCCTCCATCTGCAAAGGAAATGGACTTACCAATGAACCACCTTTTTCTATAATTTCTTTGAACAATTTTAGATTAGAGGCTGGATATGGCTTTAAAAGACCTGAACCCAAAACAGCTATAGTTTTTCCATTATTACGCAAAGTTGCCGCGTGAGCCATACTATCCGCACCTACAGCTCCACCACTAACAATGGTCCAATTATTTTCAATTAATTGAGGAACAACTTTTTCAATTAATTTTTTACCATAATCTGTAGCCTTACGCGCACCAACAATGGCCATATTCTTTTCAAAAGAATTTAATTTTGCACCCTTACAATACAAAACTGTTGGAGGAGCATAAATATTAGCCAAACTTTCTGGGTATTCTGAAGAACCCAAAATTATAAGTTGAATATCATATTTTTTTATAAGATCTAATTCTTTTTTTAATAATTCGTGATCACTAAGGCCATCCACAATTGTTTGAGCCAATTTAGCAGTAAAGTTAAACTGTTTACAAAAATCTTGTACAGAAAAATTGTAGAAGTCTTTAAGACCATTACAAGGACATTGGTCCAAGAGCTTTTTTATTGCTCTTGGACCAACATTATTAATCAATGATAAGTGCAACAGTACCAAGTTGTCGTTCATATAAACCTATTACATCATTAAAATATCATCTGGAGTTTCATCACTTGCTTCAAAATCATCTTCATATTCTATAGATGCAAAATCCAAATCAGAAACATCTGTTTCCATAAATTGCAAAGTTTGGTTTTCTGAATCATCAGAATCAGAATCGTCAGCTTTTATTTTTGCTGTTTTTTTAGGAGCCTGATCCTGATTTTCTTGCCCACTATTATTATCAGATTCTTCTATTCCATCTTCTTCAAATGCCACAACATTTACTAAGTGCCTATCTGAATCAAGACGAATCAATCGCACGCCTTTAGCTTGACGGCCCATAGTTCTAATTTCTGTAGGCGAAAGACGAATAATTTTACCAGCAGAATCAATTAACAAAATATTAGATTCTGGAGCAACAAGTGCAAGCCCCACAACATAACCATTACGTGACCCTGTTGGAATTGTTCTTACACCAACACCACCTCTGTGCGCAACTCTAAAATCAACAACCTTAGTACGTTTTCCATAACCCATACTTGTAGCAAACAATAAATCCATTTCTGAATCAGGAGAAACGGCTTCCATACCAACAACATAATCGCCTGCCTTTAGACGAATACCTATCACACCAGAAGCTTGTCTGCCCATGGCTCGAACTTCTTCTTCTTTAAAGTGAATACCTTGACCATGTTTAGTTGCAAGAACAATAGAACCCTTGCCTGTACTTGTAGCGCAGAAAGAAAGTTCATCACCTTCATTTAAACTTATTGCTCGAATACCGGTTGCTCTTATTTTTGCAAAAGACTTACCTTCTGTTCTCTTTATTGTTCCTTGTTTGGTTACCATTACCAAATATTGATCATCAATATCTCTTGTACAAAGAAGTTTTACAATACGTTCATCTTGAGCAAGTGGTAAAATATTAACAACAGCACGGCCCTTAGAAGTTCTTGAACCTTCTGGAACTTCAAATACTTGCATGCTATAAACGCGACCTAAATTAGTAAAGAACAACAATTCATCGTGAGTTTTTGCAACAAATAAATCTTGCATTACATCATCAGAATCAGTCAACGACGCCATTCCCATTTTACCTCGACCTCCACGATGTTGAACATCGTAAACATCAAGAGGAACACGTTTTATATAACCTTTACCTGTGATTGTAACAACGGCTTCTTCATCAGGAATTAAATCTGCTTCTGTAAGAATATCAACAGCGCCTTCAACTTTTGTTTTTCTCTTGTCGCCATAAGTTTCTTTAATTTCTAGAAGTTCTTTTTCTATTTCTTTTTTCAAAACATCTTCATTTTCAATGATAGATTTCAAATATAAAATCAATTTCTTGAGTTCATTCATTTCATTATCTATCTTTTCTTGCTCCATTCCAGTTAAACGCTGTAAGCGCATTTCCAAAATAGCCTTACCTTGTTCTGAAGTGAAATCGAACTTTTTAGATAAAGCTTCAATTGCTTCTTCTGCGGACATAGATTTTTTAATCAAAATTATGACTTCATCTATATTTGCTAAGGCTTTCTTAAAACCTTCCAAAATATGTTCACGTTGCTGCGCTTTTTTTAAATCAAACACAGACCTTCTGTAAACAACGTTTTTTCTATGATATAAAAACTCATTTAACATTCTACGTAAAGTAAATATCACTGGTTGATTATCAAGTAACGCTAGCATTAAGAAAGAAACAGAAGTTTGCAAAGGTGTAAATTTATACAACTGATTTAAAACAACTTGAGGAATTTCACCACGCTTTAAATCAATAATAAGTCTCATGCCTTTTCGGCTGGACTCATCTTTAATATTTGAAATACCTTCAACAATTTTATTTTTAACAAGATCTGCAATTTTAATTGCCAACTCTGCCTTATTCACCTGATATGGAAGTTCTGTAATAATCAATCGAGTTGCCGTTTTTGTTTCTTCAACATCAACAACACCACGCAAAATCAAACGACCACGACCAGTTTTATAAGCTTGAACAATACCAGCTCTTCCACAAATCACGCCACCTGTTGGAAAATCAGGCGCAGGAACTAAACTAAATAATTCATCATCTGAAATATTAACGTTTTTTAATAAAGCCAAACAAGCATTGATTACTTCTGTTAAATTGTGTGGGGGAATAGATGTTGCCATACCCACAGCAATACCAGCTGTACCATTAATTAATAAATTAGGAACTCTGCTTGGAAGTAATGTTGGTTCAATAATAGATTCATCAAAGTTTGGAACAAATGGAACTGTTTTTTTATCAATATCAGCAAGAAGTTCTTGAGCAATTTTTGCCATACGCACTTCTGTATAACGCATTGCTGCGGCGTTATCACCATCAACAGAACCCCAGTTACCTTGACCATCCAACAAAGGATATCGTTTGGAAAAATCTTGAACCATGCCAACCATGGTATCGTAAACAGCTGTATCACCATGTGGGTGATATTTAGCGAGTACGTCACCAACTACACGCGCAGATTTGTGGTAAGGTTTATTATAATAAAAACCCAACTCACCCATTGCATAAAGCACACGCCTATGCACAGGTTTTAACCCATCTCTAACATCTGGAATTGCACGACTTACAATAACAGACATAGCATAATCAAGGAAAGATTTCTTTAACTCTTCCTCAATCAAAACAGGTTTTGTATTTATTCCACGGGTATCATCTTTAAGTTTGGAATTATCCATAAACCAGCCCTTTTACTAATCAAATTTACTAAAAAAACAGAAGTAGAATTAGGATACATATATTGGTCTAAGAATACAAGCTAATGCATTTGTAAACTTTTGTTTTGTCAAATACTTGACCCCATTTATTTAATTTTAATAACGTTCATGAAGCTAAACATATTTTAATCGAAGACCAATTAAATATTTTGTGTATAAAAAAAGGATCATCTATGAAAAAGTTTTTATTTAAACATTTTTTTTTAATTTTAATATACACATTTAATGCCCATATACTTGCAAGCGAACCAACAATTGAACAATTTGAGCAAAAATTAAAAGATCTTACTACCAAACTTAACAATCTTAAAAAACAACTAGAATATTTTTCAAATCCTAAGATTATCGAAACCAAAAAACTACTAGATGAAGGTTATAAAAATTTTAAAAGCAATCAACCAAACCCTCATTTTTCAATTCCCGTAAAACAACAAGATAACAGCTGGTCTTGCGGCTATCATGCAGCAAAAAATGCCGTAGCTCTTGCTAATTATATGAGCACCAATAACATTAATGATTTACAGACTCTTCAAGAAAATCCGAATCCCAAATTAATAAAACAAGAAAATTGGGCACAAGATACTGATCTTAAACCAACGATAGAGACCGCTTACCAAGAAGCACAAAATAAAATAACAATTTTAGATAACACCACGATGTTGTCTCCGGAGACATTTGACTTCCTAAGTAAAGAGCAATGGCTCCCCTTTCAAAACTTAAAAACACCTGGGCAATGGCATATTTTTATAGTCACAACAAATAAAGAAAAAATACCAACATCTCAATACAGTGGAATGCACTGGATAACCATTCTTATAATCAATTATAATGGCACCCATGTCTATCTTGAAGCTGATTCTGGAAGCGGAAGCCACCCGCAAATAGTTAAAAACCTTAGCAAGGGGTTTAAACTACCAAAAATCAATCAAGATGAAACAAAAAACAACACTCCATAAACTTCCTCCAGACAAATATTGCGAAAATTAACTTAAATCAATACAATAGAATATATACAAAATTAAACCTATTTTTAAAGAAAACAATAGTATGAAAAATAAAAAATTTGATTTAAAAGATTTTCCACCGGAAAGAATTCGCAACTTTTCTGTAATTGCTCACATAGATCATGGTAAATCAACATTATCCGATAGACTTTTGGAATACACAGGCACACTCACAGATCGTACAAAAAAAGAACAATTTTTAGATAAACTACAAGTTGAAAGAGAACGTGGCATTACTGTAAAAGCTCAATCCGCCTCCATGTTCTACAATTACAACGGAGAAGCTTATCTTCTTAATTTAATTGATACACCTGGTCACGTTGATTTCAGTTACGAAGTTTCTAGATCTCTGTATGCATGTCAAGGAGCTTTGCTTTTGGTCGATGCAGCACAAGGCGTACAAGCCCAAACAATGGCTAACTTTTATTTAGCTTACGAACAAGATTTAAAAATTATTCCTGTAATCAATAAAATCGACATGGCTGCAGCAAACCCAGAAAAAGTCTCTCACGAACTCACAAAACTTTTTGATTTTGAAGAAGAAGATATAATCAAGGCATCAGCTAAAGCAGGCATAGGCATAAAAACAATTTTAGATGCAATTATAGAGCGTATTCCCGCACCAAAGGCATTACCAGATGCACCAACTAAAGCATTGTTATTCGATTCTTGGTACGACGACTACAAAGGTGTTATCTGCTTGGTTGAACTAAAAGATGGTTCTCTAAAAATGGGTGACGAAATTACACTTGCCCAAACAGGCGAAAGTTACGAAGTTTTAGAAATTGGTTTAATGTTCCCAGATCAAACACCAAAAGAAGCTCTTTACGCCGGTCAAGTAGGTTATCTGGTTGCAGGCATGAAGACAGTTCAAGAAGCTCGTGTCGGCGATACAATCATGAAAAAAAAGCAACCTGTAAAAGCTTTGCCAGGTTTTAAACCAGCCAAACCTGTTGTTTTTGCAGGTATCTATCCTGTAGACAATAATGATTTTGACTTCTTAAAGGATGCTATCGAAAAATTAACACTAAATGATGCCAGTGTTTCAACAGAAAAGAAAACGTCTTTGGCTTTAGGGTTAGGCTTTAGATGCGGATTTTTAGGATTGTTGCACATGGATGTTTTCAAACAAAGACTAGAGCAAGAATATAATCTTTCTATTATTATTACAGCACCATCTGTACTTTATAAAATTGATTTAACAAGTGGTAAAAACATTGATGTAGAAAACCCTTCAGATTTTCCAGATCCAGGAACAATTCTTCAAATTTTTGAACCTATGATTGATGCAACAATAATTGTTCCCCAAAAATATTTAGGTGGTATTTTAAAACTTTGCCAAGACAGCCGAGGCAGACAACTTGATCTTTCTTATCTTGATGAAGACAGAGTCATTTTGAAATACAAACTTCCTCTTGCAGAAGTTGCAACCGATTTTTATGATCAACTAAAATCTTTAAGTTCTGGATATGCAAGTTTTGATTACGAAATTACAGCCTATGAACCATCAGATTTGGTAAAAATGGACATTTTAATTAACAAAGCTCCTGTTGATGCACTTTCTACTATTGTTCACAAAGATAAGGCCTATAATATTGGTCGAGACATGGTTGAAAAACTCAAAAAAGTTATTCCACGGCAACTTTTTGAAGTGGTTATTCAAGCAGCTATTGGGGCCAAAATTATTGCAAGAGAAAGAGTTGCTCCATTGCGTAAGGACGTTACAGCAAAATGTTATGGTGGCGACATCTCAAGAAAGAGAAAGTTGCTTGAAAAGCAAAAAGAAGGTAAAAAACGAATGAAACAAGTCGGCAATATCGAATTACCTCAAGAAGCTTTCTTAACTGTTTTGAAAAAATAGTTTGATCCAATTATTTTTTGATATAGAATTCTTTCTAATATATTTTTAACCTATATTTCTTAAAGAGGTTTCTCATGAAACTAAACAAAATAGCTTTATTAAGTTTTGCTACAATCACTTTACTTAACCAAGCCACACAATGCTCGTCATATCAACTATGTAGTTCACTGCAACAAATTTTAAAGGCAACACCAATTCCTAGCAGTAGCCATCCCGTCTTAAGAGCCCTAAAAGGTAATATCTCACCTGAACAATTAATCCAACAAATCGAACGTAATCCAAGTATTGCAACCGCAAAAATTGAGTATAGTGAATATGAACCAGCAAATGGGCGTGACGCAGCCTACACCGACTGTTGGTATTCTCTACCAATAGTCGAAGCTGTAAAAAAATTTAAAAAAGAAGAGTCTGAAAAAGCATTAATTGTTATTCAAATACTGAAGGAACATGGTGCAAACCCTGAGGAATACGTAGAAGACAGCTGGCCTCAAAGCCATTCTGCGTTGTCCCTATTACAAAATGAAAAAGGACCCCACCTAAAAAGTCTTTACCTCTATTTGAAAGAAGGCTCCAGATAAATTTTAAAATAAAAAAGTCATTCGCAAAATGTTATGGTGGCGACATCTCAAGAAAGAGAAAATTGCTTGAAAAGCAAAAAGAAGGTAAAAAACGAATGAAACAAGTGGGCTCTGTAGAATTGCCACAAGAAGCTTTCTTAAGTGTTTTAAAAAAGTAAATTAACAAAAATAAAAATCCCTCTGAATATCTCGGAGGGATTTTTTATACAGAACATTCTTGCCCGATCTGAATTCTTTTTGCTAGTATTAAAGTCATCATTTAAAAAATTATCGCTAAAAAACAACTTAATAAATTTACAAATTATTCGAGAAATCGAAGGAAAAAAATGCAAGATCAAAAAAAATTTACTGGAAACTTATATATATTTCATGCATTCGATGTTGGTTATGATATCGATCTAAAAGGCCTTCAACAAAAAAACATTGTTGAACAAAGACCATTAGTTCTTTCACGTTTTTTTAAAAACTATCACGTACCAATTGCAATAGATCTACCAAGACCAAACACAAGTAAAAAATGCATTGGTGCACGAATTCATGCATTTGGTGTTATTTCTCTTGTATATAAAATACCATTCAATGAAAGTTTGGCTACTTTGCGTGAAAAAATAAATGACATCGACAAATATTATCAAGAACAAAGCGTTGACGATGCCGGATTAGTTTTTGGAACAATTAAACAATTTATTTCTAAGCCGAAATTTTTTCACATTCGTTCATCTTACCCATTAATACAAGTAAATCCTGAACCAAATATAGATCCAAAATCGTTAAAAGAAGAATATGGCGGAACAATAGCATCTACCATTCGTTTTGAAACACACGCCTTAGCCGAATATCAAAAAGATGAAATTTTGGAATCTAACATAGGTTATTACAAAGGAGATCTTGTTTTAATAGATACAGAAGCCGCCTTTGCTTATGACAAAGAATATGAAGACATTTTAGATTTATTTGAATTTGCAAACATTGAATCATTAGAGCTACAATATTTTGATCAGCTTCTTGATAAAAAATTAAATGAAGTTTATGAAAGAAAAATTAAACATTCTCCAATTTACTCCTACATACCATTCATTGGACCTAAAGGGCATGGAGAAATTATGGAGCTTGAAAACTTACGTGTCGATGTTTCTGTGATCTCGGAAAGATTAGAAAGTAGTATAAAATTTGTGGGCGAAGCTTACTACGCCGAAGTTTACGATCTCCTTGCCGAAAAATTTGATTTTGCAAAGTGGAAGATGTCAATCAACAGTAAACTTGAAATTATTAAAGAAATTCGAACTCTTTATCAAGAACAAATAAATATAAACAAAGATGACTTGCTTTCTATATTAATTATTATTTTAATTTTTATTGAATTAGTTGTGGCCATTTTAAGTTATTTAAAATAAGACAAAAATAAAATGCTCCCTCGGGAGCATTTTATTTTAAGAAATTATTTGCAAATAAACATCAATTCAATCCAGTCGAATATATCTAAAAACTCTTTCTGCTCAACATCTTAAAAAAATAATGTTAGATTCCAAACATTATTAATATTTCAAAACAAAAAAGGAGTCTCATGAAATTAAGTACAACAATTTCTATATGCCTATTACTTTCAATACCATATTCACAAACAAGCGAGATAGAATTTCAACTAGATTCAACAAATCAATTACAACAATTACTGGGAGGGGCAAAGGGAACAAATCAAATGGATAGTGATGATGAAAGAGATGAAGAAGAAAAAATAAAAAATCCTACAGAAATAAAATATGAAACACTAGGTCAATTACTGCTTACTGGAAAAATTTATGATCTTGAAAAATTTAGTGATGATTTTGAACTAAGCCAAGCAGATATAAAATTTAAAAAAGATATTCAATCCCACCCAGTTACTAGTCACAAAATTTGTCTAACTTGCTACATTTATAAAATTTTAACCGACTTCTCATTAGAACTTGCAAACAAAGAACTACTTATAATGAAATTTTTCAACCAACACAGAGCCAAACGAATCAACTTTCAAAAAATTGATGATTATAAACTTCCTCGATTGAATGATATCGGTAAAAATTTTGATGCAATTAAAAACCTTATTCAAGAAAAACCAAAGGCTTCAAATCTGATGAATCTTCTTATAAAACAAGATGCAGAAAACCTATTAAGTAATACTTTCGCGTCCACACAATGGTTGTTTTTCTCTTACTTCAGCTTTAAATAAAGCCATCAAAATGGGAAAAGTAGATTTGGTAGAAAAATTCCTAAAATATCAATTTGAACTAGATGATATGATTGAACCAAGTAACTTAGCAACATATACAAAAATGGCAGCATTATTTACTGACAAAAAAGAACTTCAAAGTTTCAAAGAAAAACTAACTAACAAAAGAAAAAGAAATAACACAAAAACACAAGAAAAAGAAAAAGAAGAAAAAGCTAAAAAAACAATGTACATGTAAAAACAATAATCAAAATATGTATTTAAATTTCATCCGTAATATAAAAGGCTCCGTTGGGAGCCTTTTATATTTATACAAAAAATATTTTTTCTAAAATTATCTTTCGATCTTTTTCTGAAAAAGATTCAAAAATAGAACGCAATCGCCTAAATTCTATTGGATTAATTAAAAGCCCTTTTGGGTTATCTAAAATAGCCGCCAAAATTAAATTTATATCTTCTTGATCATTTAATTGCTTTTGAATAATACAATTAACTTTAGACAAAAAATCAATTTGATCTTCAGATAATTTAGTCTGATCAATATTAATTGAACTATTTTTAGCATCATCCTCATCAAAAAAGGATTCAAAATTTTCTGCGTAAGGATAACCGACCTCTGTATCCTGTTGCCCAGCTAAAAATGGCCAACACACACTATGTGCACATCCTGCATTTAAATACTCTTCTGAAATTGCAGATAATGAATCAAAACGTGAATCATCTTGATCAAACTCTCTCGCCCCATATTCTTCATCTGATGCGTAAGTATAACCGTGCTCTGTATCTTGCCCCTCTAAAAAGGAACAACTCCCACAATCAGCACATTCTGCATTTAAATACTCTTTTGAAATTGCAGATAATGAATCAAACCGTGAATCTTCTGGATCCGATGAATAACAAACGATTGAAAATCCACTGATTGAAAAACATAAAATAAGTTTGAAAATATAATTATTATTTAGCAACGACTACCTTTGCCGGTCTTAAAACCTGATCTTTCATAATATAACCACTTTGATAAACTTCAACTATTTGCCCTGATTTATGATTGGCAGAATCAATTTGAGCAACGGCCTCGTGCAATTCAGGATTAAACGGAATCGAACAATCAATGTATTTAATTTCATATTTATCTAAAATTTTATCCAAAGATTTTCGAATCAATTTAAAACCTTCTAGCCAAACAGTCATAGATGCATCTGCTTCTTTTTCTTTTAATGCCCTGTCAAAATCATCAATTACAGGTAAAAGATCATAAAACACGTTAGACTGAGCCATTTTAACCCAACCCAATTTTTCTTTTTCCACTCTTCTTTTGTAATTTTCAAAATCTGCAACCAAACGAATATACGATTCTTGCAATTTATCTTTTTGATTTTCACAAGTTTGAGCTTCTGATCCCTGGACAGTTGTTTCTTGATTTAAATCTGTCTCATTCACTTTATCTTTTGTCATGCCTTACCTCTTTAAAAACGCAATATTACACAATAATTATACCAGACAAACTCATAGATACAAGTCTAGAGAATTGAATAACTTGACACATTTTTGTATAACTGCTTACAAACATCAATAACCAACCCTGAGAATAAAAGGTATTTTAATGCAACAACATAAAATTTACCCCGTCATATTCATCTTGTTTATAAATATTTCTATCATAACTCTTGATAATGCACATTTTTATCGCGCAACATCCTTTTGGTTTGAACCTCGACTTGAAAAAAAAGGACTAACATCCCTGGATGTAAACATACAAACAGGAAGCACTCAAAAGGGCCAAGATTACAAAGGACAACAAAGCAATATTTTAAATATTTATGGTAAATATAATATGCACAAGCTTGGTTGCGGAATAGAATCTGTAGAAAAAAGAAAGACACCAAACGCAATCATTTTGGATAATCTATGCAAAGTTGAATCGCAAAACTGCTCTTTTGGAGAATTGTTATTTTCCGGAAAATTTAATATTACAGAAGCCCAACTAAATTTATACCAAAACATTGCAAATGGCTTTTTTATCCAAATTTTTGTTCCAATTAGAAAATTAGGTATAAATAAAATATCATATACCGATCAAACACAGGACAAAAATAACCCTGAATGGCAAGCTTTTTTAAATAACTTTCAAAATATCTTATCAGAATATCAACTTTCTATTTGCCCAACGGACCAATCTGGATTTGGAGACAGCACACTTGCAGTTGGATGGACATGGAGTAATGAAAATACAGACATGTTAGATTTTATAGATTCAACAATAGAAATTGGACTTTTAATGCCAACGGGAAAACAGCAAAGCACAAAAAAAGTCTTTTCCATGCCTCTTGGCTACAACGGCCACTGGGGGACATATTTAAGCTTCTCATTAGGTATAGGAATTTATGATTGGATAACTTTTGGAACCCACATAGATTCCATTTTTTTTGCCAGTAAACTAAAAAATACCCGCTTAAAAACAGATATTTGCCAAAGTGGCATGATTAAACTTGGAACAGATTTTGCACGAATAGAAAAAGAACCAATCTGGAACCTGGCCCTTTTTGCAAAAGCAGATCATATGATAAAAGGGCTTTCTTTTTGGCTTGGATACACAAAAAGTATCAAATACGAAGATAATGTAATCCCCAGAAACAGTAATATATATCCCAAAACTATAGTTAACTCAGATTTAGAATTAAGTGGTTGGGAATCCAATACCATAAATTTAGGATTAGAATATGATTTTTCAAAAGAAAAATATCTAGCAGGACTTCGCATCGGTGGATTTGCAAACATCCCGTTTGGTGGCAAAAAATGTTTTTTAACTTCTATGGTTGGCATCTCAACAGGCTTAGATTTAGCCTGGAAATTTTAAGTAAATTCATTATCCAACAACGAATCTAATTCATATGCAACAAATTTTACACAAAAAGACAGACTCGCAATTTCATATGGATTCAAAAAATGAACTGTCAAAATAAGTTCTTCCAATTTTTGTAAAGAATCCAAAAAAAATTCTAATTCATCAGAAAACACCGGGGACTTAGATCTTTTGATCTTAGTCACTAAATAACAAACATCTATTACTTCCTCAACAACCCAATTTTTAGCAAGCATAGAATTTTCTAAATGCCTAACCTTCCATAAGCCCGAATTTAATTCAATAAGCCTTCGATTTAATTTTTTAACAACAGTTTCTGGAAATGGGTCCATAAAATTTATAATCCTAGAATGTGAATTATAAAAACCAGAAACCACAAATATTAAAAGAAATAATTTAACTTTTAGACGTTTTATCATAATTCCCCCTACCTTTCTCCTCTCTTTCATCTTAAATCATCTCATTACCCCCAGTCAAACAATATCCCAAATATGAGCGATAAATATTTCTATAAGGCAACTTTTAAAACAAAAAAACGGCAGACTTTTTAGGTCTACCGTTAAAATTTATTAAAAAACTAAACTAAAAAGGCAAGTCATCCTGGAAAGGCGGCTCATCATTAAAGCTCATCTCTGCATTTTCAGCAGAAACCTTTGGTTTAACGCTTTTTTTTCTAACTAATGAATCAACTTGGTCAAACAAATTTTTTTCTTGAGAGGCAGAAACCGTTGAGGTTGAAGCAGATCTTGAAGAAGAGCTGTAATCTGATTGTTCATCCGAGGCACCACTATTCAAAAAGACTACACGATCAGCGACAATAAATATTTTATTTCTTTTTTGACCATCTTTGTCTTCCCAAGAATCAAACTTTAACCGGCCTTCAACCAAAACAGGTCTACCTTTGGTAAGATACTTTGAGCAACTTTCTGCCTGCGGACCCCAAACATCTACGTCAATAAAGCAAACTTCTTGAATTAAATCGCCACTTTGTCTGTTCTTATACTCACGGTTTGAAGCCAATCCTAACCTACAAACAGATTGACCAGAACTTAATTGTTTATTTTCTGGGTCTCGAGTCAAATTACCAACCATAATCACTCTATTATATCCAGCCATTTTGACCTTTCTAAATATTATTAAACAACTTATTTTAAATTAACGTTAACTAAAAAAGTATCTTAAAAAAATATATTTGCAAGAAGATCAAATGTTTACTTTTGAACCTTTTTTTTCAAGATTTTTAAATCTTGATTAAGATCAGAAACCATTTCATCCAAGCGTTTTTTTACTTCATCCAAAGATTTTAAATACTCTTCTAACTGTTCCTTAGATGCATCAGCCATAAATGTTCCCTTTTCTAAAACTACGAGTTCTTTTGTTTGATCAACCAAAAATGGTTGAAACTCTGAAATTACACCCAAACACTCAGACATTTTTTTTAAAATCACTTCAAAATTATTGCCTATGTCTTCCCTTAAACTTGAAACCGTAACCTTATTTTTGCCATTGGAAGGAAGTAAAAAATTAGCATCAATGGATAAAATAGTTACCAACAAAGGAAAAACAAATAATTTTTTTTTCATCTTTATCTTTCAAAAAAACGAGCCATTTTAAAGCCAATAACAAAATATTGCCCCAAAATAATAATATTCATAACAACAATCAACCAAAATAAAAACAAACAAACCCAAGCAGAAGGCCAATTTAAAAAATTTAAAAAGAATATAAATACAAAAAAAACAACTTGCAAAAAACCAGTAAATTTAGAAAGCCTAGTTGGCGCAACAGTCAATGTCTTTCTATAAAAATAAAGATAAATTGCACCGCCTAAAATTATCACCTCTTTAATCAAAATCAAAAATAAAAACCAAACCGGCACAAAAAATAAAGAATATTTTGAAAAAACAATAGAAATAACACAAGCCAACAATAAAAATTTATCAACGATAGGATCTAAACAAGCCCCCAAGAAAGTTTGCTGATTAAATCTTCTAGCTATAAACCCATCTAACCCATCAGTTATAGACGCCGTAAGAAACAACCAAAATGCTGTATTCCAATTACCCAACATAATGGCCATAAAAATAAATGGAACTAAAAAAAAACGTAACAAACTCAACAACGTCGGAATTGTTATTCTTCGCTCATCTTTTGCGATACTGTAAAACCAGCTAAACATCAAAATCCCTAATTAAAATTTATAAAAAATCTTAGTAAATCAATCTATTAAAATAAAAAAAGCTCCAATTTTGCGACACCATCAAGGTTTTCAACTCATAAAAAAGGAACTTTTTTTACGCTGTCAATTGTAAAAATAAATGAAAGAAAAGTCTATTTTAATTCTAATACCATCTTGCAGATTTAATTTTTTCCTATAATAAAAAAGAGCCACGGATTTTTTCCCGGGCTCTTTTTATACGGAACTAATTTCAAATTTAAGGATATTATTATTTACCACCATTTAGAGATTCATCTATTACTCCTGAACCTACACACTCATCACCTTTGTAAAAAACAGCAAATTGACCTGATGCAATACCTTGGTCTTGCTCATCAATTTTTACTAAAGCTCTGTCTTCAGATAAAAAATCAAGTTTACAATTATAAATTTGTGCCCCATGACGCAGTTTTACCTGCAATTGCTCACCTGTTTTAGGTTTTTGAGAAATCCAATTAAAACCAGAAACAACAAATTCATCTCTAAATTTATCCTTTGAAAAATAATTTTTAGACATATAAACAACATTTTTTTCAGGATCTTTAGCAACAACATACCAAGGGCCGCCACCCAAACCGCTACCTCTTCTTTGGCCAATAGTGTAGTACCAAAAACCTGCGTGTTCTTTTAATTTTTTACCAGTTTCAAATTCAATTATATCACCAGGCAATTCACCTAAATGATATTTCAAAAATTCATCAAATTTTAATTTACCCAAAAAACAAATTCCTTGGCTATCCTTTCTGACCTTATTTGGAAGATCAAAACGTTGAGCCAATTCACGAACTTGCCCCTTATTATACTCACCAAGAGGAAACAAAGCCTTTGAAAGTTGTGCTTGGCTCAAATGAGAAAGAAAATAAGTTTGATCTTTAATTGGATCTGGTGTCATTTTTAACAAATACCTACCATCTTTTTCTTCAACCCGAGCATAGTGACCAGTAGCCACCTTTTCAAATTCAGGCGAAATTTTATCAAAAAACGCACCAAATTTGACCCTTTGATTACATAAAATGTCAGGATTTGGCGTTCTGCCAGCCTTAACTTCCGAAATAGTATAAGAAACAACTCTATCCCAATACTCTTTTTGAAGAGATATGACCTCCAAAGGCACACCTGCTTGTTCACAAACAGCTTTTGCGTAGCTTAAATCCTCTTCCCAAGGACACTCCCCTAAAAAGGACAATTCATCTTCAAGCCAAATTTTTAAGTAAAAAGCAGTCAAATCATGCCCTTGATCTTTCAAAAGCCTCAATGCAACAGAGCTATCAACTCCGCCAGAGACTAAAACAGCTATTTTCATTTACAAACCCTTCAAAATTCCTTTTAAAACACATTAAATACGATTAAATCAATCATTCTTACATTAAATTTAAACAATATGAGCAGGTCGTTGTTTTTATTAAACTACATGTTAAGATAAGTATATCAAGTATTTTAAATAAAATAACTTAGGGGGCACTTTAGATTCAAAACCTCTTAGCATTTGTTTCTAAGAAACTCCAGCCTCCTAAGAAAAATAAAGATTAAACAACAATGCTAAATAAATTTAAATTAATTACCCTTGTTGGCCTCTGCTCAACAGGTTTACTATTTGGAAGCAATTACATTCCCAATCAATGGCCATATTCTGATTACAATGACCTTACAATGGCGCCAAGTTTTGAACAAACTTCCAATGTTTACCAGCCTTTTTCTGGTAGTTGTTCTGAGTTTGACGTTTCTGATGCATTATTTCGTGGTTATAATGCGTTAGACAATGATGCAACCGGTGATGATATTTCAGCCGAATTGTTATTTGGAAGCGATAAACATTCACACAGTCCTTATCAGTGGCAAAGTTCTGATTACGTTAACCTTCCAATGGCACCAAGATTTGAACAAACTTCCGATAATTGCCAACCTTATTCTAAGCCTTATATTGTGTTTGACCTTTCCAATGTGTTTTTTTACAATTCCAAAGCATTAAAAAATAAGGCAAAAGAGGTTATTCTTGAACCAACACCACAAAAAAACCAAACTGATAATTCAATAAATAACCCAGAAGAAACAAATAATATATATCTAAATGAAATGCCATGTTCATATTGCGATAACAATGAAATTTTATATAAAATTAAAGACCTTAGAAAACATATAAAAAAAAATCATCCCGGCAAAAAACCATATGCTTGTAATTGGCCCGGATGCAATAAGATTTTTAAGCACCCACAATCTTTAAACCAACATAAGCCAATACATAACGGCACAAAGCTAGAATGTCCTATATGTTTTTTTGAAACATATATACAGTACCGATTAAAAAATCATATGAAAAAACACGATGGCACAATACAAAAAGGTGCAGTATGTAGTGATGACATGGGTCATTAAAAAACCACGTAAAGACACAACATAATAAAGAATGGTTAAAAACAATGATTAATAAATTTAAATTCATATCCAACAAGAAGTCATCACAAAATAATTAAATATAAAAAACTATAAACACGAAACTTTATCTATAGCTTGAGAAATAACATCTTGCGCAAAATGTTTACCCTGAACATATAAAATAAGATCAATTAAAAGTCTAAATGCGCCACATCCACCACACTTGGGCACAACAAAATCAGAGGCTTCTTGAATATAAAAAAGAGCTGTGTCTGGAGATGCAAATAAACAAACATTTTTCTTTACCTGAATATCTAAAACATCATCCCCAAAATATAATGTTTCTTCACAATTTAAATTATGCATTTTTTGCATCTTTTCAACATATTGAACTTTATTTTTCATAACACCTTGGTAAAGCATATTTGCAGGAATATTTCGGTCTTTAGCCATTTCAATTGTAGCAATACTATCTCTCCCACTAATCACCCCAACCAACAATCCTTGCTCTTGAGCAAGAGCAATTCCATAACCATCTTGAACAGAAAAATTCTTAAATTCATCACCACTTTCAGAAAAATAAATGTACCCTTCTGTTAATGTTCCATCCACATCTGTGATTATCATTTTTACTTTTTTTAATCTTTCTACAACTTTACAATTGTTTACCATTGCCTTAAACCACAATCCTGCATCTCTTTGTATAAACATCTTTTTTTCCTCTAAATAATATTAACAGGTGTTATAGCCTTACCACCACGCAACACAGCATCAACATTTTGCGCAACAACTAAAGACATTGAATTTCTAGCCTCTTGAGTTGCTGATGCAACATGTGGTGTTAAAATAATATTTTTTAAATTTAATAATTTTTCTGTAATTTTAGGTTCAAATTCATAAACATCTATTGCAGCACCCGCAATTAAATTATTATCAAGAGCTTCTGCTAGATCTTTTTCATTAACAACTGGTCCTCGGGATGTATTAATTAAGAAGGCACTTTTTTTCATCTTTTTAATTTGTTTTAAATCTATTAGATGATGCGTGGATGGAAATAATGGAACATGCAACGTTACAATGTCAGATTGTGCAAGCAATTCATCCAGATTCATAAATGTTGCACAATGATCTTTTTCAAACTCTTTATTTGGCGCAACATCTGTATATAAAATTTTCATATCAAAACCACGATTTGCAATTTTTGCCACGCGAGTTCCAATATGACCTAAACCAACAATACCTAAAGTTTTTTCGCGCAATTCCATGCCCAACAAAAGTTCCGGCTCCCACCCTTTATAAAAACCCGCACGAATAAATTTATCTGCTTCTACAATTTTACGTGTAATATTCAACATCAAACCAATTGTAAATTCTGCAACAGCTTCTGAAGATGTTCCAGGAGTATTTGTCACAATAATATTTTTACTTGTTGCACCCTTTAAATCGATGTTATCAAAACCAACCGCATAATTTGCAATAATTTTAAGTTGCTTGTTCGCAGCATCAATAACTTCTTTATCTATAAGATCAGAAAGCAAAGAAATCAAAGCGTCATACTTTTTTACAGCACTAATTAATTCTTGTTTTGTTGGTTTATTTTCACTAACAACAATTTCATATCCCTTACTTTTTAAAACGTCTAAACCTTCACCAGGGATTGGATATGTAACAAATATTTTTTTATTCATTTTTTAATCCTTTTTTATTCAAAAGATCCATAACAGCATTAACAATATCCTGACTTGTTAATCCATATTTTTTTAATAGTTCATACGGATCACCAGATTCACCAAATTTATCCTGCATGCCCATCATTTTAATCGCAAAAGAATAATTATCCTCTTGGGCCAACATCTCTAAAATTGCGCTACCCATCCCACCTGCAACTTGGTGCTCTTCTACAGTCACCAAACATTTAGTTTTATTTAAAGAGCTAATTATTGTTTTTTTATCAAGCGGTTTAATACTTGGACAATTAATTACTTCAACATCTATTTTATTTTTAAAAAGTTCTTCTGCCGCCTTTAGTGCCTCATACATTAGATAACCACAAGAAATAATGGTCGCATCTGAGCCTTCTCTAAAAACTTGCGCCTTACCAATAGCAAAAGGAGTTTCTTCTGTTGTAAAGATAGGAGATTTTATTCTTCCAAATCGAATATAAACGGGTGAATTTATTTTTGCAGCCTCCATCACCGCTTTTTTAGTTTCAATTTCATCACACGGAGCTAAAACAACCATATTTGGTAAAACACGCGTAATTGCAATATCTTCTAATGCCTGATGAGTCGCACCATCTGGACCAACAGAAATACCTGCATGTGCGCCTATAATTTTAACATTCCAATTATTATAACAAACAGATACTCGAATTTGATCCCAGTTTCTTCCTGGATTAAAAACAGCATAAGATGAACAAAAAGGAATAAAACCTTCTGCCGCCAGTCCCGCACCTATTCCAGCCATGTTTTGTTCAGCAACGCCAACTTCAATAAACCGTTCTGGATATTCATTTTTAAAAAATTCTGACCTTGTTGATTCTGCAAGATCACAACACAAAACAACAACATTTTTATCTAAGTTACCAGCTTCAAGAACACCTTTACCATAGCCATCTCGCTGGGAACCAATTTCAATATTTGGTGAAAATAAATTTGTATTTAACGTTTGATTATATTTTTTATTCATAAATTAAATCCTGCTTTTGATGAAGGATTAATGTTCATTCTAATTTTTTCAAGTTGATTTAATGCCTCTTTTGCTTGCTGCGTATTTGGAGGAGATCCATGCCATCGATAATCATTTTCCATAAAATCAACTCCTTTTCCAGGAATTGTATGAGCAATTATCATTGTTGGTTTTGTATGAATAGTTTTTGCCAAATTACAAGCATCAATAATCTCTTGAATATTATGGCCATCAACCTCAATTACATACAAATTAAAAGATTCATACTTTTCTTTGATCGGCTTTAAACTCATTATATCTTCAACATACCCATCGATTTGCATATTATTGTAATCCAAAATAAATGTGAGATTGTCTAATTTTCGATTACCGGCAAACATGTAAGCCTCCCAACATTGACCTTCTTGCTGCTCTCCATCACTTACAACACAATAAACACGATGTTGTTCTTTTTTCATTTTTGCAGCTAAAGCCATTCCAACAGCAACAGATGTTCCTTGGCCAAGTGGTCCGCTTGAATTTTCAACTGCAGGTAAAAATTCAAAAGAAGGATGCCCCTGTAAAGGCGAACCCAATTTACGCAATGTTTGTAATTCTTCAACCGAAAAATATCCTGCACGCGCCATAGCAGCGTAACGAACAGGTGCAACATGACCACAGGAAAGACATAACCTATCCCTTTCTTCCCATCTTGGATTTTTAGGATTTTGCTTTAAAACATTAAAATATAAGGCCGTAAAAACATCCGCCAAATCTAATGGACCACCTGAATGACCCGAACCAGCCGCCAACAACATTTTAATTATGTCCTGCCGAATAGTATTTGCCATCAATTCTAATTGCAACAAATTTTCTTTAATTATATTTTTCATAATTCTTGCCTTCTCCTAAATCAAATCTTTTACATTTGATTCGACGCTAACAAAAGCCCCAAAAACAAGTCAATTTATTCTCCAAAAACAACATTAATAAAAAGATGACCACGGCTAAAAATCAAAGAGCCCCCTCTCAACCAACTCTTTTTCATACAAATTAATTAATCCTACAACGCACACAGCCAACTAACGCCAGAGTTAACCACTGTCCTTAGTTGGTTAATATCAAAATTAAAAGTTCTACCTACCAAATCACAAAGTGACTTTTAAGCAGAACTTTTGTAAACTAACTTGATCAATCCCCTGAAAATCAATAATTTATGAGGCCAAAATGAATCTGTTAGAATACATGCAAAATTCGCTTTTTTCTTTTTTAAAAAATCAATTTAAAATTGAAAATCCAGAAAAAAATATAAATTTAACTTTAAATACCGATAAACCACAGGCACAATTTGGTGATTTAAGCACCAATGCCGCGATGGTTTTGGCAAAAGAATTACAAAAAAATCCAAGAGAAATTGCTCAAGAAATTTCAAAAAATTTTATCAACAAATTTATAGAAAAAACAGAGATCGCTGGCCCAGGTTTTATTAATTTCTTTCTTACCAAAGAAGCCTTTCAAGAGCTTTCTACAGAACTTTTTGAACAAGATAAAAACTTTTTTAAATCCGAAAATTTAAATAAAACAAACTATTCAATAGAATTTGTAAGCGCAAACCCCACGGGCCCTTTGCATTTAGGCCATGGTCGAGGTGGAATCATTGGTGATGTTCTTGGCAACATCCTTAAATTCCTTGGCTATGATGTTACCAAAGAATTTTATATAAATGATGCAGGGGTACAAATAAATAAACTTGGTGAATCTTTTAAAGCTAGGTGCTTACAAGCACTTGGCATTCCAGCAGAACTTCCTGAAGGCGGTTATCAAGGTGAATATCTGCAAGAACTCGCAGAAGAGCTGGTAAACGAAAAAGGCGATGACCTAAAAAAAGAATCTGCTGATTTCTTCAAAAATTATGCAAAAGATCATCTTCTTAACAAAATAAAAGAAACTCTATCTGAATATGGCATACATTACGATGTTTGGTTTTCTGAAAAAAGTTTACATGAAAGTGGCGCAATTGATGCTGCAGTTAAAGATCTTGTAAAAAAAGGTCACACGTATGAACAAGATGGTGCCATCTGGTTTAAATCTACCGAATTTCAAGACGACAAAGACCGTGTTCTAAAAAAAGCAACCGGCGAATACACATACGTTTCTCCAGATATCGCTTACATGAAAAATAAAATAGATCGTGGCGCACAGAAAATGATCATGATATTAGGACAAGATCATCACAGCTATGTAAATCGATTAAAAGGATTACTAGAAGCAATGGGCTATAACCCAGACATGTTAACTGTAATTTTATACCAACTTGTTTCTATGAAATCTAACGGCGAAGCTGTTCGAATGTCCAAACGAGCTGGCAACATTGTAACTTTACAAGATGTAACGGCAACTGTTGGCAAAGATGTAGCAAGATTCTTCTACTTAAATAGAAAAGCTGATGCACATTTAGATTTTGATTTAGATCTAGCGCTAAAAAAAACTGATGAAAATCCTGTTTATTACATTCAATATGCTTTTGTTCGAACCAAAAGTATTTTGGAAAAAGCAAATCAATCCCCCGAATTGCAAAATATTTGCTCAGATGATGCAAAAAATATTGGGCAAGAAGAATATGGTTTAATAAAAAAAATTATATCTCTTAAACACTTGCTAGAAGTAATAGGCGAAAACTTCCAAACACATTTATTGACATACTACACAATTGAATTAGCACAAACATTTCACAGCTATTACAACCAAAACAAAGTTATTGATTTAGAAAATATTACAAAAAGCCGCGCAAGATTATTAATGATACATGATGTAAAAAATAGTCTAGAACTTTGTCTTAAACTAATGGGTCTCAATACACCCGAAAAGATGTAAGTTTTTCAATAAAAAAATGCGCCGATCGTCCCCAATAAAGTAAAGTAGTGATTCAAATACTAAATAAACAATTGATAAAAATCATATTCCTGGCAAACTTAAACTTTACAATGTTAATTTAAAAACAAGAGGAGCCCTTAAATGGCAAATATAACAATGGAACAAATACAAGAGTTACGTGGCAGAACCGGCGTTGGAATGATGGACTGCAAAAAAGCCCTAGTCGAATCAAATGGCGACATGGAAAAAGCGCTTGAAATTTTAAGAAAAAAAGGCGCTTCCATTGCTGCAAAACGATCTGGAAATGCAACTGAACAAGGTATCATTCATTCATACATTCATCCAGGTGCACAAGTTGGTGTTTTGATTGAAGTAGTTTGTGAAACAGATTTTGTTGCAAAAACCGACGATATGAAAAACTTTGCAGCTGATGTTTGCATGCAAATTGCCGCTCTAAAACCTAAATATTTAGCTCCTGAAGATGTTGATGCTGCATTTATTGAAAAAGAAAAAGCTATTTTAAAAGAAGAACTAATTAAATCTGGCAAACCAGAAAAAATGGTTGATCAAATTGTTGAAGGCAAACTCGGAAAAATTTATGCCGAAATTTGCTTAATCAAACAAACATATGTCAAAGATGACAAACTAACCATTGAAGATCTCCTAAAGGGATTAATCGCTAAACTAGGCGAAAGCATCAAAATAAAACGCTTTGTAAGATTTGAAATCGGCGCAGAATAAAAGAGTTATGAAGAAATCAATTTTACTAAAACTAACTGGTGAAGCTCTGCTTTCACAAGACAAATCACACATGGATCCAAGTAAAATTCTTGATATTGCAAGACAAATCAAGGAATTACAAGGATCCGTAACATTTGGAATAGTTATTGGTGGTGGTAATATTTTTCGAGGCAAACTTCAAAGCAAACAACTTGGCATCTCAGAAGCTGTAGGTCATCAAATTGGCATGCTTGCAACACAGATGAATGGTTTGATTTTAAAAGACCTATTCCTACAAAAAGGTATTCATACTTCATTATTTTGTGCGGTACCTTCACCTGAAGTAGGCAAACCCATTGCCCAACAAGCAATAGATTCAGCTATAGAATGTGGTGATTGCTTAATTTTTTCAGGTGGAACAGGAAACCCATTCTTTTCAACAGACACAAATGCCATTTTGCGAGGATTACAAATAAAGGCTTATGAAGTTTGGAAGGCAACAAATGTTGATGGTGTTTACACCGCCGACCCCAAAAAGAACCAAGAAGCCAAACTTTTGAAAACATTAACATATAAAGAGGCCATGAATTCCAAATTAAAAGTTATGGATTTAACAGCCTACGCTTTAGCAGAAGAAAATGGCTTAAAAACAAGAGTTTTTAGTATATTTGAAAAGGACTCATTATTAAAAGCAAATAATGATCCAAGCTTTGGAACCATTATCGAATAAAAGGAATTAATTATGTCTATGGTAGAAGTAGATTTTACGAATGAAAATCCTAAAGATTATCAGAAAAAACTAACCGCAGAAATGGATAAATCTATCCAACATTTTGAAAGAGAACTTGCTGCAATTAGAACAGGTCGCGCAAATCCTGCAATGGTAGAAGATGTAAAAATTGCGTGCTATGGCGGAACAACAGAACTTAAATTAAAAGAACTTGCTGCAATTTCAGCCCCTGATGCCAGACTCATCATAATTCAACCTTGGGATATAAGCACTCTATCTGATATAGATAAAGGCCTTCAAGAATCTGATATAGGAATTACACCTGCAAATGATGGTGAAGTTATTCGATTACAGCTTCCAGAAATGAGTGGCGCAAGAAGAGATGAACTTGTAAAAATCTTGGGCAAAAAAGAAGAAGAATCAAAAATTGCGGTTCGAAACTCAAGAAAAGAGTACCAAAATCTAGTCAGAGACGCTCAAAAGGCAAAGCAAATTTCTGAAGATTTTGGCAAAAGATTGACTGATTTGTTAGAAAAAACAACAACTGATTTTATCAAAAAAATAGATGTACTCGCAGAAAAGAAACGAGCAGAAATAAAAGCTTTCTAAAAAAACTTTTATTTATTTAAGTTTTTGGTACAATAAGCGTATATTCTAAAAAATCATTGAAATTCCCGGGCCGCTAGCTCAATTTGGTAGAGCAACAGACTCTTAATCTGCAGGTTCTTGGTTCGAGTCCAAGGCGGCCCACCAAAAATGTGTGCGAGAGTGGCGAAACTGGTAGACGCGCTGGATTTAGGTTCCAGTCTCGAAAGAGGTGGGGGTTCAAGTCCCTTCTCTCGCACCATATAATCAATAAAATCTCTCAGGCCTTGGCAATAAAAAAAGGAAGCTGGCAATGAGTATCTCAGAAAAATCATTTCAATTCAAAATAGAATCAACTACAGCAACAACATTGGTTGCAACAGTTATAGTTTCAGCAAACTTAATTGATACTATTTATGATTTAGCAACAAAAGAACAAGTTCACAATGTTACCCCTCAAGGATTTCGCAAAGGCAATGCCCCGTGTTGCTACATCGCGGAAAATTTAAAACAAGATCTACAAGATCACCTCAAAGAATTTCTGTTCAACTTTAAAATAATTAATTTTCTTTATGAAGAATTAATTGAAAATAAAATTTCATTTTCTGAAGATCCTGTTCTTACCAATATTAAACTACACAAAGGACAGGAAGCTGAATACGTATTTCATGTAAAACCATCTCGCACAATCGCCCTTCAAGGTTGGAAAAGATTCCCTTTTCAAACACCAAAACGCAAAAATTACAAAGATCTCGACAAACAAGTAAAAATTTTCCTTAAAGAAGAACTTTGTTTAACAGAAAATTGCGTACTCGATACAGTCCAGGAAGGTGATTGGGTAAATTTTGAGATCGCAATTCTCAAAGACGATGGATCACCATTACATCCCGACCTTGTTTCTGAATTTTGGATCAAAGTCGGAAATGAAGAAATAGATCTCCCTTTTACACAAATTTTTTTGAATAAAAAAATCGGACAAAATTTTTGTTCACAAGCAGAGATGCTACAAAACTTTTTTAGCGCAACATTAGATACAAATTATAAATTTCAAATAAAAATAAATGATATTGTTAACAACTTAGAGTTATCATTAGAAGATTTTAAAAGACATTTCCGAATCAAAACTAATAAAGAATTACACAATAAATTAATTGAAGTTTTTTCCCAAAGAAATGATCAAACACAAAGACGTGAAACTGTAGAAGAAGCCTTAAAATTATTATTAAGCAAACATCCATTTGAAATTCCATCAGAAATTGTAAAAAAACAAGGCAACATTATAGTTGAAAACATCAAAAAAACACCCGATTTTAATGTTTATAAAACTCAAAAGGGATTTGAAAAACAAATAGAAAAATTAGCAGAAAAGCAAATCAAACAAACAGTTTTTATAGATCAGTTGGCGTTCCATGAAAACATTAAACTCACACAAACTGATATTCGAGGCTATTTAAATTTAACAAAAAGAATAAAAACAAAAGAGCTTATTCACTTTTCACCACCAGATGGGGCTATAAATTATCAAGAATCACCAATACCTTCAGCCATTATCAAGCAATCATGTTTACGTGAAAAAACATTAAATCACGCGCTTTATCACCTAACAAGGAAATAAATGACTCAAATAAAAATTCACGATGTAGTTATCTTAGGCTCAGGCCCTGCGGGATTGACAGCGGGTATTTACACAAGCAGAGCCAATTTAAAACCCATTTTAGTTGAAGGCAATAAACCAGGTGGACAACTTATGAGCACGTCATTTGTTGAAAACTGGCCTGCTGAAAAAAAAATAATGGGGCCAGAATTAATGATGAAAATGATTAATCAAACCAAAGCCCTAGGCTGTGAATTTATATCGGGAGAAGTTACCAAAGTTGATTTCAGCAAAAAACCATTCACCCTTTGGACATCTGAAAATGAAGAAATCAAAGCAAACTCCGTAATAATCGCAACTGGCGCTACCCCATTAAAACTTAAAATTCCTGGTGAAACTGAATATTGGACCAAAGGCGTTTCTTCTTGTGCTGTTTGCGATGGTCCATTTTTTCAAGGAAAAAAAATTGTAGTCGTAGGTGGCGGAAACTCAGGGGTAGAAAATGCAGCCTTTCTTGCCAATTATTCAGATAACATAACTCTCATTCAAATTAAGAACAGCCTAACAGCATCTCCAAAAGAACAAGAGCGAGTTTTAAATCACCCAAAAATAAATATTATATACAATACCGCGGTCACCGAAATCTTAGGTGATGGCTCAAAAGTTACAGGAATAAACATAAAAGACATTGCATCTGGCAAAAATCAAACATTAAATACCGATGCAGTCTTTGTTTCCATAGGATTAAGCCCAAATACAAAACCATTTGAAGGTCAATTAGACTTAGACCATGGATATATTAAGTTAAAAAATCACTCAGAAACCTCTGCAGATGGTATTTTTGCTGCAGGAGACGTGGCCGATTACACGTATAAACAAGCCATTACAGCGGCAGCTGATGGATGCAAAGCAGCCCAAGATGTGGAAAGATATCTAAAAATTACTAAAAATTAACATGTAAATTTGAATTTTTTCAAAATTACCTCTAAACTGAAAGTCTAAACAAATTTTAAAATTCATAGATATTTAGCACATTTTCGGAGTAAATCATGTCAGTAACGTTTTTCAGAAAAAGTAAAGTCAAAAGAAACAGAAAACACGGCTTTAGAAAAAGAATGAGCACCAAAGACGGTCGCGCAATTCTTAGAAGAAGAAGAGCTAAGGGTAGAAAACGCTTAGCAGTTCGTGCGTAATTATGACAAAACTCTCAAATAAGCTAACAACTTTCCGTCAAAAAGAAGTTCAGCAGCTGTTTGATTCAGTCGAAAAAAGACATAAAAATTTGGGGCTTACAATTTTGTTGGCCCCTAAAATTTTGTCCTACTCCAGAATTTTAATCATAACTCCCAAAAAAACTGGTTCTGCTCCAGAACGCAATCTTATTCGCCGCCGACTTAAAGCTATTTTTTACGAAGAAAAACTTTTTGAAAATAATCCCTACGACTGCATAGTTCTTGCAAGACCAGAAGCCACAAAACTTTCATTTCTAGACTTAAAACGAATTCTAATAAATTTTATAAAATCATAGACTATTAAAATTAAAAAAGGAAAATAGTGAAAGAATTAATGTTCGCCTTAATGGCAGCAATATCTGCTGATAATGTTGATCAATTTCAAAAATACAACCCGCAAATGGCTACAACAGGACCTAATAATATAAGTTTATTTCAAGCGGCTAAAACATATAACGCTGATAAAATTTTTATAAAACTTTTATATAATCAAAAAAATCTTTCTATCGACGATTTGAATGAAATAAAAGATTCATTTAAATCCGCTATTCAAAAAAACAATTCAACATTAATTATCAAAATTTTAATGTGGGCGGCAATCACATCGAATCTTGATAATTTAATGGATCCTGAAACATATGCTTTAATAGAAAAATACAACAATCAATTTGATTTAAATTCGCAAAATAAATAATTTACACAAAAAAGAGGGGCGTGCGCCCCTCTTTTTTACCAAAAAATTACCAAGATTACATCAATTCTGCAGCCAATTTACTTAGTTCACTACGTTCACTATTTTCTAAGAATACTGTGCCAAAAATTTTCTGACCCTTAAATCTATCTGTAGAAACAATCAAACCATTGCTGCTAAAATTCAAATACGGTGAATCAATTTGATAAGGATCTCCGCAAAGTATTATTTTACTACCTTCACCAACACGACTAACCAAGGTTTTAACTTCATGTGGGCTTAAGTTTTGTACTTCATCAATAAGAATATATTGGTATGGTATAGATCGCCCACGCATATATGTAATTGCTTCCAAACTAAGTTTTTTATGTCTAACAAGTTCATCTACTGAATGAATTTTCCATTCAGGTTCTGTTTCATGCTTATCACGCTTATTAAATTGAGCATATTTATCACCTTTATCATACTTATCACCCTTTTTACGAGCTTTTCTTGCCTGTTTATGAAACTCTTTACTATGAATTTCTTTATATAAACGTGCTCTGTCTCCAAAATTTAATTCTTCCCCAAAGTGCTTGGCTACTTCAGCTGAGTGAATAATAAGATCAACATTATCATAAATAGGCTGCATCCAACTATGAAGTTTTTCAGACACATCGCCTGGTAAATAACCTATATCTGGACCCAAAGGTATAACAGGACGAGAAATTAACATCTTTTCATAATCATCTTCAACCAAAACTTTATGCAACCCTGCCAATAAAGCTAAAAAAGTCTTACCTGTACCGGCCGGCCCAGCCAAGTTAACCATTTGCACGTTATCATCTAAAAGAAGATCCATAGCCATAAGCTGCTGTGGATTACGAGGGCCTAAGGGCCATTTTAATTGTGGTTGAGAAACAGCTAAAAATTTATCCTGCCCTAAATATCTAAAAACCCTATAGTTTTGTGGATTATTATTGCTTTCTAACCAAATAAATTTATTTAGAACCAGCTCTTTCTCTTCCGCTATATCCGATAATATACCGGGTTCTTTTACCTTAAGTTCTGAAGATGGCACCGAATATTTTAACCAACCTTTATAAAATTTATCTTCCGAAACTCTTCCTCGCAAATAATCTTCTGATTCAATACCCAACACATCGGCTTTAACACGAGAATTCAAATCTTTACTAATAAATTTAACTGTATAGCCTTGAATTTTATAATAAAACGCCGTAAGTAATATTTGGTTATCATTCGAATCTAAATGAAAAGGAAATTTTATTTTATTCTTTTCATCTTCAGGAATAAAAACCACTTTTAAAATTCCACCTGATTCCATATGAACACCTTCACCCAGTGAACCAAAGGCTCGAAGTTTATCCAATATACGAATCGATTCACGGGAATTTCTACCTACATCCGAACCAGCTTCTTTAAATTTATCTAATTCCTCTAGAACAATTTCTGGTATCCCGACCTCCGCTGTACCAAAACTATAAATAGCCAATGGATCATGAATCAAAACATTGGTATCTAAAATATATATCTTCTTCCCTGGGGACATAAGCTCTCCTTTGATTAGGACGTTTGAATTGACATTATTATCATATACAAA
This sequence comes from candidate division TM6 bacterium GW2011_GWF2_32_72, assembly GCA_000989525.1. Taxonomy (GTDB): domain Bacteria; phylum Babelota; class Babeliae; order Babelales; family GWF2-32-72; genus GWF2-32-72. Next base: position 53,316 of record LBON01000003.1, read on the forward strand.
AAATATGCGAGTATGAAAACAATCTTTAAACAAAACAATAATATTGAACCACAGAGAAAAGATCCTGATTTATTATTCAACTTAAAAAATTAAAAAAGTGACAAAATAGCTTTTTTTCAAGCCCTTTGTTACAATTAAAATCTTGTTTTACTAATAAGAAAACTGTACAAATAACAGTTTTAGAAGGAAATAAAATGAACAACAATCAAGAATTAGAAAATCTACGACACTCTGCAGCCCATTTGCTTGCACAAGCTGTTTTGGAATTATACCCAAAAACAATATTAACTATAGGCCCTGTCACAAAAAACGGATTTTTTTACGATTTTTTACCAAAAACAAATTTTAAAGAAGAAGATCTTCCCAAAATAGAAGAAAGAATGCGTGAAATTGTAAAACGCAACCAACCAATAACACAAAAAGAAGTCCGCAAAGAAGAAGCCATAAAACTTTTTAAAGACAACCCATTTAAACTTGAATTAATTGCTGGCATTCCGGATGAAACAGTTGGAATTTCACAACAAGGCGACTTTTTTGATCTTTGCAGGGGTGGCCATGTAGAATCAACAGGAAAAATAAAAGCATTCAAACTCACAGGTCTTTCTGGCGCTTACTGGCGAGCAGATAAAGAAAATGCCGCATTACAACGTATCAGCGGAACGGCATTTAAATCCGAAAAAGATCTTTTAGCATATGAACAAAGAATTGAAGATGCAAAACTTTACGATCATAGACGTCTTGGCAAACAATTAGATCTATTTTCATTTCATGAAGAAGGGCCTGGCCTGCCATTCTTCCTTCCAAAAGGATTCATCGTTTATAATGAACTGATTAATTACATGCGAGAATTACTCAAAAAATATGACTATCAAGAAATTTCAACACCAACCATTTTAAATGAAGACTTATGGAAACAATCTGGGCACTACTACAATTATAAAGAAAACATGTATTTTACTGAGCCAATAGAAGAAAAAACATTCGCATTAAAACCAATGAACTGCCCAGGCGCTATACTAATTTACAAAGAACGACCACGATCATACCGTGAGCTTCCTGTAAAATTATCTGAATTTGGTAAAGTACACCGTCATGAACTTTCTGGCACACTCAATGGTTTATTCCGTGTCCGAGCATTCACACAAGATGATGCGCACATTTTCTGTACAAAAGAACAACTTGAGGATCAAATTCTTGAGTTAATCCAAATTATAAAAACAGTCATAGATAAATTTGGCTTTGACAAGATACAAGTTGGTCTTTCAACAAGACCAAAAAAATCTATGGGAACAGATGAAATGTGGGAAAGAGGAGAAAATGCACTCAAACACGCGCTCGAAACAGCCAAAATAGAGTACACTATTTTCCCTGGCGATGGTGCATTTTACGGTCCCAAAATAGATTTTCTATTTGTAGATTCTCTAGATAGAGAATGGCAATGCGGCACAATCCAAATTGACTTTAATAACCCTGAAAACTTTGACATTAATTATATTAATTCAGAAGGCAAAAAAGAACGTCCAATAATGATTCACAGAGTTATTTATGGCTCCCTTGAACGTTTCTTTGGTGTTTTACTTGAACACTACAAAGGACTACTACCTTTCTGGCTAGCACCTATACAAATGCGCATCTTAACTATCACTGATGAACAACAAGCATATGGTCAAAAAGTTCTAGACCTTTTAAAAAATTTAAATATTCGAGCAGAACTGGAAAAAACATCAAACACAATATCTGCAAAAATAAAAACGGCACAGCTTGAAAAAATACCTGTAATGATTGTAATTGGTCAAAAAGAACAAGACCAAAATACGGTTACATTTAGATATAACAAAGGTGAACAAGAATTTGGAATCAAACTCGAAGATCTCCCTAAAAAAATAAATGAACTTTTTAAAAAATAAATAAACTTTTTTAATTTATTTTTTAAAAAAATATAAAAAAAATGCGCACTTTATAAAAAAAATAAAGTGCGCATTTCCTTATTCAATCAAAGAAATCAAAATAAAAAAAACAAATCAAAGCCTAAAGATTGACTTTTAATTATTAGTAAATATATCATGATTAAGCATAAAATATTTCGTATAAAAAATGTGTTATTGTGTTTATTAATACCCTCTAAAAAGGAGTGTGCAATGGCAACAAAAAAACCAGCTGCAAAGAAAAAAGTAGCACCTAAAAAAAAGGCTGCGCCTAAAAAGAAAGCTGCACCTAAAAAAAAGGTAGCTAAAAAGGCAACAGTTAAAAAGGCTGCACCTAAGAAAAAAGTAGCAAAAAAGGCTACCCCTAAAAAGAAAGCCGCACCTAAGAAAAAGGTAGCTAAAAAAGCAACTGTTAAAAAAGCCGCACCTAAAAAGAAAGCTGCACCTAAGAAAAAAACAGTTAAAAAAGTAACTCCAAAAGTTACAAACCCTATGGAAGAAACAGCTGCGCCTAAAAAAGTGACTAAAAAAAAGGTCGCTAAAAAGGCAACAAAAAAAACACCTAAAAAAAAGATGTCCGAAACATTAATTACGCCATCTCTTCCAATTATCTAAGTCAAATATAGACTATTTAAAGGGCGAACTTAAAAACTCGCCCTTTAAATATGCGTAAAAGCCAACTTTAGAGCTTATACGAAAATTATTTAAAAGGACTCGTCCTTCGATACAAATTCTTACTGCGTTCGGATTCACTCAGGATGAGATCCTTCGACGAGCTCAGGATGACATCCGTCTTTATTTTTATTAATAATCAGTGAATATCATTAGAAACGCTTAGGAAACCACGGCTTTTAAGCCCTGTAGGACATCATTTCTAATTCAATACTAAAATGTTAAAAATTTAATTTAATAATAATCACATAGTTTAAGGCTTCAGAGCCTGAACAACGCAATAAAATATAAATTAATATAACGGATGTCATCCTAAGCTAGTCGAAGGATCTCATCCTGAGTGAATCCGAACGCAGTAAGGATTTGTATCGAAGGACGAGTCCTTTTTTGATATAAAAAATCAGTGTTTTTGAATTTTCGTATAAGTTCCAAAACTAAATACCATCAAAAAGTCCAATCTTTTCCGTTTCAAAAAAAAATCTAACCAAACCATGTTTTTTATATACATGTTTTTTATATATTAGATGAGGCAAATACAAAAAAAGAGTGTTAAAAACTATTTTTTACAGAACATATCAAGCCGCGGATACTGAATAATTTTTAAAATTCCAACCCCTTTTTTTCAATTTATAAGCATAAAAAATAAAAATAATTGCTAAAAATAGAATTTTTATAGAAATTCCATAAAAAAATTTTACAAAAATTGTCTTTTTTTTATTAATTTTTAAACAAAAAAAATTTAATTTTACTCTTTTTTTAAAAAATATATTTTCATTCAAATACGCCAAAAAATTAAATAAAATACTTTGAATAAATTTAGAAACCAATTTATAAAATTATTAAAAACGTTCGCAACTTCAAACAACCTTACAGATAAACAATTTCAACAACTCATCAATAAAAAAACAATAATTTTATTGCTCGTTTATCAAAATAAAAAAGGCACATTTTACAGGTTATAAATTCAATTAAACAGGAGCTATTTTTATATCAAAAAAATAAAAAATGTTATAAATTTTTAACAAAGTATTGCAGATTGAAATTTTATTTAATATAATGTTAATTGTAAGGTAAAAAACAAAGTGGTTTCAAAAACCTTTAAAGGAGGAAATGAATATGAAGAAACTAACACCAAAGAAGAGAGTTGCTAAAAAGACAGCTAAGAAAGTTGTTAAAAAAGCTGCTCCTAAAAAGAAAGTAGCAAAGAAAAGAGTAGTAAAAAAGGCTACAGTAAAGAAGGCAGTTAAAAAAGCTGCTCCTAAAAAAAGAACTGTAGCAAAGAAAGCTGTTAAAAAAGCTGCTCCTAAAAAGAAAGTAGCAAAAAGAAAGACAGCTAAAAAAGTTGCAAAGAAAGCCGCTCCAAAGATGGCTAAAAAGGCAACAAAGAAAAGAAAAGTAGCTAAAAAAGCTGCACCTAAAAGAAGAAAAGTCGCTAAGAAAGCCGCATCTAAAAGAAAGTGGTAAGTGACTCTTAATTTAGAGAATGTGAAGCCCGGATTTATCTGGGCTTTCTTTTTTGCCCAATTTTATAAAATTCAAAATAACCAACTTAAGCTATCGAGTCGTTTTAACCCCTATTTGAGGGCAAATCTTTAATTTTAAAGGACATTTAGAACAAAACGGGGAAATTGGTGTACAAATATTTTGTCCCCATATAACCAATAATCTGTTAATTTCTAGCCATTTTTCTTGGGGAATAACCTTTTTTAAAGCTTTTTCTGTTTGTTCGGGGGTTTTAGTCTTAACTAATCCCAAACGATTTGAAATACGGTGAACGTGGACATCTACGCATATAGCGGGCTTATTAAACGCTTGCGAAAGGACCAATGCCGCTGTTTTCCGGCCAACGCCCTTTATTTTTAGTAATTTTTCTTCTGAATCAGGCACCAAACCGTCAAATTCTTCCAAAATTTCTTTTGAAACAGCCTGTAAAACCCTCGCCTTAGTATGATAAAAACCAATCGGCTTTATAATTTCTTCAAGCTCCAAAATTGGAATTTTTATGATTTCTTGGGGTGTCTGAGCCCGTTTAAACAGCTTCCGGACAATTTTAATTGTTACAACATCACGGGCCCGCAAGCTCAAAAGACAACTGATCAATATTAAAAAAGGAGAATGCCCAAACTCCTTAATGACAATGTCTGTCAGGGGTTTGGGCATATCTTTTGTGAATCGTTCTAATATTTGAAGCAATTCACTTATTTTTTTATTCATTTATTTTTAATGAATTTTTAATATCTTGGTGGAGGAGTTGGACAATTGTATCTTGGTGGAGGAGTTGGTTGAGTGTATCTTGGTGGAGGTGTTGGACAATTGTATCTTTCTGGAGGTGTTGGACAGTTGTATCTTTCTGGAGGTGTTGGACATTTTCGTGAACGGGCTGAACCGCCTGAACACATTAAAATGGATGCAACTTCAAGATCCTCTACTGCACGAGGTAAAGCTTGAAGGCCCCAAGAAAAGCAACACATTAAACTGCAAAGCATCGATAATTGCAACTTGTTATTCATGTTTTTCCTTTCAAAATTAAGCAAAAACTTAACTTTTTTTGTTTTTAATATAACCTAATTAAAAAATACGTAAGTCATTGTAAAGTTATTTTTAATTAAAAGCAAATAAAAAATGTTCGATTTATCAATCCTAAAAATTTTTTTTGGCCACCCAATAACCATATGTTTAATGTCATCCATATCCAGTTTAATATGGACTGGAATAATTACATTTTTATTAAAAACAAAAACTAAAAATAAAAAAAATCTTATATTATTTATTTTAGTTTTAGGAAGTTCTTTAGCCATAGCTTTATCTTGGAATCTTTCAACCATTGACATAAATTTTTATAATTTTCGCACACCATTTATTCACAAAACAATGCGCTTTACCGCATGGATCTTTATTTTATTGCAAGCCCATGCCCTATTTCTATTCATAAAGCACCTTGTTAATAAACATTATCCTATTAACCTCGCAGACAAATTAATGATTTTACCCAGCCTAACACTAATAACCTTTTTAGGCATAACAGGTTTTAAATCAAATCCAGAATTATATAATTTTATTAGTAAACAAAACTTACATAAAATAACAACACTATACGTACTCTTTACACTAACCCTTCCTTGCCTTTTTTATGGAATACAAAAAGCATATTCAGGAATCTTTCCTAAAATTTTAAAAAGACAACTGAAAATATTTATTTTCTATATTATTACACCATATTTTATAGGAGATTCTTTGCAACTTTGCGCCAGCTTAATTGAGTTAGATCAAGCCACAAAACATATTTTAGCCTATATGAGTTTCCTTATTCTTGCTTTTGGCAGTTTATATTTTGTTTCTCGTGTTATGAAACTTCGATTTTTAAACACTGAAAAACACGTAACAACATTTTTAAAAAACAACTTTGCTGAACAATTAACTGATATATTAGAACAACTTAGTGTTGTTACAGATGTTCAAGAACTCAAACATATTACACGCAGATTTTTTAAAGAAAGTTTTGGACTCAACTATGAAAGCGTCAGATTGCACATCAGACCAGAAACAGGACAAGATTTAACACACACAAATGATTTTGTAATACAAAGCATAGAAAAATTACACAATTTCAATCCACCAGAAATAATTAATTTTATCAAACATGAAAAAGTTTTAATATTTGATGAACTAGATTTTGATAATTTTTACGAATCAAATCCCAATACAGAACTTTTAGCAAAATTCATGAAAGAAATTGAATTAAGTATCTATATTCCAATATATCAATCTGAAAAACTAATCGCTCATATAACAGTCAAAAGTTCTGAAAATATATTTTCCCATTCAGATAGAAGCCAAATGCTAATTTTTGCAGGATATCTTGGTAATATTATTAATTTAATCAGACAACGCTCACTACATTATTTAATAGCTCAAGAAAAAGAATTAAAAGATGAACTTCATAAAAAACATAGCGAAATTACCCAATACAAAGAAAGCATAAAATCTTTTATTAAAGACAGTCAATCAAGGGAAATTGGAATTATTTTTTTCAAAAATAAAAAATTCTCTTTTGGCAACCAATCAGCCAAAGAGATGTTTGATTTCGATCCAAATACACAAGATGGGCATGACTCAACAAAAAAATTAAAACAAATCATCACCAAAGTGATTGACTATAAAACAGTTCAAACTGATTGGGTTTTAGATAAAAATCATAAAAAAATGATTGTTACCGGCATTCCACAATTAGACCAAAACTCAATAATCTTAACAATTCACTACCCAGAAATTTCCGATATTTTAAAAAATCAAATAGATAACCTTTCAAATCCGACAGACTGGGACTATCTACTTTACCTAGAAACAACCAAATCTGGAAAACTTATTAATAAACTTATACCATCAACCAAAGGCCCGCTTTTAGACTTTAAATTAGATATATTAAAGGCATCATTAAGTCCCAAAGCAACACTGTTAAACCTACCGGAAGATGACTTAATACCCACTGTAGAACTTTTACACGATATCAGTTTAAGAGACGAATTACATATACTAAAACTTAGCAACCCCAATAATGATAATGAAACAACAATAAAATTATTTGGTATAAATTCACTTTTTCTACCAAATCCACCAGTTCCGTTACTTAAATTATTAGATAAAAAGGGCACCCTATTTATTCAAAATATTCATAATTTAAATTTGGAAGCGCAAGAAAAACTGGCAGAATTCATAAAATATGGATTTTTTCACATATTCAAAGATGAACACAAAATTTTTAGTGATGTACGGATAATTTGTTCCTCAAATCAAAATCTAGAAAAACTAACACAAGAAAGATTATTTTCTGCAAAACTATTTAAGGAATTGCATCAGACAACTTTAATTATGCCAAAAATAGCGGCTTTAAAAACACTTGATCTCAATCAACTCATAGAAGGCTTCTCTAACCAAAATATCACCCAAAACGCATTAAAAAATCTTTTAGAACTATCAGATCAAGAAAAAGAAAAATTAATAAAAGAAAAACCAATCATCAGCTTACAAGAACTTAAAAAAAGAACTCATCAAATGCTTGCTGAAAAATCTAAAAAAAATAATCTCACACCTTTAAAAACCTATTGGACCACAACAGAAAATTCCAACGACCCAATTATAGAAAAAGCCTCCAAACTTGGAAAACGTGCATTAAAAGATGAAAAATTAATGAAAGAACTTTGGACAAAACTTCCAAATCAAAATAAAATTGCCGAACTTATTGGGGTCAACAGATCGTCTGTAAGTCGAAGATTCAAACAATACGAATTAGAATAATTCGCAATTAGAGCTTATACGAAAATTATTTAAAGGACTCGTCCTTCGATACAAATCCTTACTGCGTTCGGATTCACTCAGGATGAGATCCTTCGACGAGCTCAGGATGACATCCGTCTTTATTTTTATTAATAATCAGTGAATATTATTAGAAAAAGTTAGAAAACCACTGCTTAAAAACCATGAAAAACGTCATTTCTCATTCAATATTAAAATGTTAAAAATTTAATTTAATAATAATCACATAGTTTAAGGCTACAGAGCTAGAACAACGCAATAAAATATAAATTAATATGACGGATGTCATCCTGAGCTTGTCGAAGGATCAAGTCATTTTTTGATATAAAAAATCAGTGTTTTTGAATTTTCGTATAAGTTCTTAAATAAAAAATATAAAACTTTATTGATATCTCCCTTTTTTAATATCCAAAACTCGCCCTAAATTCTAAAAATACATATACTTAAAAACCAAAAAGGGAAAATATGTTAATAAAAGAATTTAAAGAAAAGAAAAAAGAATTTCTAGTTCACATAGAGGTTGAAAAAAATTTATCAAACAACACTCTTAAATCCTACAATAGTGATTTAGAGTGTTTTTATGAATTTTGGGAAAAGATTAATATATCAAATAAAGTCGATCATCCAATAAAGCTTGCCATTGAAAGATTTTTAGTAACTCTTTATCATAAAAAAACTCAAAAAAGTTCAATCGCCAGAAAACTTTCCTGTTTCAAATCTTTTGAAAAATTTTTAAAAATTCAAGGCATCACTCTTTCTCTCCAATTAAGTCGCCCTAAAATAGATAAAAAACTTCCTGTTTTTTTAAGTATTGATGAAATTTTTTATTTACTGGATAAAATTAATGCCGATGATCTTCCAACTAAATTACCAGTACGCGACAACGCTATTCTAGAATTGCTCTACGCAACAGGAATTCGCTGCTCAGAACTTGTTTCAATAAAAATTAAGGATATTGATCTTGAACAAAAAACAATTAGAATCTGGGGCAAGGGCAGCAAAGAACGAATAGTTTTATTTGGAGAAAAAGCAAAAGAAAAAATCCAAAAATATATTTTAAAAGAACGGAACCCTATTGTTAGCAAAGATGAATACCTATTTGTTGGATACCACGAAACTACTTTGACTGCAAGAACGGTCCAGCGCATTATAGAAATGTTCAGAAAATTTTTAAAAATTGAAAAACAAATCACCCCACATAAAATTCGACATTCTTTTGCAACCCATTTATTAAATCAAGGGGTCGATCTCCGAATGGTTCAAGAATTATTAGGCCATAAATCTTTAGCCAGCACCGAAAAATATACTCATGTATCCATGGAACAGCTCTCAGAAATTTGTAATAAAATTCACCCTATAAACAAAATGAAAAAAGTATGAGTTTAATTCAATATAATAATGATCAAAAAAAAATTTCGACCATTGTAAAAATAATTCTTATTGCTTTTTTCATAATATGTATTCGATTAATTTATTTACAAATCATTAGTGGCGAAAATTTACTCACTATGAGTAAAAAAAATTTTTTAAGAATCGAAAAAACATTTTCTTATCGCGGCAACATTTTAGACTGTAATGGCAACCACCTGGTGACAACAACTCCATACTCAGTTCTAGAATGGCATGGAACAGGCAATAAAAGACTATCTGAAGAACAAAAAAAATTACTTGAAGACTTGAGTCCTATTTTAGAAGAAGATTTAACCTCGCCGGAAATTTTAAATCAAATTAGACATACAGAAATATTCCATAAACATTTTCAACTTTCAAAAGAACTTACATTAGAAAAATTAAGTAAGATTCAAGAAAAATTTCCCCTTAATGCCAATTTACATATCAGCACAAAATTTAAACGTCTTTATCCCTACAAAAAATTAGCCAGCCATATTGTAGGCTATCTAGGACAACTTGAAACAGAACCTTCTGGCAAAATGGGCCTTGAGAAGATTTTAGATAACACATTAAAAAGTGAAGTAGGTGAAACGTTAAAAATTGTTAATTCTTTTGGCCGTCAACTTGAATCAAAAGAAATTAAACAAGCTCTTGCCGGTCAAGACATTAAAACAACTCTAGATTTAAATTTACAACAGCTTGTAGAATTAAATTTTCCAGAAGAGGTTTCTGGGACCATAATCATGATGGACCCTGAAAATGGAGCTATTAAAGCATTGGTATCTAGACCAAACTTTGATCCAACAATCTTTCTTTCCCCAATTAGTCAAGAAGATTGGTCAGAACTTCAAGAAGATAACACTTTCTTAAATAGAGCTTTTTATGCATGTTATCCACCTGCATCTATTTTTAAACTTGTAACATTAAGTGCTGCCCTTGAAACAAGAATTACTCACAAAAAAGAAATATTTACGTGCAATGGATTTTATCTTTACGGAAACCGAAAATATTTATGTGCCAATAAATCTGGCCATGGTCATATCAAATTAAAACATGCGATAGCCCATTCTTGCAACATTCCATTCTTGAATATTGGTTCAAAAATATCAATTGATACGATTTTTGATTATGCACAACGATACGGGCTCAATCAAAAAACAAACTCAATAATGGCTGAACAAACAGGTTTAATCCCAAACAAAATGTGGAAAAAAACAACAAAAGGAGAAAAGTGGTGGCAAGGAGAAACTCTTTCTGCATGTATAGGACAAAGCTTTAATTCTGTTACACCAATTCAAATAGCTAGAATGTTTTCCAGCATATTTACAAAAAAACTCATCAAACCAAGAATATTATTAGATGAAACAATAGAAAGCAGCCCTTTAAATATTAAACAAGAAACATTAGATTTTTTAAAAAAATCAATACGCTCAACTATTAAAATAGGTTCAGGTAAAAAACTCAACAACATCAAAGACATGATAATTTACGCCAAAACTGGTACCGCTCAAACAATGGCCTTACAAAAAAGAAACTTAAGTGATGATAATTTAGAACATGCTTGGTTTGTTTCCCACTTTCAATACAAAAACAAACAACCGTTGGTCATGGTTGTTTTACTTGAACGAGTTGGATCATCAAGAGTCGCCGTCACCATAACCAAAAATATATTATTAAGTTATAAAAACTTAATGAAAAATAATACCGATCAATTATTAGAAGAATTTAACGAATAATTTTTAAATTCGGTAAAGCATCAGCCAACTTAACAATCTCTTCCATCTTCAATCCACGATTATTTAACAAATAGACAACTTCCAATGAAGCTAATGAATATAAAGTATCCAAAGAAATTAATTTATTATTACTTAGATCAAGTACTTTAAGACCCGAAAACAAACTTAATACAGTCGGAATTTCTTTTAAATTATTTCCAGAAAGATTAATGCTTTCCACATTTTGTAATGAATCAATAACACCAACAAGAGAATTGATTAAGGCCAAATCATTATTTCTTCTAGTATTATAATCCACAGGCAATTGACACATAATTTTATCAGCACCTAAATTTGTCAAATTACAACATAAAAAATAAAAACAAACTAATTTTATTTTCATAATTGATTTATTCCTTTAAACAGTTAGTTAAAAAATAATTTTTATCTCAATAACATTTCTTCAAAATTACATATAAAAAAAGGAGCAAACCTTTACAGGCTGCTCCTTAAATTTTTATAGAAAGAATTACTTACCTGCGGATGCGTAAGCGGAAACCTTCTTAGCAAGTCTAGATACTTTTCTTGATGCTGTATTAGCATGAAGTGTACCCTTGCTCTTTGCGCGAGAGAACTTTGATTCTGTATCTCTTAAAAGAGCTTTTACACTTTCTAAACTTTCACCAGCTTCGATTGCTTTTAAAACTTTTTTAACAGATGATTTCAAGGATGTTTTTCTTGCTGAGTTGACCAATCTTCTTTTTTCAGATTGAACCGCTCTTTTTTTTGCTGATTTAATATTTGGCATTCTTACCTACCTTCTGAACTATATAATTAGAATACTTTTTGAACTTTTTTAGCTTTAACACACTTTGTGCAAACTGCAGCACGGTAAACGTTACCTTTTGGATCATTGGTCAATGTAAAACGCATTGTATGAACATTAGGGTAAAGCCAACGTTTAGTCCTATTATTTGCGTGGCTAACTAAATTACCGACCCTTGGTCTTTTTTCGCAAATGGAACAAATTCTAGCCATCTAACAAAATCCTTCTACAACATTATCTAAAATTTTATGGAACTAAGTACTATACTAGTGTACAAAAAATCAATTTTTTTTCAAATTTAAGGTTATTTTTCTTTCAAAACCTCTAAAAACTGCTTCGCTACACTTTCATTTGCCGCTACAAAAGAAGTAAAATCTGCTCTTACTGGCTCTCCTGCATAAGTAACAACTCGACCACCGGCCTCTTCAATAATTATTACCACCGCTGCAACATCCCACCAGGAAAGTCTTTCAAAGAAAAGAGCATCAAACCTTCCACATGCTACGTAGCAACCGTCAAGAGCTGCCGAACCCATTTTTCGAATACCATCAATTCTTTTTGCAATTTTACCAAAATCATGCAAAAGCCTATCATGTTGAGTCTCGTCATAAGGCAAACAGCTACTGGCCAAACAAATATCAAGGCTCCTTGCATCAGAAACCCTAATTGAATAACCATTTAAAAAAGCACCCTTGCCTTTTTGAGCCCAAAACAGTTCATCTAAAATTGGATTATAAATCATCCCAAATATAGGTACGCCATTTTCTGTAAGTGCTATAGAAATAGAAAAATACGGTATTCCATGCACAAAATTAGCGGTTCCATCTAAAGGATCTATTACCCAACAAAGATCTTGATTCAGCCCGTTTTGACCAGATTCTTCTGCCAAAATAGATGCTTGAGGTAAAATCTTTTGAAGATTTTTAATTAAATATTGTTCACTTTCAATATCCGCTAGTGAATAATATCCGGCATTCGGCTTACTATTACGTTCAAGATGTTTCCCAAAATAGGAAAGTAGGATCTTTCCAGCTTCTCTAATTATCGGTTCAACCTCTTGAGCAAAACTCTCTTTTTTCATTCAAATTCCTAAGATATTTTATGTGTTACTCGAGGTTCAATACCCAGTAAGGAGTAAATTTCATCTGCTTCTAATACCTCTTTATCTATTAATTCAGAAGAAAGCTTATCGAGCATATTTCTATGTTCACTCAATGTTTTTTTTGTTTCTGCATAGCAATCATTCACAATCTTAGTTGCTTCTTGATCAATTTTTTTAGCCGTATCTTCAGAATATTTAAATGTATTATCACCTTGTTTGTAAACAATCATACCTAGATCAGACATACCATACTTACAAATCATATTCCTAACTAATTCAGATGTTTTTTCAAAATCATTTGAAGCACCTGTCATTAATTTGCCAAAAACTAGTTCTTCTGCCGCTCTACCGCCAAGCATAGTTCTAATTCTAGCCAACATTTCATTTTTAGAAGAAGAATATTTATCCCTTTCAGGCATCGAATGAGTTACACCCAAAGCAAAACCACGAGGAACAATTGTTACCTTATGTAAAGGATCCGTTTCTTCTGGCTGCAACAATGTCATTATTGCATGTCCAGCTTCATGATAAGCCGTTACTTTTTTATCTTCATCAGTTAATAAAATGCTCTTGTTTTCTTTACCCAAAAGAACTTTATCTCTAGCTTCTTCAAAGTCTTCGATATCAACCAAAGGTTTATTATTACGTGAAGCATGAACTGCCGCCTCATTAACCAAATTAGCAAGGTCTGCACCAGTAAAACCAACCGTTCCTCTAGCAAGCTTGTCATAATCAACACTGGTTGTGTTAAGTTTAATTTTCTTACCATGAACCTTCAATATTTCCAAACGACTCTTTAAATCTGGATAAGGAACCATGACTTTTCTATCAAATCTACCTGGACGCAACAATGCATTATCCAAAACATCTGGTCGGTTGGTTGCCGCAATAACAATAACGGATGCGTTATTATCCTCAAAACCATCCATTTCAGTTAACAACTGGTTTAATGTTTGTTCTCTTTCATCATTACCGCCACCCAAACCAGTACCTCTTTGACGACCAACTGTATCAATTTCATCAATAAACACTATGCATGGAGCCAAACTTCTTGCCTGTGCAAACAAATCTCTAACACGAGAAGCACCCACACCAACAAACATTTCCACAAAATCTGAACCACTTATAGAAAGGAACGGACAATTAGCCTCTCCAGCAACCGCACGCGCCAACAATGTTTTACCATTACCTGGCTCACCTATTAAAAGTGTACCTCTAGAAACTTTTGCTCCCAAACGAGCATATTTTGATGGATCCTTTAAATAATCAACAATTTCTTGTAATTCTTCTTTGGCCTCAGCAGCACCCGCTACAGAATTAAAGTTATCTTTAATCTGGTTAGGCATAAATACTTTAGCCTTACTTTTAGTCATACTAAAAATACTTGAACCACCGCCCTGACCAGCACTCTTATTCTGACGAATATAATAAAAAGCTCCTAACCCTATTAATAATAAAAGGGGTAACAAAGCTAATAAATAAGATAAAAAATTAGGCCAAACTGGTGCATTTTCAATTTCAACATTTACGTTATGTTTATCCATAGTCTCCCAAACTGAATTAATTGAGGCTGGAATAACTGCTGTAAAACGTTTTCCATCAGTCATTTGCCCTTGAACATTATTATCTAAAATTTTTACCGAAACTACATTGCTGTTACGAATTTGTTTTATAAATTCTGAATAAGATAGATTTTCTACATCTCGATTACCACTTATTAAATAAGCCAAAACAAGCAAGCACAAGCCAAAGCCTATTAACCCACCAATGATATTTTTTGGCATTTTATCCATTTTTTTCTTTAAATTTTTCACAAGCACCTACCTATTTCTATTTTTTAAATTATATAAAACCATGAACTCTCCCTGAAAATACCCCCTAAAAAGAGATTATTTTTCAATTATATTAAAAAAACATCAATTTGTTAACAGTTAAAGCATTAAATGGCAGGAAATTCTGAATATATAGGCGACCAAGAAGGATAACTTATATTAGATTTAGGGCCACCAACCATTTTAATTTGATTGGTCAAAAGATTCAAATAAGCCAATCTAGTATTAGATTCAGATTCCACGGAAAACAAAAGATAATTACCACATGGCGACCAGCTTGCCTCTTCTTTTTGGGCATTATCAAAAGTTAACTGCTTATGTACTTTTGTCTTAAAATCATAAATAAAAATCTGCATAATACCCTTTTCCATCCTTGAATATGCTAATTTATTAGCTTTTTCTGAATAACTAGGTGCTGCGCAATACCCTGAAGAAGTGATTTGCTCTAAACTCTTATTAGATGCCGAATATTGATATATTCTAGGCGACTTAGATTCAAAGTCTGAACAAAAAATAACATCGCCATTGGCCAATAAAATTGGTGAAACATTATTGCCATCATTATTGGTTAACCGAACATATACGTTTTTATTTCTTTTAGCATCAAAATGGTAGCTGTAAAGCTGACTAGAGCCACTAAAGGAAAGACAAACAACAACCTTTTTTCCATCAGGCGAACATGAAGGAAGCATGTTTAAACCTTCAAAGTTAGAAACAACCTTTTTTTTACCGCGCATATTAGTAGCAATTAATCGCATATTTGCAGGCGCACATTCTGAATAAAACAAAATAGGCGATTGGGAACCACAATTCCACCTAGGAGCTAAATTTACAGACCCATTTTTAACAAGCTCTTTTGGATCTTTTCCATCATAATCGGCAATATAAATTATTTTTTCACTGCCACGCTTACCCCCCCAAATAGTTCTACAAAAAGCTATTTTTGAAGAAAAAAAGCCATCTTGACCCGTTAATAAAGGCCAAATTTTATCCGCAATGTTATGGGCCCACCAAGAAGCACCTGAATCATTTTTTTTATAATTTTTGCCATCCAACATTGAAAATGAAAAAAGGTCATAAAGTCTAAAGCCAACAGAATCACCATTATCCGTTAAAAAAACTCCCAGTGCAGTTTTTTCATCTATTTGATCAGCCAAATCACTTTTCTTTTTTAGCTGACTAAAATTTTTAATATCAACCAGAAACTGACCGCTGAATTCAAGATCATCTTTTAATCGATTTGCAACAAACAAAATATCGTCAGTTTCCTTGTCCACAATACCAATCACAAAAGGCATCTTTTCTGTTTTGATTGAATTTATTTTAAATTCCAGATCTTCTGCAAAAAGAGTTGTAAAAAATAAAATTTCTATCATCAACACATTAAAAATTTTCATACTTATCCTTGTTTAAATGTAAGAACTATTTCTTTTCCTCTTAATGCTTCAGGAAATGAAGAACTCATCGCCGCACGTTTTGCAGACATATCGTAAACTAAAACTGATGAACTTTTTACTACAGCTATTTGAGAAGATTTTCCATTCAGATCAACAAATATTTTAACCTGACACTCAAGGTCCTTAGAAAGACCTGCAGGAGGAGACCATGCTTCATTAATTTCTGCTTGAATCAACTCTTGCAACTTTAATGCCTGCAAATCATCCGTACCTACAAATAAAACATCCAGGCCTTCTTCAACAGCTGGGGTTTCTTGAGCTACTAACAATTCTTCTTTCTGCTCTATCACAGGTTCTTCAATTTTAGGCTCTTCTTTTTCTACTTTTTTTTCCAATTCTTTTTTTTCTGGCTCAATTACCTTTTTTTCTTCAACTTTTTTAGGCTCTTCTTTTTTAACAACTTTTTTAATTTCTTCCTTTTTTTGTTTTATTTTTTCAGGCTCTTTTTTTACTATTTTTTTCTCAATAGGCTTTTCTTTTGGCGCTGATTTTAATTTTGCAAAAGCTGTTTTTACAACGGATTTTTTTATCGGCTTTATATTTTGTTTTGACAAACCAGATCTCTTAGCATTCAATGCTCCTGGCACTGATCGATAAAAAGGCAACACAACTATTCTTGCTTGACCAGCCGAAAGATTTTTTGTGATAACAAATGTTGGTTGAAATAAACCACCATTAATCAAAAAAAACACGCTGAATAAAAAAATACCGTGAACAATAATTGAAAAACATAAAAGTCTAAATATAAAAATAAACCTGCTAGGCAGCTTTAGCAGAAGACCTTGTTGCCAACGCCACATATTTCACCCCACCTACAAATTTAATCTCATCAACAAGCTTTATAACTTCTCCATAATTTACAGCTTGATCAGCATTAACAAAAACTGTTTGATCTTGTCTTTTACCTAACCTATCTTTAACTTTTGCAACAACATCTTTAAATTTGACTTCATCTTTTTCTAAGAAAATTTTTCCTTTTTTATCCATAAATAAAACAAGTTCTTTTTCCAATTCAGAATGTTCTTTTGTTTGGCCTTGCGGAAGTTCAACTTTAATTGAGTTCTGAATCATTGGTGTAGCCACCATAAAAATAATCAACAAAGTAAATGCTGTATCGATCATCGACGTCATAGAAAGTTCTGGCATAATGCGTTGTTTTTTTAATCTTTTTTTCTGAAATCTGTTCATTGCTACCCCCTAACGAACAAATAATTTTCTTGCCAAAAGATTAATTTTATCGGAAAGCAAGACAAACTGACGTTCTAATTTATTAACCTGTAAATTTAAATAATGGAACATAACTAATGCAGGAATAGCCACTAATAAACCAGCCAAAGTTGTAAGTAATGCTTCTGCAATACCAGGAGCAATGGTTGCTATATCTGCAGATCCTTTTTCACTGATGCTTACAAATGAATCAATCAAACCCCAAATGGTACCGAATAAACCAAGCAATGGTGCAACAGCAGCACTTGTTGAAAGGATAGGTAGATACATTTCTTCATTTGCAATCATATCATCTAATAATTGATCTTTTTGATACTCAATTATTTCAAGATCTGTTTCCATTAACTTACGCTCACTTCTTCCTTCCAATCCTGATTTATAAAAGCTCAAACAGCTTGTTACCAAATATCCTGGCAACGTTCCGGCCAAATCTTTTGCCAAACCGATTGCCTGCTCAAAGCTTTCCAGTTTTTGAAATTTTTTAATTGCATCATTTAACTGACTTTTTTTAACTCTTAACAAAATTAACTTATAAAACACCACCGCCCAACAAACAATTGACATCAATAATAAAATCAACAACACAAGTTTGGACATAAAGTCAGAATTAATAACTAATCTGTAAATTGAATTACCCAAAAAAAACTTTAACATGATCACTCCTTATAACTCTATAAATAAAAAGATTGACAAAGTTTAGCACAAATTGCTTTTGAATAGAAAGAGAAGATCGATTAATTCTCAAATTACAAAGATTTAAATGAAATATTATAAAACTAATAATCTAATCCAATACACGTCGTTTCAATTCATCTTTATTTTTAATACCTTCTTCAATTTGTATTTCATATGCATGTTTAAGAATTTTTCCTAACTCAGGGCCAGGATGAATTTGATCAAGCAAATCACGCCCTTGCAAGACCGGTTCTTCTTTATTTTCAAAAACAAATGCCTGTTCTGCCGCTTTTATAAAATCATCTAACCCAACTATATTTGTTGATACAGGCAAAGGTTCACCTTTTTTTGGATTCCTACCCAAAGCATCTGCCACAAGTAATTTACAAAGAACTTTAATAGATGTTTCTGGTGATAAATTATTTGCCAACCGTTTATAAGCCGCTGACTTTGCTTTTTGAGCAACTAATTGTGAAGGTTGCATATGATAAATAATTAATTTCAAAATTAAATCAATCAAGTCTCTTTTTGAAATAAATCGCTTAAGCATTTTTTGTGCTATTTTGCCACCCTCTTGCGCATGGCCATAGCTGGAAACATGCCCATTCAATTTTTTTTGCGAAGTAGATATTTTACCAATATCATGCAATAATGCCGCCCACATAATGCCTAGCTTTTCATTTTCAGATTCAAAAGCTAAACCCGCTGCCGCATCTAAAACTTGCATTGTATGTTCAAACACATCCCCTTCTGGGTGATATTTTGTCCCCTGATCTAAATTAATCAAAGCATAAATTTCTGGGAACAATTCTTGAAGTCGACCAATTTTTTTTAGCCATAAAAAAGCCAATGAAGGCTTTGCTGATTTAAGAAAAAGTTTTTTTAATTCTTCTTCTATTCGTTCATTTGCTACCCCGTTTAAATTTATTTTTGAACAAATTTCATCTAATTCTTTATCCGGATGCATTCCAAAACGTCCAACAAACTGCAAAACTCTATAAAATCTTAACGGATCTTCTTCAAATAATTTTTTATCTGTTGCCCGCAAAATATTTTTATGCAAATCTTGTAAACCATAAAAAGGGTCTACTAATTCAAATGTTTTTAAATTTATACCCATAGAATTTATAGTAAGATCTCTTCTTCTAAAAGCATCTTCTATTCTCATATTTGAATCAATTTCAACGACAGGCTTTCTTCCCTTACTATCTTTTCTAGGAACAGACCAATCTATATCTAACAAACATAACCGCAATACACCAAAACTTTTACCAACCAAATCAACTCGTCCAAATTTTTCTAATATTTTTTGTAATTTATCTAATTCCACCCCATGAACTTCAATATCTAAATCTTTAGCAGGCAACCCTAATAACAAATCACGAACAGCACCGCCAACCAAATAAACAGTTCCACCATGCTTAAAGATTTCTTCAACAACTTCTTTGACTAATAAATGCTTTTTAAGTATCTGTTCTAAAGACTCTTGAATACTCAATGATATTTTTTTATATTCCATACTCAATCTTTCAAAAAAAAGGAAAAAAATGAAAGTCATATCTACAAAATATTTTTCTCTAGCTTTATTGTCTACAATACAATTTTATTCGCACATCAATGCCCTAGAAATGCGCTCTTGGTTACCATTTACTGGCAGCCAAAAAACAGAAACTATTAATAAAGAAAGCCTCGTTGGTGAAAATGCAATTGTAGAAATTGAAAATATCAATGGTCCCATAAATGTTAAATCATGGAACAAACCCAAAATAGTTATTGAAGCTATAAAAAAAGGACCAGAAGAAAATTTTGACGACGTAGAAGTTATATGCACATTCAAAAAAGATAATGCTTACATAAAAACAAAAAAAACAACTGATAAAACCAAAATAATTGTTGAATACAATTTAATGGTTCCAACTAAAACAAATTTTAGAATAATATCTTCAGAAAACGGACCAATTAAAATTCAACAAGTAGAAGGCATAATTAACGCAAACACACAAAATGGAAACATAGAAATACTTGATGCAAAAAATACTGTGCTTGCCCAAAGCAAAAAAGGAAATATAAAAATAAAAACAAACAAACTTATCAAGTCCGAACAACTATTAGCAGAAACAAACTATGGAAACATAAATGTTGAACTACCTGCAAAAATTAATGCTGACCTTGTCGCTAAAACAATGTATGGAACCATAACATCAGATCATTTAGTAAAATTAAAACCAGAACCAATGAAAATAAATAATCCTTCATGGAGTTTATTCAAAAAAAATGTTCAAGGTGAAATTGGAACAGGTGGATCAAAAGTAACTATGTACACAGGTAATGGTCATATAAAAATCACTCAACCATTTACAAAGAAAAAATAATTTAAAAAATAATGCATAAATAAAGGCGATCAATTTTAATCGCCTTTATTTTAATCTCACCTAAATCTAAAGTCCAAATTCTTCAAATTTATATTCACAATTTGGTGGAGCTAACCGGGGTCGAACCGGTGGCCTCATGAATGCCATCCATGCGCTCTACCAACTGAGCTATAGCCCCAAAATATTTTTTTCTGGATAATAATTTGCATTTTAAGCTATATTAGATGAAATATCAATTATATTTATAACCATTTTTTATCAAAGGACCTCCATGATAAAACGCCAAAAACTTTCTTCTCTAAAACTAATTTATCTTAGTTTGCTTGTTTGTTGCACACCCTCAATTCTTAATTCACAAATAAATATACAAACTAAGCAACTTGATTCAAATGTCACAGACATAACAGTTTTTTTTAAACTTGAAAAAGATCAAAATGTTTATCATGATTTTTTAAAATTTTCTTCCGATAATCCTTATGTAAAAATTTCCGATTGGAAAACTTCAACACCACCAAAAGAACAATTCGATACTAGCTTTAAAGCCACAAAAAAAATATTTGATTCTAATTTTTCTATAAACTTACAGGCAACAAGAATAGATAACAGTGTGTCAACTAGCAATATTCATTTAAGTTATTACCTCAACACTGAAAAATCCTTTAAAGAAAAAATTATTACACTTTCATTTAATTCAAACAACCAATCAAATGAAATTTCAGGCGATATAGAAATTCAAAAGACATCTGCCAGTTCTGAAAATAAACAAGATGAAAACAAAGAAATTACATGGGGTGATAAAATTTCTGGTTGGATGAAAAATGCAAATTCTCTCTGGCTACAAATTTTACTTGCGCTACTTCTTGGTTTTTTACTCAGTTTAACACCATGTGTTTATCCTATGATTCCAATTACAGTTGGTATATTACAAACTCAATCAAGCAAATCCATTTTTAAAAATCTAATAATGGCTCTTGCCTATGCAATTGGGCTTTCAACAACATTTTCTATTCTTGGATTACTTGCTGCATTTTCTGGACAAATTTTTGGAAAAATACTTATTAACCCTATATTCGTCATAGTTTTAGTTATTGTTCTTGGCTATCTAGGTCTTTCTATGTATGGATTCTTTGATCTTTATATTCCATCATTTTTAAGAAATAGTAATGGAGTTAAATCTGGCAGTGGTGCCATTACATCTGCTTTTATCTTTGGGATGTTAAGCGGGTCTGTTGCATCTCCATGTCTTTCTCCAGGGCTTGCACTTCTTTTAACCATCGTTGCAACAATTGGAAGTAAATTTATAGGTTTTGCTTTATTATTTGCATTTGGTTTTGGACTAAGCATACCTCTAATTATTGTAGGCACTTTCTCAAGTTCAATGAATGCACTGCCTCAATCTGGAATGTGGATGATAGAAGTCAAAAAAATATTCGGTATTTTACTGCTGTTAATGTGTTTCTATTATCTTAACAATATACTCCCATATCACATTATTCTTTGGTTATTAACAGGATTCTTTGCAGTATTTGGCATCTTATACTTCCGTAGCATTGCGCCATATGATTCAAAACTAATAAAAACTGTCAAAAACTTACTAGGACTTGCATTCATTGCGTCCGCTGTCTGGTTTGGAGTTAAAGGATACACAGAAACGTTCTTAGTAATTCCAGAAAATACCAAAAATATTTGGCTTAATAATTATGATGACGCTTTAAACTTAGCTAAAGAACAAAACAAAAAGCTTCTTCTCGATTTTTGGTTCAAAGCTTGTGCAACGTGCAAAAATATAGATAAAAACAAAATACATCAACAAGATGTTTTAAAGACAATAGAAACAAATTTTATACCTGTAAAAATTGATATTTTCAATTCAGAAAACGACCACATACGTAAACAATTTAATGTTAAAGGCGCACCAACATTTATAATATTAGACCCACAAACAGAAAATGAAATTATAAGGGTTGGTGATGATTTTGGCAAAATGACAATTCCGGAAATTATTAAATTCTTGGAAACTAATAAATAAATCTTCAAAACTACTTGTCTATCAATAAAAAAGCCCCGTTTAAACGAGGCTTTTTTATTATTTAAACAATCAAACAATTTGTAATTTTAAACTATTCTTCAATTGTTACTTCTACTCGAACTTTATTTTTTTCAAAGGCTTCGGAGAATCCTGTTAATAAATTATTTATGTTTTTATTCAAGTCTTTTAATTTATTAATTGCTTCATCAAATGTTTTTTGTGAAAATTCATGGATCATTTCTTTATCTCTTGTAATTGCTGCTGTTAATTTATCCGATACCTCTATGGCTTTATCAGTAATATCCTTTTTTACCTGTACTAATTTAATAGCTGGCTCTTTTAAAATACCATAAATTTGAGAAGCTACTTCTTTTGCCAATGAATCTAAATTTTCCTTAATATTTGCTGTTACAACTAAAGGATATTTATTATCCAAAACAGTTGTATTAATTGTAAACGTAGGTTTTTTTCCAGATAATTCATCATTAAAAGAAAAATTAAAATTTACAGAATTGATATTAAAAATATCTGCAAGATTATAAGAAACAGGCAATGCCTTCATATCTAATTTATTCAATGCCAATCTTGTTTTAGAAGTTAATTCATTCACAAAGTCAGAATTAAAAATACCATTCATCAAAATATCCGCTTTTCCACCTATTGTTTTTCCTATTACGTCTAAATCAACTTGATACAATCCAAATAAATTAAACACACCTTTAAATAAAAGTTCATTGTTCATAACTCGAACTTCACCATCAGCACTACAATCAAATGGTTTTATAAAAATACGACCCGTATAAACAATTCCCTGTTTATCAAGATTAAGATTTATAGCTTCTGCAGGACCATCATCTGATGTTCCATATTTACCATCAACACCAGCTCCATCTATTATTAACTGCCCCTTAAATTTATCTGATATTATTGCACCCAAATCTAATGTTGATACAAACCGCTCTCCAGAAATACCATTCATACTTACTACAACATTAGAACCTGCACGTTTACCTAACATTTCTAAAGTACATTTAATGGCTAAACCTCTTTCAAACCAAATCTCTCCAATTTGAACATTATCCATGGCGTAACGTAATTCAGGATCAATAATTTCTAGATCTGGTAAGGATTGAATCCACTTTGTTGCTAAATCTCCTTTAGATTTAACATCATTTGCAAAAGCTGCTACGCCGTTTAAAACATCCTCAAATTTAGGTAAATTTGGGCTCTTGCTAAAATTAGAATTAATCATATCTGATAAAATAGATGACGGATCTTTAACATCTTGTTTTATTGCAAATTTTTGTGCATTTGAAAGTTCTTTAATTAAAGGACCATTCAATCGAGCACTTTCTTGAGGCAAAGGTATTATTTGCGTTAAAAACTTAAATCCTTTTTGCAAAACTGAAGTTAAATCTAAAAGAATATCCGCAAAACGATTTATATCTTTTTTACCCATACTACCAATTTCTTTTATATCAAACATTATATTTTGAGCTTCCTTTGTCAGACTAACAGCACAAACACAATGTTTTTTAATAGGGTCGTTCAACTTGCCAATTTCAACATCAAAGGTAAAACCTCCTCCTACGGGATATGTTGGAGCAGCACCCGAACTAGCAGTTCCAGATGTACCTGCTGATCCACCGGACGTAAAAAAATCCCCAACAAGTTCACCAACCACTCCTGCTATAAATTTTATTGGCACATCCCAACTAAGTTCGCCAGCTACATTTCCAAATCGAAGATATTCAAATCCAAATGGATTGTTCCAAATACCCTGCATAGTCAGAGACGCTTCAACAAGCATTTGCGAAGGCCGGAACTCAAGTCTACCAGAAAACAAAAGTGGTTCTATTTGGTCTTCAGGTCTCATTAATACACTAATAATAGCTGCAAGAGACGGCGTCAGCGAAACCTCAAATTTCATTGGCCCAGGAGCAATACTTATACCAGGCAATTGGTATTTCAATATTCCATTTTCAAGTGATAACATTAAGCGCCAATCTGCAGGTGTAATTCCAAATGTCATAAAAAATCCGGCCTCTGAACTTGGATTCATAACAAGATTATCTAAACCAAAGACTTTGTTATTTTTAATTTCTCCATCTATTTTTAATCTTCCAAAAACAATCAAGCCTGATGACATCTCTTGAGGATATCCATCTTCTGTCTTAAACGGGGTAAGGCCTAAAGATCGACTCATATTATAACTATAAGGAATTGTCGAAACTAACAATCCAATTGCAGGACACTTTAGAGCCTTTAATAATGGACCTTCAACCATTTTTGCAAACACAAGATCAGATAATCCTGGAACAGTCTTTTTAATTGGTTCTTTAAACAACTTAATAACATCACTTATTGCAAATTTTGTTGCATCAAGACTGGACTGAACAATAACACCAGTTTGACCTAAATCATTGGTAATAATAAAAAAAGACAATCGTTGTTCTATTTCATAAAGGTCTGCCAAACCTGAAACAAATAATAATTTTTCTGTTGCACCAAGAGACACCCCAAATGAAATTTCTTTTAATTTAACATTCTTAAACTCAGCTGGAACTTGCGATTTTAAATTTTTTAAATCAGGAATCACATCAAATGGATTAACATTTTTTAAATCTGTTAGTCCTTCATATTCTATATAAAAACCTTGTTCTATATTCCCAATACCACCAGAACGTAATTTTCCACCTTTTATAAAAGTAAAACGAGAAAGAACATCCTGTCCTTTAAGCATGGATTTTCCAAAAATATTAAATGCTAAATTATTAGGATCGACTGAAACAAACTCTAGATACACATCAGACATTTTAATGTTATAAAATGATAAATCTTTTTTAAATCTAAGTCGTTCAGTGAATTTTTTATTCGCGTATTCAAATTCAACCAAAGCATCAAAGCGGCCAAGTTTTTTACCCGCAATTTCAATATCAGATACAACAGGTATATTAACTGATGTATTAGCTTTCAACATAAATGAAAAACGATCTCGCATAGATATTTTAGGGTCCATTTGAGCTACAAGCTGCAAACTTGGGGATTTTATTTCCCCAATATTTTGAGGTAATTTAAAACTATTTTTAAGCCTTGCATCAAGAATTAATTCTTTATTCAAATCAAAATCAATAGTTGTATCAAGACCGATTAATTTTTCTCCAATCATTGGAATATCAAATGAAGAAAAATCAAAACTACCACGCATAAATACAGATGGTTTTTCTGGAACTGACGGATTAAAATTTTTAATCATTAATAAAACATTATTCCCGGTAATCTTATCAAATTCAGAAGGAATATCTGGCAATAACGTAGAGAGTTTCAATTTATCAATTGTTCCATAAAGACTAATACCCTGTGTTAATGGAACCTGCATATTTAATTCTTTAATTTCTTGAGTAAAATTATTCAAATTAATTATAATTCCAGCATTTTTAAGAGTTATATTATCAAAAACTGTACCCTTCAACTGCGGAACGCTTTGTGACAACCTCCACTTATCTGAAAAATTAGCCGTTAAAATAACATTTTCTATCTTTTTGTTAACCATAATAAAGCGTAATGAACAACTCATTGGTGTATTTAAAAGATTTATATCACCCATCAACTCAAAATCAAATGATGCAGGCATTATTTTTTTATTTTTAATTGCATCCAGAATATTTGCCTGAGCTCTAAATCTCATTTTAGAAAAGCTTACATTTTGTAAAGCTGAAATATCCTTCAAGCCAGGAAGCATGCTAAATGGTGACAAATTTAATGGTTTTACGATGTCTACTTCGATCATTTCACCATCACCAATTTGCGAGCTTAAATCTAATTCAACATCTTTATTAATCAAAGGAATTGTAAAATTTATTTTTGTGTCACCAGATATTTGAAATGTTTTATTTTTTAAATCACCGGTAATTGAAAATTCGGCCAAACCAATTTTTGTTGTTAAATTAAAACCACCGGTACTAAAATACTCTAAAGAAACACCTAACTTAGTAAGATCAGTCGATGGCAATCCCAATAAGGAAGCTATATCAGAAAGATCTGCCATACCATTAATTTTAAATGACGGCAAACCCTTTTTTAAAGATTGAAGTGATGGTAAATCATTAATTGTCAAACCACATTTTATAAATTTAATAGCATTAAGCGGTGTAGCTGCCAACTCAGGGAACAGCTCGCCAAAACTAATTTTTGAAAGTTCACCCTTAAAATTAAATCCTTTTGTCATATTTCCAAAATCTGGAACATTCGGTAAATCAATTGAAGTAATACCCAATTGCAACACATTAAAATTTATACGACCAAGTGGAGTATTTTTTAAAATTGGAACAGCAACACCAAAATTAAATTTAGGATTTGGTGTATTTAACCCATAATTTGGCTTAAAAGCGCCAACAAAACCAAATTCTTTTTTACCCGTTGGTAAGGAGATAGCTTTCATAAAACCTTGAACCGGTATATTAAATGGATCTGGTATCAAAATCAAACCACCAAGCTCCAATGAAAGCGCAGGAAGCTTTGCAGGTTGAATAGAAGGAATAATTTCAGAAGCTACTTTTAGTTGAGAAAGTTTTAACTCTTGTAAAATTGGTAAAGCAAGTTTTTCAAATGGAAAAATAAATTCAGGTTGCGTTATTGCACCAGCCAATAAAAATATATTATTTTTTAATTGTGCATCCAAATTAACTGCAACTTTTTTATTCAAAACTGGAATATCTATAGCTACAATACCGCCCAATTTTATATCAAAAATCTTTGTTGAAGGTGTCGCATTAATCAAAATTCGGGGCATAGTTATTTCACCAATTGAATCGATAGTAATTTTTTCGCCCAAACTAACGGCTATATTAAGGGTTCCTTCTGGATTAAAATCTAAAATTAATGGTAAATCTGTAAGGCTTTGAGTTGGAATATTTGGCAACCCAAGTTTTGATAAATCAATTCTCCCATTAATGGTAAAAGAAGGCATCTGAGGTTTCTTCAAATCTTCCAATGAAGGTACTTGTAAAGTCAAAAGAATATTTTTCATAATAACATTATCTAAAACGGTACCCCGAAATGCAGGAAACAAGGTTCCTATTTTTAATTCTTGCAGTTTGCCTCCAAAATTAAAGCCCTTAATAACCTTTATATTAAAATTTTTAAAATTAAATTCGGCATCATAATTCGATATAATTAAATCTAAATCTGAAAAAATCAAATTAGCCAAAGGAATTTGTTTTAATTCAGGGAATATGTCCGCCAGTGTAAAATCTTTAGGCATAGAAACTAAACCTAAAAAATCTGGCTTACCATCAGGTTTTAAAATTGATCTAATTTCTGCAAAAGTTTTTAATTTAAATGGAGCTGGTAAATTTACATCTCCTCCAAATGCAATCGTACTTATGGGCTTTAAACCTGGCGCCTTTGGTTTTTCAAAATTTGTTTTTATTCGTAAATTAGAAAACTCAAGATCTTTGATTAATGGAAAATTTGTTTTTCCAAGAGGTTTAATTTTTAACGGATCAATAATATTACCAGAAACATTAATGCCATCTTGAACAAATTTTGAATTTAATTGAATTTTAGCAAGACCTAAATGAGGAACTTCCATATTAGCAAGCCCTCCCAATCTTAAATCACTAGAAATGATCTTAAATTTACCATCAGCTAAACTAAATTTAGCATCCAATATTAATTTTGGATCTGAAATATTTCCTATTGAAGCAATATTTATTCCATTTGGAATCGAAGCCTGTAAGTTAAAATTTAATTCATATATTGATGCAATAAACGCTACATTGCTTAGATCAACTTTTATTGAAGAAGGTTTAACTGAAGATAAATCAACCTGCCCTTTAAATTCAGTTTTTATTTTTTGAATATCCGACTGATTAAAATTTTGCACAAGAAACGATGGCTTTACAAAGTTGATTTCCCCAAATAGTGTATCCGCAAACGCTGGCACCAAATATTTCAAAAGAAGAGAATCTAAACTAAAAGAAAGAGACAAAATATCTTCATTTTGAATATTTTGTTTATTAATAAGTATTGATACATTTTTATTTAATATCATTGTTTCACATTTTAAGTTGATCAAAAATTGCTTGTCTTTTAAGGTCGAAATAACCAACTGCAAAGAATTAGTATTTATAGAATAGTTAGGCCAAATGTTAATTTTTAAATCTTGTGCAAATTTAAGATTAAAAGATATTTTTTCTGGTGTAATTTCATCAGATTCAATATTTGCAACTTTATCTAAAAAAAGAACGGTTCCCGTAATAAATTTCTTTTTTCTTTGTTGTGTAGCTAACAAATTTTCAACCCTTAATGGGCCAAGATCAAATTCTTTTTTATTGTTTATCAAAATCGGTTGATTATTAAATTTCACCACACCAAAAAAAGGAAGTTCCATTGAAGATGAAAATATCGAATTTGCAAAAAAACAAACACTAAATATAATAATTCTTGTTTTAATAATATTCATTAAACAATCTCCTTAAAAAACCAACAATCCTTTAATTCAACATAAGTATTTGAATTTTAAAACAATACATTCTAAAAAAGCCAGATTTAAATAAATAAATTTTATAATAAAACAATTTAGTCAATAAAAAAGGAGCCTTATGGCTCCTTAATTCTTAAATTCTTCTTAAAAATTAACGTTCTTTTTTAAATTCTTCATGCCGACCAAGCTGTTTTCTATCATCAACTAATTTTCTTTTTGCTTCCAATAGCTGATGATAAAGAATATCTATACTTATGTTTATTGCTTCATAAATATCTGGACAGCTATGATGTGAAATCAAATCAAATTGAGGAGTTTTTAATGTACACTCTACTTTGTTATCACAATGTATTTTACTTGCATCCAAAACCACATCAAGATGTTTTGGACCTGGTTTATTATCCAAGATGTGCAAAATTTTTTCAAGTTGTTGATCTACATGCTTTTCCATTACTGGAGAATGTTCCATTCCGCGAAATGTTATTCTTTTATGCATAGTAACTCCTTTGCATTGAGTCTGAAAAATACCTTTTTTTAGTCTACAACAAATTAAATAAAAAATGTAAGAACCCAAATATACTGCGCTTCAAATACATCTAACAACAAGAATTATTAAGGGCTTATACGAAAATTATTTAAAGTGCTCACAAAAGTTTTTAATGCAACAATATAATATCTAAAAACTAATTATCTATAAATTAAAAAAAGCCCCGATAAAAATACCGGGGCTTGCTTTTAACTACGTTTTCTAACAACAAATCTAACAGGAACACCTTTTAAATTATATTTTGATCTCAATCTATTTTCAAAGTAAGCCAACTGACTTGCACCAAACCATGACGCACTATTTACAAGAAACAAGAATGTAATAGGCGCTGTGCGAATTACACGAACCTTATAAAGCTTTAACAATATTTTATTATGATATAATGGTTTTTTATACAAAGCTTCTTTGAAAAATTCTGTTACTTCAAGATCATCAAATTCGTGAGAATATCTTTCCCAAACTTTTTCAACTAATGGTAAAACCTTACCTATATTTTTACCCGTCTTACAAGAAATTCGCAAAGTCTCAAACTTCTCAAAAAGTTGTGGATATTTTTCCAAATCAATTTCTAAATCTTGTCGTGTAAGATCATCCATAAGATCATCTTTATTAAACAGAACAATTACAGCTTTTCCATTTTCAAAAGCATAAGAAACAAGTTTTAATTCTTGATTTGAAACTTGGCCTTCTGATTCATCTAACATCAAAAGAACAATATCAGCTCGTTCCATTGCTTTAAATGAACTGTGCACCATCATTTCTTCAAGAGGTTCTTCAACCGCTCTTTTTCTTCTAATACCCGCTGTATCTGTTAACAAAATAGATTCTTTTTGAAATTGAATTTTTTCAGAAAGCGCTTCTCTGGTTGTTCCCGGAACATCCG
Organism: candidate division TM6 bacterium GW2011_GWF2_32_72; assembly: GCA_000989525.1. GTDB lineage: Bacteria > Babelota > Babeliae > Babelales > GWF2-32-72 > GWF2-32-72. Next base: position 83,770 of record LBON01000003.1, read on the forward strand.
AAACTATTGAACGTTCCTTTGCCAGCAATAAATTCATCAATGATGACTTGCCCACATTTGGCTTTCCAAGCAAAACGACGCTAAATTTAGGTTTTTCTTCTTCTTTAGATTCAACAATATGTGGAAGATCTTCAGTGATTCCATCTAGCAATTCTGAAATTCCGGCACCATGTTGCGCAGAAACAAAAAAACTTTCCTTAAAACCAAGACGTTCAAATTCGTGTAATTGTTGAATAGCATCAGAAACATCCGCTTTATTAATCACCAAAAAAACTGGTTTATTAGTTTTATGAAGAACCTTTGCAATATCTCTATCTTCAGGAAGCAATCCGATTTTTCCATCTACAACAAATAATACCGCATAAGAATCTTCTATTAAATTAAGAGCTGATACTCGAACTTTTTCCAATATTGGATCTGTTGTTGATTTTAAACTTACCCCACCAGTATCATAAAGCTCAAACGAAGCATCCTTCCAATTAACAACATCACTTATAAAATCTCGAGTTACACCCTCTTGATCCAAAGTGATTGCGCGAGTTTTTTCAGCAAGTCGATTAAACAATGTGGACTTTCCAACATTAGTTCTTCCAACTATTATAATTTTATTAAGCCTAGCCATTTAAATCCTCTTTAACTTCTGTAATTGTCCCTGGAAAAACATCTAACAAGCTATTTGTAAGCTTCCATTTTTCTTTATCTGAAATATCTATAGCATGCCCAAAACTTTTTGGTCTAGTATTTATATTTTGTGAAAATGATGTTTCCCTTTTAATTTCTTCCCCCGCTCCAACTATGCTCTTTTTTTTTACAGGTTCTAAATCATTTTCAAATACAAATGCGCATCGAACTTTATCTGAAAATACCAATCTTAAAAGTGGCATCCACTTTTTACTTGTTTCATTTAATTTATCTTTAAACAATTCAAACCTTTTTGGAAAAGCTGCTTTTAAAACAAACGTTTCTTTGCCAAAATCAACAAACTTACCTTGTCTAAAAACAGACATTACAAGAGGCTCTTCAATACTTTCTAAACTATTTAAAAATGCAATCCATCCACTTTCTTTAACACCATCTGTTAAAACAATTTGTTCTGGATCAGGAAGAACTTCTTTTCTTATATTTTTTTCAAGTTTTTCATCTTGGACAGGCGTATCTTGCTGTCTTGTTTGTACAAGTTCAACTGCATCATAATTTTCTTCAATAACATCTTCATCTGATACTTCTTGTGCTACTTCTTGCTTTAAATTATATGCAACTACTTCTTTTAAAACAGGTTCCTTAAAACTTTTTTTAACACCAGGAACAACAGAAGGTGCAAGCAATTTTTTTTGTACAACAACAGGCGTAGCTTCAATTCCCGCTATTTTTAACAACAACATTTCCAAAAAACTGTGCTTAAATGTGGTACGAATAAAAGCCAATTCATTTTTATAAAAAACTTCTAAAATATCCCCGAGCTGATTTAGTGAACAACTTGATGAGATAATTTTTAGATCTTCACAATACTCACCAAAATCTGGTTCAACATCATGTTTAAGCCAAATTAAACCACGAGCAACTTCAAGCATACGTTTCCAAAGTAAGTCTGCTGAATATTCTTCTAATTCAATTTCTTTAAAAAAAGCCAAAAGATCCGCAATATCTTTTTTAATTAATAATTCAAAAATTCTAATTAAATGTTTTTCAGGAACATATCCCATAACTTTTAATACAAGATCTTTGGTTACACCTTCAGAGCCAAATCGAACCTGTTCTAATAAATTTATAGCATCTCTAACAGACCCATCAGTTTCTTTTATAATCAATTCTAATGCTGAATCTTCGTAAGTTATATTTTCTTCTTTGCAAATTTTTATCAAATGATTAAATAATTGATCTTTTTTAACGGCATTAAAAAATAATCTAAAACATCTAGATTTTACTGTATCAATAATTTTTTCAGGATCTGTTGTGGCTAAAATAAATAACACTGAAGCTGGCGGTTCTTCTAAAATTTTTAAAAATGCATTAAATGCCGCCTTAGAAAGCATGTGTACTTCATCAATTAAATAAATCTTTTTACGCCCCATAAGAGGAAGCATGCTAGAAGTTTCTATAATCTGACGAACATTATCAACGCCCGTATAAGAAGCTGCGTCTATTTCTATAAAATCTGGATGCTTGCCTTCCTGCATGGCTATGCATGATTTACACAGTAAACATGGAATATTAAAAGATTTTGGATCTTTCCTAAAATCATCTTTTTTTTCACAATTAACAGCTGCCGCAAAAACACGAGCCGAAGATGTTTTACCGCATCCTCGTTGACCTGAAAAAAGATAAACTGGAAAATATTGATCTAAAAAAAGACTGTTTTTTAACATTCGCACAGAAAGATCCTGCCCAACAATTTGTTCAAAATTTTTGGACCGCCATTTTCTAGCTAAATTAAGATTGACAGCTTCCATTATTCAAATCTTTCAAGATAGGATTTTAACCTTAAATAAAACAAGAATAGATAATTAAGTTTAACTATTTACAAACAAATATCAAAAAAAGGGAAGTTAATACAGAAATCCCTAACTCCTGCTGCTTCCTTTCGGACCTGACAGATTAAGCTAATTATTCCTTATCGACTTCCCTTAATTTATTTTCGATACTTTCCGATTACCTCACCAGGTACTCGCCCCAGCAATTTCTGCAACACAACATCAAGTTTTTCAACTTCTAAATGGGCAACAGAACAAATCGGCATACCGATAATTTATGGTGGAGAGAGAGGGATTCGAACCCTCGATGCCCCTCTCGAGACATACACGATTTCCAATCGTGCTCCTTCAGCCACTCGGACACCTCTCCACAAATATTTCAAAAAATTTCAAATAACTTATTTATTTTTCAAAAGTCCTTGGACCTTTTTTCATTATAGGCTTTTTGAAAGGTGCTTTTTTAGCAGCCACTTTTTTATCTTCAAATTCTTCATCTTCTAATGATTCATCTTTTTCAAGAAGAGCCATTTCCATTGCAGCAACAACTTCAGGATTTTCTTTTGCTAACACTTGACCAGCTTTAGTTGATTCTGCCAAATAATTTAGAATTACAGATATTGATTTTGGAGCATCATCATTAGCTGGAATTACAAAGTTAATCAAAGATGGATCTGAATTTGTATCAACAAGACCAACTACAGGAATACCTGCAACGGATGCTTCTTTAATAACTGAACTTTCTTTTCTAACATCAACAACTACTACGGCACCCAAAGGCAATCTTAAATTAACAATGCCACCGATATTCTTTTTCAAACGTTCAACGTTCTTTTGGAACATATTCAATTCTTTTTTTGTGTAATTGAATGATTCAGCCTTAGCAAGAACATCTTCTAAGTGAAGAAGTTTTGTTACAGATTTTTTAACTTGAGGGAAATTTGTAATTGTTCCACCAATCCATCTATGTGTAACATAAGGGCAACCAAGTCCTTTTGCTACAGAATCAATAGCTTTTTGAGCAGATTTTTTTGTTCCAATCCACAAAATTGATTTACCTTCTGCAGCTACTGATTCTAAGAACTTTGCAGCTTTTTCAAGATGAATAACTGTTTTGGAAACATCGATCAAGTGAACATTATTTTTGTGACCCCAAATGTAAGGAGCCATTCTTGGGTTCCAGCGTGATGTCTGGTGACCAAAGTGAACGCCAGATTTAACTAGCAATTTTAGATCTATCATTTTTAACCTTTCAGGGTTATTAACAGTTGCTTTCTGGGTACGCAGTTCGTTGACCACCCCTGATTAAGAAAGCAAGATTTTAAAAATAAAACATTAGCAGTGTAACAAAAGAACCGTAAAATGCAATTTTTGATACCTTATTCATCGGCCCCAATTACTTCATTATTTTTAATCACTTTTTCATATCTATTACCAAGCCAATAAGAAGACAATGTCCACATAGCTACAACGGCCACAAAGAATACTGAATAAGTGGAAAAGAACAATACGCTACCTATACAGAAAAAGTTCTCTACCAAACCATTAAAACTAGATCCAGCCGATTTTGAAATTTTACTTCCAAATGAATCAATCCAAGACTTAGATTTAAACTTAACATCCTTAACAGTTGGTATATATAAAGCTTCTCTTAATGGATAATTAAATGCATAATTCAATGCTCGAATCATAACTAAGGCCACATTAAACATAAAACATTTCAATCCCAATGAACCACTTCCCCATGCCGCCATATAGAGGAACAAGAAGAAACCAACCAATAGCGGATTTAAAATCAAGCAAATTCTTTCACCAAATCGATTAACTAAAAAGCTGGCACCTAGAATAGAAAACACCATACCTGCAAAATGAACCTCACCCGCAACCTGAAATAGAAAAATACCGTATTCACCAACTGAAGACGAAGCTTCTTGAGCAACGCCCAATTTTAAATAATTAAGAACATTCGCGACAACTTCATGAAAAAATAAAATTGAAAAAATGCCTAAAACATATGGATATTTCATAAACATCCTAAGACCAGACATCAAACTAACACTAGATCCAGCATCTTTTTTTTCTTCGTTGCTTCTTGTTTTTTCAAACTTGTATGCAGCCTCATAACCATGCAACATATTGCCAGGAACCAATGTAATCAACACTTTTACAGCTATAGGAATCACGAATATAACTAAAGAAGAACAAACCATTAAAACCTGATAACTGACCACATCAGTCAATTTAATAAAGTGTCCACCCAGCATTGCAACACCAGCCAATGAAGCCAAAACACCTGCAAATTTGGAAGCTGCAACCATCATTGAATAATTTTTCTTAGAAAACTGAGGATCACTCACAGAGTTTGCAAAGGCCCAAAAAACACTTACCAAAAATGGTGAATAACTTTCTACAAAAAAGTAGTACAACCAACCAAAAATTCTCCAGGGACTTGTGTCTGTATTTGGCAAACCGTAAACAGCATTACCAACCAACCAAGCAAACAATAAACCCAAAGAACCAAAGGCAACACTATAAAAATAAAGAAGCTGGTATCTTCTAATTCTGTCTACCAAATATGAGTAGAAAAAAACCAAAGGTGCTAACATAAAAATTGTTAAAATTTTTGCCAGCCAAATATACTCTCTTCCAACAATATATACAAACACCGCATCCTTAACTTCTTTAACCAAGGTGTAACCAAAAATTGTTAAAAAGAAAATAGCGCTCAATAACCAAAATTTTATCTGAACATGACGGTCCGCAGAACGTAAACCTTTATACCATGTATAAACATTCAAAACCACGCCAACAACAAGATCTTTTATACCAAAAACAACATCATTAAAAATTTTACACATCCCTAAAAACAAACTACCAGAAGTTTTCAGCATCATATAACCTTCCTAAAAAAGCGCCCATTCCTTATCACACCGATGCTTCATTATGCTATGCCCCTTTTTAAAAGCAGGAGAGGGTCTTCCAACGTTTATTTAACACTGCAAAGACCCTTTCATAAGCTCTAATTAAACTAAATTAACAAACAAGCTCATCGTTTTTCATAGCTTTATCATAACGCTTAGAAACAGACACTGCGGCCAACATCCAAACAATTACAAGCACACCAGAAAGACCACCAGCCAGCAACAAGAACACTGATGCACCGCCAGCAACACCCCAAATTCCATCAAATGTAGCTCTCAAGCGATTAAACAATTCACCGCCAAATTTAGCGCCTCTTGATCCGAATGTTTCAATCCAAGCCTGAGATTTGTATCTCACATCTTCTGATGTTGGAATGTAAAGCTGTTTCAATGTTGGACCGTTCAAAGCATAGTTAACAGCTTTGGAGCAAACCATCACAGCCAATGCAACTGTTAAAGCAACTGTAGTACCAGATGTAAAATTGATTAAAACAACAGCAACACCAATCAAAAGCGGTGTTAAGATTAATGAAATCTTCATACCCAAACGACGCTGAATGTTGTTTATACCAAACAACACGCAGTACATAGCAACCAAGCCTGTAAGCGAACCGTACCATTTAAAATAATCGTTCGCCAAAACTTCTGATGGGAAGAAATCAAAACACATAGCCTTGAAGTAAAAATCAAAAATTGTAACAAGGACTTCAAAGAATGAAACAATTGCAAAAATACCAAGTAAATATTTTTCACTAACTAAAAGCTTTAAGCCTTCCAAGAAACCTGTTTCTTCTTCTGCAATTTTTTCTGCTTCCTTAGTCTTGTAACCTTCTAATTGTTCTTTAGGCAACACATGCATAAAGAACCACATTAATATACCAGCTACCAAAACAATCAAACCGCAAATACCTACAACTGGCGCACTGTTTCCAAAAACATTTTTACCTAAAGGCAACAAAATAAAAGGTAAAACAGCATTACCTGCTTGGCCACCAAGAACTATCAATGGGAATATTCGCTTTGCAGCACCCGGCTTGGTAATATCAGTCATGATTGCCCAAAAGAGAGCCACAACAAAAGAACCATACATTTCTACAAAAACATACCAAAGCCAACCAATCATCCTTGTAGGACTTTTGACAGTATTTGGAAGTCCATAATATTCGTGAGCAAAAAAGTACGCAAATATCAAACTAGAAATACCAAAAAAGGTCGCTAAAACATAAAAAGCCTTTTTTCGACCAATCCAGTCCAACAATTTAGAATAAACAATCAAAAGGACCGGAACAGAAAGCATAGAAAGACCTTTTGCGGTCCAGCGCCATTGTTTATAAGGAATAACCGCTGCAAACAAAGAATCTTTAAGTAATCGCAATGTCCAATAATCACCGATTATCAAACCAAAAACAATACCAAAGCCAACGAATTTTGCGATTTCGCCCCAGCTTTCAAATTCACCCCAAAGGGCTTTTCTAAGCCTTGGAAACACTGCAGCAGCGCCAAAAAACAGCACATTTAATAAAATAAAACCTTGCATTAAAGTCATTCTAATGACCCCTTTCTGAAGATTATTTAAAATAATTAAAAAATAAACACACCTAAATTATAACAAAACCCCCGCTTTTGAGAAGCTTTTCAACAAAAAAGTTCTCTTTTAATTAAAACTTTCAAACTAAAAACCCCTTTTAAGCCTCCTTTCTTACAAACATATTAAACGCACGATATCAGCAAACCACTTCATCATTGTCTATAGCCACATTGTAAGACTTGGCGGCGAATACAGCTATAGGAATCCAAAGAATACCTATAAAGAATAGCGATAAAACAGTGGTAATCGCTAGATAGGCATTAACCCCAGCCATTGCACCCAATGTTGCTACCAATGATGATCTACAGGCATCAGCAGATCCACTTACGCCTTTTGCAAAGCGCCGGCCAAAAGAATCTATCCAGGCTTGAGCCTTATATTTAGCTTCTTCAGTCGTAGGGATATAAAGCTGCTTAACGGTTGGCTGTGAAAACGAATAATTTAAAGCTTTAAATAAAACCAGTAAAATCAACATCACATATAAAGATTGCATATTAAACAACACAAACACGAGACCCACCGCCAAAGCAATTGGCACAACAACCAAGGCAAATCGCATCCCAAATATTCGTTGAAGACTATTTAAACCAAATAAAACGCAGGAAGCGGAAACAATTCCAACTACAAGACTATAAATAGCCATAAAATGGGTCATGTCAGCTTCTAATGGAAAAGCATCCTGAGCAAGAGACTTGAAGTATAAATCTATAATTTCACTTATAGATTCAAACAAAAACATTATTATAAATATCGCAAACAAGTATTTTTGAGTTAAAAGAAGCCTAAGGCCATCCAAAAAGCCTGTTTTGCCCTTTGCGTGCTGCCCTTTGTGATAGCCTTTTTGATATTCAGCTGGAATAACTTGAATAAACACCCACATTAAAAGACCTGCCAGCAAAAGTAATATACCGGCCATGCCTATTATGTAAGCGTTTGAACTAACTCTTGGCCCAAGAATCAGAACAACGACAGGACCAAAAACATTTCCAAGCTGCCCAAATAAAGCAATTATCGGAAAACCTTTTTTTGCAGAAACTGGACCCGTAATATCGGTAACAAATGCCCAAAACAAAGAAATCACCAATGAGCCGCAACTTTCAACAAATATATACCAAATCCACCCGAGCATTCTGTGGGATGAAGCCATTGTATCAGTCAACCCATACGAAGAAAGAAACACAAACATAAACACAATTGAAAACAAACCATAAAAGACGGATAACATGTAGAAGACTATTTGTTTTGGAAACCAATCAATTAGTTTTGCATAAATAACTATAAAAAAAACTGTACTTAATAACGAAACCAGCTTAGCTGTTCCGCGATAATCACCAACAATAACTCCAAAAAAGCTATCTTTTAGCGGTCTAAGAATCCAATAAGCAGCAATTATTAATCCAAAAACAGAAGCTAAAATTAAAAACTTTTCTAGCTCCTTTTTATCATCAAACTTTCCCCACAACAGCGATGCCAGCTTATTCAGCATTCATTTCCTTTAAATATAAATTTTTCTAACTTAAAATTTAGACAAGCCTTTTCAGTATACCACAGAACCTAAAAAAACCAGTTTTTAATACGCTTCATTTCCATAATATGTCAAACTATCATGCCTAACCTATGCAGATTGGCGCAGCTTCAAAAGCTGAACTATAAAAATTATGGCTCTAATATAAACAGAGATCTATGTGTTATAAAATAGGGTTACTATAAACAGAAGTCCTACAAAAACCTATAACAAGCTTAGCCCTGGCCAGCAAAAAAAACCTCTGTCAAAAAATCATCACCTAAAAAGTGCCCGTCTTTTGTAAATTTTATGTAGCACCCTTGTTTCATTTTATCTTTTACGCAACTGTAATAATGCAAGCAAACATTGTTTATATCCAGCAATCGTTTAAATTCACCATTTTCAAGTCTAACCCAAGGATTAACACCCCTAAACTTGCACGCAAAATACTTATCATGATCCTGCCGAGAAGAAACAAAATATAAATCTTCGCTATTAAAAAAACTGCTCATATCCTTTTTTATAATCTCATCATTTGAACCATTTAAAATTCCTGAAACAACATCATCGGTAGAAAAATGAATATCATGCACTGTTATTAACCCTAGATCCACTGCTCTTAACAAAGCATGCGCTAAAAATAATTGAGCAACAAAGCCATCACAAGAGCCCCATACGTGTTCACTTAAATAAATAGGAATTTCTGCAAACTTTTTAGCCAAATCTATGTTTGTAAAAAAATATTTTCCATTTTCAAATCGAATACTATCTAAAATTTTTGTTACTTCTTCCAGTGTGATCAATCCTTCAACCAGGCCACCTCTTAAATTATATTCTAATCGATCCGTGCAAACTTCAGGAAGATCCTGTTCAAGCATTGTATAATTTTTATTTTTACAATCTACAACTTCAAACGGTATTCCATATTTTTTTAATATATCTACAACAACTGTTTGCCCAATATACTTTTCATGAATGGTGTCTTGATAAGATTCAGCTTTCTCTACATGATGAAAAACCTTGTCGCCAACATGAGAAAAAACAGTATGTGAAGCATCATGTAAAAGCCCTGCTATTTGTTCTTCTAATGGTGCACCAAATTTCTTTAACAGAGCCCACACACCAATACTATGATCATAACGCGAAAAGGATTTACCCTTACTTAAACCATATTGATCAACTTTTTTCAGTCTCTGAATAACATCACTATCGATTAAATCCAAGATAACAGAATCATTAGCGTCAAAAGAACCGTAAATAGTATCTATTTGCCTATGACCAAATTTTGAATAATTGTTTTTAAATAAAAATAAAATCAAAAAACAAAACAAACTTGCAAAAATTAACTTCAACCCAAATCGCATAAGATCCTTTCAAAAAAAATTGACTTAGAAAACAATATAAAAAAATAAAATTACACACCGCAACAAAATAATCTTTTTGCCCAAAAAACCATCGCAAATCAAAAAAATCGCACTTACAAAAGATTGCATGCTTACAGTTTATAAAAAAGCTTAGTCTCGAATTATTATCGTCCCATTTTTCAATTTAACACTTTCAAGACATGGATACATATCAAAAATCTGAGCCATGCCCCCTTCAAAGTTAAGCTGACTGAAATCTAACAACTTAACAACAGCCTCATCCAACCCCGCTTGAGCCAAAACTTCTGAAATAAAATCCTTTATAAAATTTTGTTGTACAACTGGTGCATAACTACTAACATAAAGCGTTAAATCACCACAATGATAACAATCAATTGATCCACAAATGTTTAAAGATACACTAAACTCGCCACAAAGAGCTTCTCGTCTTAGATCTATACGTATTTTTGGCCTACTAAACGTAAAAGCAAAAATATCCAAATTAATTAAACAACCCAAAAGTAAAATCAATTTTTTACTATTCATAATCAACACCTTCATAATTTAAACTATCCGTATTTCCATCTAAATCATCGCTATAACTATAATTAGAACCTCTATTAAAAAAAACATCGCCCTCACCGCTTGGCAAACGAACAATCTCAAGCCTTAGGTAATCATCGGCTGCGGACCAAATATACTTACAGTCAATACCACCCATTAAAGAAAAATCTAACTCTCTAACACTATTATGTGAAATATTAAGTCGTTTACAAAAATCTTGTAAAACACCCTTTAAACATAACGATAAACCATTACTAGAGTTCACCCTAAGAATGTAGCCACCCATTTCATCCAGCCAATATTCGTCTATATGAACGTCAATCCAATACGAAGAGCGTCCAAAGCCACTACTTTGCTCCAAAGTATATCTATAACCATCAGTAACACCGGGGTTTTCCTGATTGAAAATTCGTTCAACATCTAACCAAATCGCGTTATCGGCACACAAACCGCTTGCAAAAAGCAAGCAACCAAACAATCTTAACCATTTCTTCATAAAAATCTCCGATAATTTCTAATTGTAATAAAGCAACTTTTACTTAAAGTATATAACGACCAGCAAGTTAAATACATAATTTTTCTTCCTAAAAAACCTTATCAAAATGCTCAACTTAGGCAATCCCAATAGACAAATCTACATCAACATGCTAAGATTTTTATACATACCCATGTAAAAATACCATAAATGAGGCAAAAAACAATGTTAGAAGAAATCAAAGAAAATTTTAATATAGATGAACAGGAAGATATTTTAGAGCCTATTGAGCAAAAAAAATCTTCTAATGCCAAAAAAAAACTAAATAATGATAATAATGATAATAATGATAATAATGGCGTAACGTTAAAAGAAGGACTTCTTTCTGTACTTCCTTTAAAAAATGTAGTTATGCTTCCAAAAAGTATCATACCAATAATTGTTGGCAGAGAATCTTCCATAAAAGCCGTTGAATTCGCTCTAAAAAATAATAAAGACATTTTTATTACAACCCAAAAAGATGCAAATATAGAAAATCCTACACCAACAGACATTTTTATGTTTGGAACAAAGTCCAATATTTTACAAGTAATGCGTATGCCTAATGGTTCATTAAAAATATTAGCCGAAGGACTTGAGCGATCTCGCATTGAAGAAATTCAACCATTACAAGATTTTATGAGCGCCATTTGTAAAGAAGTACCAACATCAGGTCTTGAAAAAAATGTTGAAATTGAAGCTTTCTGGCGCACATTAAAAAAGATTTATTTAGAATACACAAAATTTAACACCAAAGCTCCGGCTGATATAATTTCAGAATCCAATGAACTTTCAGATATAGATACAATGGTTGATACCATTGCGGTTCACGTGAACCTTTCATTCGATCAAAGACAACAAATTTTGGAAACTGCAAATTTATTAGAACGAATCGAAATTGTCTGCAAATTAATCGCCAAAGAAGTCGAAATTTTAAAAGTCGAACAAAAAATTAAAGGCCAAGTTCATACACAAATTGAAAAAGGCCAAAAAGAATATTATTTAACAGAACAAATTAAAGCCATTCAAAAAGAATTAGGAAAAGAAGATCTTCAATCTGAACTTGGACATTTACAAGACCAAGCAAAACATGCAGGTCTTAGCAAGGAAGCTCAAGAAAAAGTAGAAAAAGAAATACGTAGGCTTGAACAAATGCCTCCAATGTCTTCTGAAGCTGTTGTAAGCAGACACTACATTGATTGGCTATTAACATTACCTTGGAATAAAGAAAGCAAGGATAAAATTTCTTTAGAAGAAGCTGAAAATATTTTAAATGGAACTCATGCAGGTTTAAAAAAAGCCAAAGAAAGAATTATTGAATTTTTAGCTGCCAAAAAATTCAATAAAAATATGAAAAAATCTCCAATTATTTGTTTAGTTGGTCCTCCTGGAGTTGGTAAAACATCTCTAGGTAAATCTATAGCTGATAGTTTAGGCAGAGAATTTGCACGAATTTCTTTAGGTGGCGTTCGCGATGAAGCAGAAATTCGAGGACACAGAAGAACTTATATTGGCGCTTTACCTGGCAAAATTCTTCAAGCCATAAAAAAAACTGGCACTATAAATCCAGTAATCTTACTTGATGAGATAGACAAACTTTCTAGTGATATTCATGGAGATCCTGCATCAGCATTATTAGAAGTATTAGACCCAGAACAAAACAAAAGTTTTATGGATCACTTTTTAGAAGTTGAATATGATCTTTCAAAAGTTATGTTTATTACAACAGCCAACACGCTTGATGGCATTCCTTACCCATTGTTTGACAGAATGGAAATCATAACTCTTTCTGGGTACACAGATAATGAAAAAATGGAAATTGCTCGTAAGTTTTTAATTCCAAGAAATTTAAAAGATTATGGCCTTACTGAAACACAATTCCAATTGCCTGATAACGTTTTACAAAAACTTATTTTTGATTACACAAAAGAAGCTGGAGTCAGACAATTAGAACGTGAAATTGCTAAATTAATGCGAAAATCGATTCAATTAATTTTAAAAGACAAATCAACCAAATCTATAGTTGTTACAGAAAACAAATTAATAGAATGGCTTGGAAATCCTAAATTCAAAAAAACTTCAATAAATCAAAGTGAAGAAAAAATTGGATTAGTCACAGGCCTTGCATGGACTGAACTTGGTGGAGATGTTTTAGAAATAGAAACATGTATTCTTCCTGGCAAGGGTGTAACCCATTTAACAGGTCAACTTGGTGATATTATGCAAGAATCGGCTCAGGCTGCTTTAAGCTATATCCGATCAAGAGCACCAGAATTAGGATTAAAAACATCATTCACAGCCACAAAGGATATTCACATCCATATACCAGAAGGTGCAACACCTAAAGATGGCCCTTCTGCAGGTATAACAATCTGTACTGCTTTGGTTTCTGCTTTGACAAAAATGCCGGTTCTTAATAATCTAGCCATGACTGGTGAAATAACTTTGCGTGGTCGAGTCCTTGAAATAGGCGGTTTAAAAGAAAAACTTATAGCAGCACAACAACATGGAATGAAAAAAGTATTGATACCAAAAGATAATATTCATGATTTAGAAGAAATTACAAAAGAAATTGATCTAAAAGACATGAAAGTTATTCCGGTTGAAAATATGGATGAAGTTATTGCAGAAAGTTTTGCTAAAAATCCACTTGATAAAATTAATCAATCAGGGAAAAAACCAAGTAGAAAAAAACCAAGTAGAAAAAAAATAAGTAGAAAAAAAATAAGTGTAAAAAAGGCAAGTGTAAAAAAAGCAACAAAGACAAAGAAGAAATAATTATTAATCGTTTTAACACGGAGTCACTATGAAAAAGCTTTCGATTTTATTGCTATGTTCTTTCTTGCTAGCCTTAGCACCAGCTTGCAAAGGTAAAAAAAAGGCAGAAACACCAAAAGCTAAAACTGAAGAAATGACTGAAACTAAGACAGTAAAAGAAATGGCATCACTAGAACTAGATGCCCAAGGCAAAGACGACGAAGATATCGTTTTCTAAATTCCGCATTAAAACAATGCTTAAGAGAAGGCTCGCAAGAGCCTTCTCTTTTTTAATTGGGCAAACTCTTGAATTTTTTTTTTGATTCTTCTAACCTGTCAATCAGTTATTTTTAACCCCCTCAAAGCAGGAGAGATAAATGAAAAAGCTAATGTTAGCTCTTATTTGCACAGCAGTAGTTTTTGCCCCAGCATGTAAAGACGACAAAAAAGCAAAAAAAGTAAAAACTGAAGTTGTCAAAAAAGACAAAGCTCCAAAAGCAAAAAAAGAAAAGAAAATGAAAACAGACAAAAAAATGAAAACAGACAAGGCAAAAAAAGAAGTTAAAAAAGTTGCAGTTCTAGATGACATGTACAACTACGACGAAATGTTCTCTTAATTTAGAGCACACAATAAAAAAGCGGATCGGATTTATTTATCCGATCCGCTTTTTTATTAAAAAATTTTTATAGATTTACTTTTTAAGAACCTACTTAATAAAACTTAAAAACTTTTGTAGTGTTTCTTCTTCTGTCAATCCTGTATTATCAATTGTAATAGCTCCTTCTGGAACAATCAAAGGGGCGATATCTCGTTTCATATCTCTTTGATCTCTTTCTTTAATTAATTTTTTAGCCTCATCTTCCGCAATTAAAACGCCTTTTAATGCCTCAGCCAATCTCCATCTACGAGCACGTTCTTCTAAGGATGCTGTTAAATAAAATTTATATTTTGCATCCGGAAACACAACGGAACCTGTATCTCGACCATCTGCAACAATATTAATATCCTTGGCAAGTTTTTTTTGCAGCGTTAACAAAATTTTTCTAACAGATATACAAGCACTTAATACAGAGCTTGCTCGATCCATTTCCGGAGTTTTTAAAAAAGATGTTATATCTACTCCATCATAAAAAATAGACGCGCCCTTACCATCTGCAAAGTAAATAAATTTATCTACATCTAAACAAACTTCGACAGCTTTACGGGTAGGACAAAGTAAATTTTTTTCATCATAATTAAATTTTTTCATCAGAAGAAAAGCAACCGCTCGGTACATTAAACCGGTATTTAAAAAATGATACCCAAGTTTTTGTGCCAAAGTTTTTGCCACAGTTGATTTTCCACTAGCAACAGGGCCGTCAATTGTAATTATCATCATCAATCCTTTTTTTTAAATGCCACGTCTAATCCAAGCAATTCCACAGATATATTATTATTCCAATGATTCTCTGAGATATTCACTGCCAAGTCAAATGATTCTTGTTCTTGCGCCATAAAAAGCTCATATAATTCTGGTCTGTTAAAAAAAACAACAGGTTTTATAACCCCATCTGCAAAAATACTACATTTTACGTGCAAATCCTTCATCATCTTTGGTTTTTGTACCAGAGAAACATCTTTTAAATAAAAATTAGGAGCTCTATTTTCCTGGCCAAATGGTTCCAAATGTTGTAAATCATCAACAATTTTTTTTGTAATTTCCGGCATTTGAACTACAGCATCTAGTTTTATTTTTTGGCGTAAATCCATTTCTGTTAATTCATCAGCTATTATCCGCTCTAACGAATCTTTAAGCAGCCGTAAATTTTCAACCTTTAAAGAAAGTCCCGCGGCAAAAGAATGGCCACCAAAACTTTTTAACAAATCTTTATTTTTTGCAAGCGCATTAAAAATATTAAACTCAGAAATTGACCTACATGAACCTTTTGCAAAACCATCTTTAGTTAAATGAAATAAAAGCGCAGGTTTACCATAAGTAGAAACTAATCTAGATGCAACTAATCCAATTACACCGGCAGGCCATTTATCACTTGCGGCAATAATAATATTTTCTTTGCTTAAGTCTATTTCACCCTGATTAATTTTTTCCACAATTTGATCATAAATAGAACGCTCTACTTGCTTGCGAGCCTGATTCATTTCAAATAAAATTTGTCCAATATTATGAATTTCTGTTTCATCTGAACCTATTAAAAACTTTACACTTTTCCGAGGGTCCTCTAAACGACCAAGAGCATTAAGTTGTGGCGCTATTCCAAAACCAATATCTGTTGAAGAAATAAATGGTTTTGCAATCTGTCCATTTTTACGTAAAACATCAAAAGCCAAACTACTATTTTTATTAACAAAATTTAAACAATGCCTAACCCAAAATCTATTTTCACCAGTCAAAGGAACAACGTCAGCTATAGTCCCCAACAACATCAATTCATAAACTTTTATTGGCAATGTTTTTTTATTACGAGCATAAAGCATAGACATTAATTTAAAGGTAACACCAACGCCAGCAAAACTTTTATATGGATAAGCACAATCTTCTTGCGCAGGATTAACAACCGCAATGGCATCAGGAACATTATCATGGGGCCTGTGATGATCCGTAATAATTACATCAAGTCCTAATTGTTTAGCATAAAGAACTGGCTCAATAGCAGTAATACCGTTATCCACAGTTATAATTAATTTATAATTGTTTTGGGCACAACGCTCTATAATTTTTTTAGAAAGTCCATAGCCATCTTTTTCTCTATTTGGCAAAACAAAATTGATATTTGCACCCAATGGAATCAAACTACTTAACATTAATGATGTGGAAGTCATTCCATCAACATCATAATCACCAAAAATTAAAATCTTTTCTTTATCTTTAATAGCTCTTTCAATTCTATCCAAAGCCTTGTTTGCATCTTTTAATAAATTTGAATCAGCTACGTCTTTTTCAAACGAGCTAAATAAAAAAGAATCTATCTGATCTTTAGTCTGAAAACCTCTTGAAAAAAGAGTATGAACAATAGGAACGGATAAATTATACGATGCAGCAACATCTAAAACTTCAACACCAAACTCTTCTGGTAAATGCCACAGATATTTTTCACCCTCTGCATATTTCATGAAAATCCTTAATTTGATCAAAAAAAATTAAGTCTACACAGAAGATTTAGATATGTAAAAAAGCATCGCCAATTGTACACTTTTTCTAAGAGCTTATACGAAAATTATTTAAAGGACTCGTCCTTCGATACAAATCCTTACTGCGTTCGGATTCACTCAGGATGAGATCCTTCGACAAGCTCAGTGATTGTGTCAAACTTTTTTAATATCAAAATCAGTGTTTTTGAATTTTCATATAAATTCTAAAGATAGATATCGAATCAATTTTATTGAAAATCAAGTCATTTTTAAAAAACCTAAACCCCGATCAAATCATCACTCAAACTCATAAACCCTCCTATTTAAAACAAAATACAGATAAACTTATATCTCACTTGAGGTTTTAATTGCAAATGGTACAATTACACCCTTAATAATAAAAAACAAGGCGGAAAAAATGAAAAAAATCTTAATATTATTAATTGCACTCGTAGGCATAACAACATTTGATATGTACACAAGCGAACAAAATACTACAGCAAACAAAATTCAAACCAGAGACTATGCTATACAAACAGAAGCTTCACAATCAGCAATAATAGATGGTGCTGTATTATTTTCTGGAAACTCAAATCCTGAATTAGCTCAAAAGGTTGCTCAATTATTAAACCTACCCCCAGTAAACGCCATTGTTGATAAACACAATGATGGTGAAATACAAGTTCAAATTCAAGAAAGTATAAGAAAAAAAGATCTATATATAATTCAACCAACATGTTCTTCAAACCAACAGTCAATAAATGATGCTGTCATGGAACTATTCTTAATGATTAGAGCTGCAAAAAGAGCCTCAGCTAAAAGTATCACCGTTATAATGCCTTATTATGGATATGCTCGTCAGGATAGAAAAAGCGCACCTCGAGTACCAATATCTGCCGCAGATATAGCTTTATTGATAGAAACGGCAGGAGCAGATCGAATATTAACTGTTGATCTTCACTGCGGACAAATTCAAGGGTTTTTTACACAAATACCGGTAGATAACCTTTATGCCGCTCAAGTATTTATTCCATATCTAAATGATACCAAAAACTTACAAAATGTAGTTGTTGTATCCCCTGATGCAGGCGGAGTAGACAGAGCAACCAAATTTGCAACTAAATTAGCTGAATCAGGTATAAACTCAAACATGGCATTAATAAACAAAAAAAGAGCTGGTGCTGGTAAAATTGAATCTATGGATTTAATCGGTGATGTAAAAAATGCAGATGTAATAATCGTAGATGATTTATGTGATACAGGTGGCACCTTAATTAAGGCCGCAGAATTATTAAAAAATAATGGCGCCAAACGAGTTTTTGCTGTAATAACCCATCCTGTATTTTCTAATGATGCACTTAAAAAAATAAAAAACTCCGTAATTGATGAAGTAATTATTTCTGATTCAATTCCTCTCAAAAATGAAAAACCATCCAATGTTACGGTTGTGTCTATAAGTTCATTACTGGCTGAGGCAATTAAATGTATTCATTTGGGAACATCTATGTCCAAACTTTTTATGTAAAATAAATAATATTATAAATTTAAAGGGGCCTTTAAAAGCCCCTTTTTTTTAATTAAAAACCACCTATCCAATTGTAAATAGAATCAGGCATATGCCACAACAATAAAGCAATTAAAAATTGCCTTGGCATAATAAAGGCACGCTTTTTTTTAGCCTTAATAGCTTTAACAATTTGTCCCGCCGCCTCTATTGTAGAAACAACCCAATAAGTTCCTGGCTTTTCACTAAATGTTATAGCCTCATTATCAACCCATCCTGGCACAACATCTGTTACATAAATTGGCAATTTTGCTTGAATCATCTTATTGCGTATACCTTCTAAATAAGTAGAAATAAAAGCTTTTACACCACAATATACGGGACATCTTGCATCACCACGCAATCCGCTCATGGAAGAAATCCCAACCAAATGACCATAGTTTTGTTTTTCAAAATATCTAACAGCAAAATCCGCCATGTACCAAAATCCGACAAGATCCACATCAAGCGTTTTTTTATCAACCTCAAAACTTTTTTCAAACATACTGTCTACAAAAGAACTAATACTTATAACCATTAAATCCATCCCACCCAAATTATCTACAAGTTCACCAACTTGATCTATTGCCTTTTCTTTATCGCAAACATCAATTCTTTTAATAACAACTTTAGTTTTTAACTCAGCCTGCAAAGACTCTAATAAATTTAATCGCCTACCCACCAAACCAAGCTCATAACCTTCTTTGGCTAAAAGAATTGCAATTTGTCTACCCATCCCAGATGTAGCACCAATGATTACGGCCTTTTTTTTAACATCTGGATATAAATTCGATACAAAAATAATCAAAAATAAAACATATATATTTTTCATAGCAACCCCAATCTTATTTAATTTTTGTCATTCTTACTTTGAATGTCCAAACCTTCAAAACGTTGCAAAAAATTTGTTTTAGCCAAAGACACCCTTTTTCTCATTAACGCAGATCTTGAAACCGCACCAAAAAGCATTGAAAATAAAAGTCCAAAAAATATTATTTTTTTCTTCATAACCCCTCCTAAACAAATATATTATTTTAAATATTAGCTTATAAAAACATAAAGTAAAAAAACAAGATTTAATAAAAATACAGTTAAAAAGCACGCTCTCTAAAGCAAAACAAAAAGCCACCGTTTTATCTGTGGCTTTTTGTGCAAATAAATAAAATTTTTCTTTATTTTTATTTTCTAGATAAAGCATCTCTTAGAGCTTGAATAATTTTATCTTTGTTTTGAGTCATATTAAAATATGTCAAACCAGAAAGCTCTTCAAAATTATTTTTTGGATAATGAAACTTAAACGATCCACAATATCCTTCTTTGATACATTTTTCTGGATTAAATATTTGACCATTATATTTATATTTATTTTCTTCATTAATACGCGGCATATAAATAACCATTGGCACCGCAGAATCATCTTTATCTACAAATATACTCATAGCACGCTTATCAATGCCCTCATAATTAATTTTTGGAAATTTTAAACCCTGTTTGCGGCAAAAATCTTCAGCTAATTTTAACTCGTGTGCATTTTCAATACTGGTTGAATTATCAAAAATAAAAATAACATCAATCTTTCTCGACTTATGAAGCAATGGAAAAATAGGAAGATTAAAATCAAGACCTGCATCAATACCAAGCCAATTTTTTATACTATCTATTATAGATGCAAGTTTTGCGGGAATAGGCCTTATATTGCCAAATTCAGTTTTTGCAACACCTGTTGAAGCAGTGTGCAAAGCAGGCGTTAAAAGGTTTTTAACATCGATCGACTCAGATGAAACGTTTTTCATAGCACCCAAAACAAGATTTTCAAATATGTTTGTTAAATCTATTTCTGAAAGAGTTGTCCTTAGTAAATCTACATTTAATTGTTTAGTTTCAGAAATTATATCTTTAGCTAAATCCAATTTATTACACAAAGCATTTACCAAAGCCTTTTTAACATCATTAATCATATCTTCAAGAGAATAGTCAAAATAATCTTTCCCAAATGTATACTTCAACATAAATCTCATATTAACTTCAAATGCCGAACCCCAAATTCCCATGAAATATCCCATAGATTGTTCTGGTGCAAAATCAATTGATATACCATTTTTAAAACGCCTTCCAAATGACCATGTTGGCACACCAACATTTGAATATGCAACTTCAAATGGCGTAAAAGCAGTCCACTTCAAATTATTATCATCCGCGGCATCTACTGCCGTATAAATTGGAAATGGCAAAGAGCCGGATTTAATTTTATTCACCTGATCTGAAAGGTGCACCATTTGAGAATTTGGATAATCCGAAAGTAAATTCATAGCCAAAATTGCACCATAAAAATCAATAAAACTAATGTTTTGTCCAAATAAAATTTTAGGAACAATAGCATATTTAATTGATCTAGCAAAATCTCTTGCGCTCATTGTCTTAAACGGTTTTGGATATACTTGCAAAATTTCTTTATCCCCAATTTTTAATTCTGCCACATCTTTTACCTTTGAAAGTAAATTTGCTGAAAAATCCGTCAATGTCTTTCCACTAGAAATCCAATTCGCAAGCATCCATGTAGACCCAGAAAGAGCTGATATATAAGTTACACAATCTAACAAACCAATTTCTTGAGCTCCCCTCAAAAATCCAAGCGTACAAATCATTGCCCGATAACCACCACCACTACTACAAAAAGCAATATTAAGTTTTTTTTCACCTAAATCCATTCCTAAAAAATTCACTAAAGCCTCTTGAGCCATAGGTTTTCGTTTATCTAAAAATTGAGATTCCCCAGAACAAAGAGTTGATTCATCTCTTGTGTAGGCAACAGTTGTTTTATATGGATTATCACTATTAATATTTGCTCTGATAGAATCTAATAATGTAACATCTGGCAACTTATTAATTATATCTTGAACCTTTGCCCGAATTTCATCTAAGCTCCAATTTACAACACCTTGAACGCCCTGTTTTGCAGTATCAACCACAGATTTAACTGTTTCAGGAGTCTTTTCAATTTGCTTTTTAACAGCCGATGTTGTTTGCTTTGCAGTAGTTTTAGGCGATTTAGGTTTAGGCTTAGATGGTTTCTTAGGGCCTGAAAATGCTTCTATATTTCCTACAAACATAGTACAAAGAAAAAAAGCCAATATTTTTTTATTCATTTATCTCTCC
This sequence comes from candidate division TM6 bacterium GW2011_GWF2_32_72, assembly GCA_000989525.1. Taxonomy (GTDB): domain Bacteria; phylum Babelota; class Babeliae; order Babelales; family GWF2-32-72; genus GWF2-32-72. The sequence continues at coordinate 105,279 of LBON01000003.1, forward strand.
TTAAAAACCATATCCAATATACCGTTTTAAGGTTACAAAAAATAAAATTAAAAAATCAACACAAGTTTGTTACAAAAAACCCGAGTCGTTTAAACCCGGGTTTTTATAACAAATTTAAATTTTAAAAAACTAAATTTTCTTTTTTAAAGTTGGGAATAATATTACATCTTTAATTGATGTTGTATCTGTCAAAAGCATAGTCAATCTATCAATTCCAATTCCAGCACCAGCTGCAGGTGGAAGGCCATATTCCAAAGCGGTAATAAATTCAGCATCATAATGATGAGCTTCTTCATCACCCGCTTCATGAGCTTTTGCTTGATCTTTAAATCTTGATGCTTGATCAAATGGATCATTCAACTCATTGAACCCATTACTAATTTCCATTCCACCAATAAAAAGTTCAAATCTAGCTGCAACGTTTGGATTATTAGCATCGCGTTTTGCAAGAGGTGAAATTTCAATTGGATAATCAATAATAAATGTTGGCTGAAACAAACCTGGTTCAACCAATTCTTCAAATAACAAAACAACTTTATCTCCAAAAGGTTTTTTTGGATCAAAATCGATATTTTTTTCTTTTAAAACTTTATCTACATTGCTTTCTGTAACTTCGTAACCTAATGCATCAGATACAGAACCCTGCATAGAAATTCTTGCAAAAGGTTTTTCAAAATCTAAAACCTTACCCGCAAAATTAACCTGCAATGTGCCACAAGTTTTTTGAGCAATGTCTTTAATCATGCTTTCTATAAAATTCATTTCCTGGTGATAATCAGTATTTGCGCAATAAAATTCAACCATTGTAAATTCAGGATTATGTCTTGTGGAAATACCTTCATTTCTAAAATTTCTGTTAATTTCAAAAACTCTTTCAAATCCACCAATCACCAATCTCTTCAAATAAAGTTCTGGTGCAATTCGTAAAAATAATTCTGTATCCAAAGCATTGTGATGAGTCACAAATGGTCTTGCTGCAGCACCGCCAGGGATTGGATGTAACATCGGAGTTTCTACTTCCATAAATCCATGAGAGTCAAAATAATTTCTCATGTATTTAATAATCCCAGATCTTACTTTAAATCTATTTCTGCTTTCTTCATTACTGATTAAATCTAAATATCTTTGACGATATTTAACTTCCACATCAGTTAAGCCGTGAAACTTTTCTGGCAGTGGATGCAAACATTTACTGAGCAACTTCCAATCAGAAACTCGTATAGAAATTTCACCTGTCTTAGTTTTAAAAGATGCACCTTCAACAAAAACGTAATCGCCAAGATCCACAAACTTTTCATAATTTTCAAAAGATTTGTCGCCAACAACATCTTGTCTTACATAAATTTGTACTTTGCCAGTTCTATCTTGGATATGGGCAAAAGAAGTTTTTCCATGTAAGCGGAAACTCACAATTCTTCCGGCAATTTTGTAAACCTTTGTTCCTTGTGCCTGATCAAATTCATCTACAACTTGCTTACAAGTGGAATCTAATTGCTCAAATTCTGGCCAAGGCTGCATTCCAACTTTTGTCATTTCTTTAATTTTTTCAACTCGAACTAAATGCTCGGCAGATGCTGCCTCTGGGCTTAATACGCCTTGTGATGTTTTTGTTTCTTCAGACATAGGCTCTTCCATACGGTTTAAACAGTTAAAATTCAGATAAATAAAATCAAATTATAAACAATTAGATCGATTTTGTCACTTAAAAAGGGGGCCCCCAAAAAGGCCCCATATTTTTTACTATTTTTTAAAAACTTGATAATAATTTTGTTCCACCTGAGACCAGTTAATCAAATTCCACCAGGCTTCAATGAATTCTGAACGTCTATTTTGATATTTTAAGTAATAAGCATGTTCCCAAACATCCAACACTAAAACTGGCTGCAATCCACCCGAAACTTGAGGAATTCCATGACCATGTGTTTTAACCACAACCAATTCACCTTTTTGATTAACACACAGCCATGTCCAACCACTTCCAAATAAAGTTTTTGCAGCATCTGAAAATTCTTTTTTAAAATTATCAAAACTACCAAAACTTTTAATAATTAGGTCTAGCATTTTTTTGGAAGGCAATTGTTTTTCCTGTGACATAATTGTCCAAAAAAATGTATGTGCATAATGACCACCGCCATTATTAATAACAGCATCACGTATTCCGCCAGGTAATTCATCAGGATGAGTTAATAAATAAAGTAATGGTTTTGCCTGCAAATCAATGTGTCCTTCAAGAGCTTTATTTAAATTATCAACATATGCTTGATGATGTTTTGTATAATGTATTTCTACTGTCCTTGCATCCATATAAGGTTCAAGCGCTGAGTAGGCATAAGGTAACTCTGGCAACGTATATTTCATATCACTCCTTAATATTTTTTCAGAAAACACCGTTTGCAAAATATCTGCATGGCTTCCTGAAATAAAAAAACACGAGAAATAATTGTAAGCAAGAAACAACAAAATTAGCATTAAAAAAATAAATATTACTTTAATAATTTTACTCATTCACACTCCTTACTTTTCATCTTCTGTAATCCATTCATTAATCGATTTCATTATAGCGTCAACAGTCTGATCGTCTGCTCGTGATTTATTAAGTTTTTTAGACCTGTTTTTAGTTTTATCAACCAAAGTGGAAAGCTCCGTAAGACTTGTTGTTAATTCAGAATTTAAATTCTGAATTGTTCTTTCTTCACCACCTAATGTTATTTTTTGTTGAGCAACTGGTGCATTTTTTAAACTTGCTTTTATTTCATCTATTTTTGTTTTTAAGTCACCCAGTTTTGAATCGATAGAATCTTGAGACAGATTGTAATCATTAATGTTAGCGCCCACCGACCCTATAAATAAGTACAAACTCATTTGAATGCCTAAAATATCAGAATTAATTACATGCCAAATATTTTTAACAGCTAAGCCTAAATCCCCATTTAAATTTTTATCTGAATTATCTTTCAAATATTTTACAATCTTTAACCACACATCATCGATTTTTTGTTTCAACTCACCGGCATCCTTATTTGAATCATTCGCATTTTCAATTAAAGGCTTTGAAACCTCGATTGAAACACTCTCTTCAATATTTTCAGCTTTAGCTTCTTGTAAAATTGTTTCTATTTCATCCATCACAGCTTTAAGATCTAATTCATATTTTTTTTGTTCTTCAGTCTTTCGCGCAGGAACAACCCTTTTTAATTCTGTTGCGACTTTAGCCTTTTGCACAAGCGCAAGAAACGCAACTTCTTTTTCTTTTTCAGTCAACGCAGGTTCTTCTTTAATCTCTTCTTCTGTTTTTACATCTTCTGTTTCAGATTCTTCTTCCTTGCCTTCAGAAATTTCTTCAGGCGCACCCTGAGCTTTTTCAACCAAACGATTTTTTAGTTCTTGCAATTTTATTTTCAGCCCATCAAGATGAACTTTTAATTCTTCAACGGAACTGGCACACATAAGATGCCCCTGTAAAATCACAATAAATACTAAAAATATTTTTTTTAACAACTTCATTAATCAACCCTTTCCAAAAAAATAAACTTTGGCAAACGATACAAAAAAACAAATCTTGAATCAATTAATTGATTTTTTTTAAATCTTTTTACTAGGGTTAAGGAAATTAATTTCATGTCAAAAAGGAGACTTTATGAATCGATTCTCTGTTTTATTAGCTACAGCAATTATTGCTTGCACAATTCAATTACATGCCAAACATGCAACCAGCAAAACCTTTTTCTCCATTCAACCACCCTATCAAGTCTGTTCACCAGAAAGAATTAATACTTTTTTAGATGATATTATAACTCCTGAACATAAATGGCATGGATCATTCCATGCTACCCTTTTTGGCGGTAAATCTAGCAGCAAAAAAGATTTTGCAAAATATTTTTTGCTCGATGAAAAAACATGTTTGCGAGCTGCTGCCTCTGGTACAGAGTCAGCTTTAAAAGACATTCAAGATATTCTTGCTGGATATTTTATGACAACCAATGGCCAAGGCGGTGGGGATTTTGAAAGTAATATTTCTATTACTCCTAAACATACTTTCTGGGGAATTGGGCTAACATACAAACAAAAGATTTGGAAAAAATTGTGGGGCGAAATTTCTTTACCTATCATGCATGTTGAAAATAAATTAAATTTTTGCGAAACAATTTTACACCAACACAATGGAGACCCTGCAGATTACACAGCAAATAACATAGAAAGCGCACTTAAACAAAAAAATTGGTGTTATAGCATAATAGATAACTGCAAAAAACTATCAAAATCTGGCGTTGCAGATATTGAACTTATCCTTGGTTACGACACAATCAAAACAAACACATACAAACTCAACTTTTTTGGAGGAATAACAATTCCAACAGGCAACAAACCAAAAGCTATTTATGTTTTTGAACCGATTGTTGGAAACAACGGCCACTTTGCAATATTTGGCGGTAAAAAAAGCGCCGCAATGATCTGGGAAAAAGAAGAAACCGCAATCTGGGGTCACAGCAGCATTGCTTTAAAATATCTTTTTGGTAACACACAAAAACGTTCTTTTGATTTAAGAAACAAACCCTGGAGCAGATATATACGATTAAGCACACAAAGTAGTGAAGAAACAATATTTGGAGTTAATCAACTTACTCAAGATCTTCATGTAACCCCAGGTTTTCAGGGTACATTAAATTTAGGCTTATACTTAACCCACAATCATTTTGATTTAGATTTTGGTTACAACATGTTTGCAAAACAACAAGAAATAACAAAATTAAAAAATCAATGGTGCTCCAACCTAAGCATAATTGGCACAAACAAAGATTTCAGCAAAAACCCAGCCACAATTAAAAACTGGAGTGAAATTGATAATGATACAAACTACATAACAATTAAGCCTTGTGATTTAGACTTAGATTCTGCCGCACATCCAGCCTATATTGCCCACAAATTTTATTTAACAGCTGGTTACAATCAAACAAAAAATAAATTTTCATGGTTTGGAAAACTTTCTGGTTCTTACCAATTTGGTACAACAAATGCCACATTAAACTCGTGGATGCTATGGGGAACGCTTGGTATCTCATTCTAAAAGGTAAAATAAAATGAAAAAACTATTAATTTTTACATTGCTCATCACCACAAATTTAACCCAAACATCAACACTTGCTAAAGACACGCCATTTATTAAAGCATATAAAGAAATGATTGCAGAACTTAAGGGTTCATTTGATGACAAATTTGATTTTGACAAGGCAAAAAAAACTATCGAACAAAAATTTAGCCAAATGCAATCTGAAGCAAAAAATTCCCAAGACAAAACAACATGCCGAGTCTTCAGAGATATGACACAGACCAAACTTGATTTTTGGCTAAAAACAATAGAAAGTACGATGAAAGAAAACAAACAAAAAGCAGAAAACAATCTTTTTTTATATGGAACATTCGTAGACCAATACCAGAAGCTTATGGATTACATTAAAAAACAAAATTACAAAGACCTTAACTGTCCTGTTACATTAGAAAGTTTTAATGCTAAATCCCTACCAATAAAAAAACCTGAAGATGCAACAGACCCAAAAAGTGGTTGGTGGGGATACGTTGTTCCTGCAGGGGCGGGTACTTTATTTGGTGGAATTCTGGGTTATTTAATGTCTCCAAAACAACCAACGCCACCCACACCTCCTTCACCGGTAAAACCAACAACCAAAGCAGCTGAAACCCAAACAGAAGCTATTCCAACATTCAAAATGCCAAAAATCGACTTACTAGGCCTCGCACGCGCAACTAAAGATAATGTGGTTCAAAGCATAGCTGTAAAAAAAGCTAGTGAAATTTTAAACACAAATATGAGTAATACCTACAATTGGCTTAAAAATGCCGTCGATTACTACATAAAAGACTTTATGAAATCTGGTAGATTGCAATCAACCTTTGGCATTCAACAAAAGGATAACCCTACAGAAAACGATATAATTAACGCGCGCAAAGAGCTTGAAAAACAACAACTTCCCGATGAAGTTGGCAACCCACCATCAGAAAAATAGGCTTAACCCCTCTTCTTTAACCAACAAACCACCTAAAAGCACAGTCTTCAACCCGCAATCAAATCGCTAAAACAATACAATCCAAACCCTTTTCCTCAAAAACTTAAACAAACACTTGATTTTTATACTTAAGATTTTGCATACTGAAATTAGTAAGATTTACAAATCTCTTAACAAACAAGGAGAAAAGAGATGACGAATAAATTATATTTAGTCATGATGTTGGCCCTAGTTGGATCGTTGACATGGGGTTCTGAATTTGCAATTCAGACAGATACCGCTAAATCAACAAAAATTGAAACCCAAAATAATAAAGTTACAGCAACAAATGTTTTGCCTGGGGAAACAGATATAGAGTTAAAAAATTTTGAAAGTGAAACTCAAAAACAAATAACTGGCCTCGAAAACACAATTAAGGGAAATAATACAAATATCAATGCAACCAAAGAAGACATAATAAATTCACAAAAACAAATAAAACAATTAACAACAGAAAACCTTATTCTCCAAAAACTTCTTAAAATTTCAGGTGAAGCTTCATTAAAACGAGAAATGGAAGTCCAAACCTTGCAACTAATTAACATTACAACAGACTTCTCATCCGCATATAAAGCTGAAACAGAGCTGAAAAGTCTTATTGATGATGCAAAAAAACAAGCCGACGATCTCTCCAAATATAGTGAAAACGCCGTTAACGGAACTAAGCCTGAAAAAACCGGAATTGAAGATCTTATGCAAAAAATTGCTTCAACATATGGTTATGATTTAAAGACAATTCGAGAAGCTGCTACTAATGCCGCAGACCTTGAAGGTAATGCCATATCAGATTTCATGAAAAACGAATATAAAGTTTCTGGAGTTGTTCAAGAAGAGGGAAAGTAATAACATCGGACTCCGATAATTCTGACTCCGATAATGATACATTTTATGATGCAGAATAATAATTTTAATCTAGTAAGCACATAAAAACTCGAAAGAAGGCCGTTTAGTTAACGGTCTTCTTTTTTTTTGTTTATAAACAAAAGACTTGCATCCAAAAATCTATTTTTGTAGTCTCCAAAACATCTAAATTACAGGGGAACAAATGAAGCAAATCAAAATAATTTTGTTAAAAATTAGCCTGACGGCCTTCACAATTTATGGGTCGCAAGAACAACCATCAATATCACCAATAAATTCTCATAAAGTTAAATTTACAGGGTCTATAACTCAAGACGAGGCCAACAAATTAAATACCCAAATAACCGAATTAACTAATCAAATTTCAGCTAACAACACAACAATTACAGATCTTAGCGCAAAAATACAAACAATATCCCAAAAGTTCAAAGAATCAACCGCAACAAATCTTTATTTAAGCAAACTCATTAAAATTATGGGCGAACTACAAACACCAACTGTTCCAGAAAACATGCGACTTGATTTTAAACACTTAAATGATGCAATTACAAAGGCCCAAACGCTTCAATCAACCATAGTAACAAATTTGGGAACTGCCCAAACTAAATCAAAAGAAATTGAGGAAGCTATTAAAGATTTTAATTTTATACAAGCCCCTTCTTATACAGAAACTCAAAAAAACAAAGATCTTGCACAACAACTCAATCAACTTATTAAAAAACTAAATGATGCTGGTGGACCTTCAAGAATAGGCGCCACATGAAATTTTTAATAAAAACAAACCTAATTATATTGACCTTCATACTTCAAGTGCATGGCTCTAAATCAACATCATTTCCAACAAATGGCGCTGATACAGATAAACAAAACTGGAATCAAGACCAATTAAATGCAAAATCTCAAACACTTTTAACAGCCATAAATGATTCGAATCAAATTGCAGCAAAACTCAACACAACCCAACAAAAAAATATTACAGACCTTACTAGCCATGCAAATAATGTAATTAAATCTGATACAGAAAAGTTCGAAACAACATACAATTTATCAAAAGAAGGAATTGCTGAATTAATCAAACTTCTTCCTCATTTAATCACATTAAAAACCGAACTAATCACAAAACTCCAAATCACGCTTTCACCTAAAAAACAAGTAAATGGATCAATAATTCAGCGCAAACATGAATATTTAAAATTGCCAAAACTTAAAGAAGACACTGAAATTAAAAAACTCACTGAAATTCAAGAAATACCAAAAAGCGAAGACCGCCATCAAGGCGAACTAAATTACAAATCAAAACAAGGACAAAATTTAATCGCAAACTCCACAGATCAACTTGCAAATTTAAATAAAATACAAAACACAACCGTTGAAAATTTAGAAAATATAATTAAGGCGGTAACAGAACATACAAATTCTGTTTATAAATTAACCGAGCGTGAAACCCAAGATGCCTTAAATAACATTGTAAAACTAGCGGATCGATTACTACTTATCCATGATCAAGTTAAAGCTTTAAAGTCTTTACAAGAAAAAAAGACAACGTAAATAAACCGGCAAAAGATTTAAAGAAAACGAAAGTGAACTAAAAATGAAAATCCAAAACAAAGTAGTTTACATTTTAAACTTTTTTTGGTTTTTATGTTTTCAAATTAATTGCTCCGAGACCACTAAAAAAAACCTCCCTCAAACAGATCCACAACTTCAATACATAATCGATATAATGAAAAAGCTACCACCAAAAATCGATACTAATTCTCTAACCCCAAAAGCGGCCTCAAAAGAATCTGTGAATTTTAGCCATCTTTCTATTTTAGAGATAGAAGAGCTCTTAAGTTTTTATGGTAAAGGGACTACAGGTGGAGCAAAAGTAAAGGCTGAAACATATTCAACGGAAGGTGATTATAAAGAAATAAAAGACCCACTCAAAAGCAAACTCATTAAACAACTTCGCATAGTAAATGATAAATAATTAAGAAGACCAATAATCAGAAAAAATTCCGAAAAAGTTATCACAATGAATTTTAATAAAATCAAATTTATCACAATTACTTTTATAACCATTAATACTCAGTTAATCCTTGCCTCAAATGAAAGCGACCTTTCGGAAAACTTAACTGAATATGCACAAAAAGCACAACAAACAGATAATAATGTTAATTTTTTCACCAACGCTATCAATGTAATGGCGACTAACTATAATGATTTTGAAGTTGTTTCAGCAAAACTCTTTAATGAAATATCTTTAGAAACAAAGAAAGACCTTATTGGTAAAATCAAAAGCTTAAGTGATGCTCATGCAGCCTATATCCCCAAAAAAAACATGAACTTAGGGGACACTGATATACAGAAAATATTTCAAGATGCCTTACAGCTTTTTAATTCCTCAACTGATGTTTATAAATATTTTACCAGCGCAGTTAAACCCACAAGAATATTGTTCAATGACAAAAATCACATTTATGCATTGATAGAAAAAATTGGAATCAAAATAACAAAAGAGCAATTAAATGGAATAATACTTAATATAGAAACGAAAAATCTAAGTATTAAACAAGATAAAAAAAGTTTAATTATAAATGCCATAAAATTATTCTACATAAGAGAAAGTATAATAACTTTGGATGAAGCCAAAAAAGCAGGAAAAAGTTATTTCAAAAGTTCGTATCAAACACAATATGATTTGAAAGAATTAAACCTAAATGAGTGGATCAAAGAATTAATGCAAGGTTGCAACATAGACGTAAAGCTTTTTAATAAACTTCAGGAGCAAGGCCAGGGGCTAGAACAACCATTCAATGATAACGATATAGAAAGTATTCTTGCATGGATGAGTTCTGAATATTTTACAATAACAAACATTAATTTTAAAAAAAGAAACTTGGAAATTCAAATAACAAACATGGACGCAAATATAAAAAAAGCAATGACAGTTTTGAACAAAAAGCAACAAGAATTAAATGAAAAACAAACACAATTTAAAGATGCAAATACAAACGCTCAAGGAATACATAATAAGCTATTAAATCTTGTTAACGAAAGTGCTGCAAAAAGCAAACAAAGCACAACTGCCGCAAGAAAAAACGAGTTAAAGAATGCAATAAAAACGTTCCAAAACCAAGCTAAAGAAATAAAAGAGCCCACAATTCTTACAAATGCGATAAATAAATTAAACGGTCGATTAAACACAATTGATCTCAAGGCGGAACTTTCCACAGAAAATACGGACACAAATGTGCCCAATATTTTCAAGCAAATTAACAATCTGGCTACTGAATTCTCAGTTGAAAGAATAAGTTCAGATCTACAAAAATCATTAAAGCCAGATATAACAAACCTTGAAAAAGAAGTTTCCAACCAAAAAGAAACGATTCAAAAACAACAATCTGCTCTCAATGATTTAAATACAAAGTTGCAAGAAACAACCAATTTCAAAGCAAATGATATCAATACCACATTTATCAATACTATTAAATCAACTTCGGAGTTCTCATCCCAGACAATTAAACAACTATTAATGATCTTTATTTATCGTTATACATCAAGCAGAGAAGATGATTGGACTATTGATGAATTAGATCATTTTATAAAAGAAGCAGGCTTAAAAAACATTATAGATACAAACATAATGCAAAACACTGAAATGCTTTTTAATGCATATGAATTTGCACAAATAATGTACCGATTGCATATAAAAAATGAAGTTGAAAAAAACAATCAACAATATCAAAGCCAAACCTTTCTAAGTAAAAAAGAGCTGCTAAACCAATTAAATGACACCCAAGCAACACCAAAAGTTGAAAATTTAGAACTTATCACGCAAACTCAACAAACAAACGCCAGCGAATCACTATCTCTTGTAGCAAAAGAAATCTCAGACCCAAAAGTACAAAAAATAACAACAACGTTTAATGCAAATTCAATCAAGTCAAGAGTTAAGCCAACAGTTAAGTTGGCAACAAATCAAAGAAATCGTTGGCAACGCAAAATCAAACAAATTTAAGAGCTTATACGAAAATTCAAAAACAATATCCTAAAAAGACTCGATCCTTCGATACAAACCCTCATTACATTCGGATTCACTCAGGATGAGATCCTTCCACTGGCTCATAATGACATCCGTCATATTAATTTATATTTTAATGAGAAGTTATAGCATTTGCAGGCTTAAAATATAGGGTTGTTATCAAGTTAATTTAATCAATTTTCAACTCTTTAATCTTAAAGAAGAAATAAAAATAAAGACGGATGTCATCCTGAGCCAATCGAAGAATCGAGTCCTTTAAATAATATTCGTATTTATTCTAAAAATATTAGAATAAATAAACACGATCGCCTGGGCGAGCCATTTGCAACTGCTCACGGGCGATCTTTTCTTTGTTAAAATCATCTGTTTGCCAAGCCTGAATTTCTAATTTCAAATCATCAACTTCTTTGCGCAAATGATCAACTTCAATTTGCACAAGATCACCCTGCCCACGCAAAAATTTTAATGTCTGAATTCCCGAATGGCCCCAGAAATATGTTGAAAAAAAAACAATAAGTTCTATGACCAAAAAAAATCTAAGTATCATGGGTTTTATATTTTTATTCATTTATAAACCATTCTTTAAAACAAATTTTAATTTCAATTTCATACTTTTATTTTGAATAAACAAAATAAAAAAAACAATCTCTTCCAAAAAAAACTTCATTTCTCTATTTTAGAAATTAAGTTTGCAATAAACAGATAATTATTAAAATGATTCTAATAGATGCATAAAAAAATCAATATTCAATGAAAAAATAATAAAAAGGGGTACATATGAAACGCAATCCATCAGTAATACAAATACTTTTTTTAATTACCATATTTGGTTTAACACATCATATAGGCACACTTGATATATCATCATGGTTCACTTTCAACAAAGATGAATCTGCGGAAAAAGAAAAAAAACATGAAGATAAATTTACAAAAGATGCATACAACTGGTCGCGTACTTTTGCAGAAACTCTGCATTATTTACATACTAAATATTATGGCGACGTCGATGTAGAAAAATCAATGGTGCAAGCTCTTAATGCTTTGATGGAACAATGCCCCCACTCAGCATTTATGGATCCAAAATCCTACAAAAAAATTATGGAATCTACTAGTGGAGAATTTTCTGGCATAGGTGTTATTATCACACCCAAAGAAGCCAATGCAGAAGCTCTTGCAATAATTGATACAATTCCAGAAGGACCAGCAGACAAGGCCGGATTAAGGGCTGGCGATAAAATTATTGAAGTAGAAGGAAAAGCTCTTCGTGGCATTCCAGAAGATGAAGTTATTGCCTCATTAAAGGGTCCCAAAAAAAGCACTGTCAAAGTAAAAATCAAACGCGAAGGCAATAATGAATTCATGGATTTTACAATTACCCGAGACATTGTAAAAGAAGAAACCTCAATCAGTTTCTTTTTTGAAAAACAAAATGTTTGTTATATAGCACTTTCAGTATTTGCAGAAAATTCAGCCAAACAACTTGAAAACCTTTTAAACAAAGCCATCAAACATAATTATAAAGGTCTAATTTTAGATTTGCGAAACAATTCAGGTGGACTACTTGATTCTGTAATCGATATTTCAGGTTTATTCTTACCCAAAAATAGCACTGTTGTAATAACCAAGGATAAAAATGGGAATGTAATTGATGAATATAAAACCAAACGTGAACCCGTAACAAATGGTAATATTCCAATATTTATTTTAATAAATAACCACACGGCTTCAGCTGCTGAAATTCTTTCTGGCGGACTACGCGCTCATTCAGAACAACTTGCAAAGAAAAATCCTAATAAAAAAGAATTATTAGTATTTTTAGTTGGCACAGATTCTTTTGGAAAAGGTTCAGTTCAAGAGGTCATCCCTGTCAGCAATGACTGTGCAATTAAACTAACAACATCGTTATACTATTTACCAAACAACACATCTATTCAAGGAATAGGCGTTAAACCAGATTTTAAAGTTGAACCATGTTATCCAGAACCAGATTCACTAAAATGGCTCAATGAAAATTATGGCCATGAATCAAAACTCAAAAATTACATCAAAGTCTCTGAAAATGAAGAAAAGAAAAAAGATGATGAAAAAAAAGAAGACAAAAACGATGAAAGCAACAAAAAAGCTTGGAAAGAACGTAAAATTGAAATGTTAAAAAATGATTCTCAAGTACAAACAACAATCAATTTAATAGAGATGCTCTCTCTGGACGAAAAAGCTTTTCCAGAACAAACCAAGAATCGCACAATGGCTATAGATTTTTTAAAAAAATATTTTGTAACGGATGACCAACAAATAACATTGGAAGAAATTAAATAAAAAATCTTTGATCAAACAGCACTTTCCAAATAAGATTCAATCGTTTTTAACAACAACGTTTTTTTCTTCGTCAATTCTGGTACAACAACACACATTTTTTTTAAAGAATTATAAATCATAACAATTTTTGGAAGATTTTTAGCGTCCATTAAAGTTTGCAAATTAGCACTAATTTTATTAATAATGTTTTCCTGATCAGTATATCTCATTCTAATACTTGGCTTCCAAGCTTCTTCTTCTTGTAAAAAGGCTTGCTTAATTTGCTCCTGGCGTTTTTCCCAATATTTTACATCTTTAAAATCTAAATCAGGCAATAAATGCAAAGACATTTGATTAATTCCAGATTTAGGCCGATTAAGACCTTCTTCCTTTTTATCCCAATTACAAGCAATAACCTGACTACCACAATATGGTTGCGCACGGAATCGAGAAGGATCAAATTTAATTGGCAATTCTTTTTTTGGAGTAGCCAACAAAACTTGTTCTAAAATAGATTCAGGCTTCGACTTTTTAGACTTAGGCCGTTCTGAACTAAATAAATTTAAAGAGACAATAAGAAAAAAACTAATAAAAACAATCTTAATCATAAATATTTTTATGTTTTAAAAACGATGCTTAACATTTAATCTTCCATCTGACTAGCGTTAAAACTCTTTAAAACAGCCCAAATACACGCGACGGCACGCCAATCATTATTAGCAGATTTCTTTTCTAAGTCTGATTTTAATCTATCTACAATTATTGTTACTTCATAATTTTCTAAACCATTATCATGTGGACTAACAGGGGCTTTATCTATTTTAGCCACTGAACTGGTATGAGATAAACTTTTAGAAGAACGGCTCTTTTTCATTGACCTAGATTCTTCATAACCGCGTTTTAATGAATGATACGGCATTTCATGTGGACAAATACGCCCTAATTCTTGACGCAAAAAAATCCATTTTTGTGATCCAATATTAGATTTTTTCGGATAAGAAGCAAATAAACATGGTGTAAAAAGCACAAACAAATTTATTAAAAAAACTTTTATCATCCAAGCCTCACATGAGTAAAAAGATTCAATGTAACTAATATATTATTTAACAATTATTTTTTAAAAAATTTATATAATTCAATATTTAATTTTATAATCTGCTCTTATTTTTTTATAAATGATTAGAGACAAATAAAATTATTAAATGAAAATACTAGCACAATTATATTAAAAGTCTGAACTTGTTTTCATTTTTTAATTGATTCTTCATCAAGCCACTTATTGATTAATTCAATTGACTGTAAAATTTTATAATTTTTAATTTCATCAGGCATATCAACGAACAACTCAAAAAGCTCACGCGCTAACTTTTTAAGATTAACTCTATCTGAAAATGCCATAGCCTCTGTGACCTGGCATTCTAATTCTTGAAAACGCTTATTAGCTGTTTCTAAATCTAACGGAACTGGTTCTAAATCTAACTCAACTAGTTTTGAATCTGGCTGAACAAGTTCTAAACCTGACTGAATTGATTTTAAATTTAACTTAGCTGATTTTAAACCTAATGGTGGCAAGTTATTTATAACACTTAATGCCACAGATCGCTTTTTTAAACACTCGCGTAAAAGCTCTTGCACAGAACGTTCTTTATCATAAAAACATGCGGAAATAAAACATGTATTAAATAAAAAGCACACAAAAAAACATAAAATAAATTTTTTAGAAATCATAAATAAAAACTTTCAAGAATCGTATAAATATAAATTAACAGTCGGAATGTAGAATGCGGGACCTATCTTTATCCCAATAAACTTTAAACTTAGCCCTGGGAATCATGTTCAGACCGAGTTCCCTGTAATACCATGGAAACACCGGTTTACATATTGGTTTTTCAAATTTACGTCCCGAATTATATTTAATAGCTCGGCCATTGTCACAATTTGTAACAATCTTTTCAGCCAAATCAACCATTAAGCGGTCTTTTTCAGCAGTAAATTCAACATCAAGACAGCCAGCCACAGCATCATAAAAAGTTGTTTGTTCAAGTTCATATATAACCAACACATAATAATCTAAAGAATGATTTTCAATAGCAGAATCAATACGCTTTTTCAACGAATCCAATGCATCTTTTGCATCGGATTTACAAACCACTTTTTCTAAGTAACTAAAATCAGCAGACTCCTTTTCCAAAAACTTTTTCTTAACTTTAGCAAAAATTGCGGATGCCTCTCTAGCACCAATTCGAGTTGGTTTCGACGGTTTTACACAATCTGAACAAAAAGCAGAAGACAAACTCAAAAAATTTAAACCAAATAAGATTATTTTTTTATTCATTTTTTTCCCTAAAACTTAATGAATTTAAAAACTTAAACAAAATCACAACAATATCCCGCCCAATTAAAATAATGCCGCTACTTTTTCAAAAAACTTTCGTTTTACTATTTCTGTAAATATACGGAGCATTTTGTAAGCAATATAAGCAACATTTTGTACCAACAGCATCAAATCTGTACCAATAATCAGCGAATTTAACCAAAAAAACCACTGGATCGGCAAAAATTTATTTATATTAATTCACTTATTAAGGTTTTAACAAGAAAACATCTAAAAGCATACAAAAAAAAGCGGTTTTTTACAACCGCATTCGAAAGTATCGGCTAGTGCCTACATACCCAAAAAAGACCTTGTTTTAGATCTTTAAATACACCCCAGTCTGAACCGACTGAATGAAGCCCACTCTCGCGGCCGTGTAAAAAACGCTCAATTTCATCCAAAAGAGCCTGCGTTGGCAAAAATGGCACTTTTGCCTGAATCAACCCAGAAATCAGCACTCGATCTAAAACAATCTTATCTAAGCCCAAAAAAGCCTTAAGATCAATTTTTAAACCAATATCTGCTTGTGTTGCATGTTCTTTTAAAAAAGTTTGTACAACTCCATTTAAATAATCATCCGCCATTTGCAATTTTTCTATAGTTTTTAAAAAACCTAAATCAAAACGATCATCAGATTGAATTAATGCTGGTAATACAAATTTACGTATTCTATTGCGTAAAAAATCTTCCGATACATTTGTAGGATCAATAACGTATTCAAAATCAAACTCATTCAAATATTGCAAAATATCTTTTTTAGAAACTTCCAACAGTGGCCGAACATAAATTCCCGCCTGTGGACGCATAGAACAAAGACCACTTAATGAACTTCCTCTAATTAATCTAATAAAAAAAGTTTCTTGCTGATCTTGTAAATGATGTGCCAAAGCTATTTTGTTAGCACCCACCTCTTTAGCAACACTTTCAAAGAAAAATCGTCGCAATCTTCGACCCAAATCTTCTTTTGAGCCAGTTTTCTTAGGTTCAAAATTTAATTCAGAAGTTTTTTTTCCAACAAACTGTATTCCATTTTGTTCAGCAATACCCTGACAAAATAACAAATCTTGTTGAGATTCTTTTCTCCATTCATGATCCAAATGACAAGCAACAAAATCAAACTTTATCTTTTTTTGTAGCTCAAGAAGATAATGCAACAAAAAAATAGAGTCTGGGCCTCCTGAAAGGCCCAGAACCAACTTATCTCCATCTTGGATAAGCTTATTTTTTTCTACAAATTTATTAATCGAATTAAACATCTAAATTCTTTACAAAATGACCAAAATTCTTAATAAATTGCTTTCTACCAGCTACATCATCACCCATTAGCGATGTAAACCATAAATCAGCTTCTAATGCATCTTCAACTTGAATTTGTAATATTTTTCTTGTTTTTGGATCCATCGCTGTTTCCCAAAGCTGTTCCGGATTCATTTCACCAAGACCTTTATATCGTTGAATACTCATAAATGGCTTGCTAATTTCTGATATGGCGTTTACAAGTTGCAAAACACCATGAGAAGACATCGTTTTTTCTTTACCTGTAATTTGCAAAACCCATTCATTATTTTCTATAGGTTTTAACTCATTTAATAAATTAACCAATTTTGCCACTTCAGGTGATTTGAAAAAGTCTGGATCTAAAGACCATTCTTTATTTTGAATTTTAAAAGAAATTACTTTGGTTTCTATTTTTTGTGTTGGATCTGCATCTTCATCAAATTTCTTTGATTCAAAGACAACTTCGTGTTGTTCAAAAGTTTTCTTCAATTTTTCAACTAATTCATCAATTGAAATATCTGCCTTAAGAGGATTTTCTTGCAAGAATTTAATCAACTTTTGACAGTTGTCTTTTGTAATTTCAAAACTATAGGAAGTTTCTTCTAAATGCTTATCGTAATTAACAACAGCATCCAAAATAACCTTAAGATCTTTAGGGTCTATAACTTCTTGTTTAATTTGCAAAGTTATATTTTCTTTACACCATTCAGATAAGAATTTTTTAAGAGAGGCATCATCTTCTATATATCTTTCCGTCTTACCAATTTTAACCTTGTAAAGAGGTGGTTTGGCAATATATAGATATCCATTATCTACTAATGGGCGCATATAACGGAAGAAAAACGTTAATAAAAGAGTTGCAATATGAGCTCCGTCCACGTCGGCGTCTGTCATAACCACAATTTTATGATAACGTGCCTTGGCTGCATCAAATGAATCACCTATTCCACCGCCAATAGCAGAAATCAAAGCCTTGATTTCTTCATTAGCCAACATTTTATCTAATCGAGCCTTTTCAACATTCAAGATCTTACCACGCAAAGGCAATATAGCCTGGATTTCCCTATCTCGTCCTTGTTTTGCTGTACCACCTGCAGAATCACCCTCTACTATAAATAACTCTGTATTTACTGGATTTTCATCTGAACAATCAGCCAATTTACCTGGTAAAATAGCTGATTCTAAAACGGTCTTTCTTCTTGTAAGCTCCCGAGCTCTTTTTGCGGCCTCCCTAGCCCTTTTTGCAATTTCTGCTTTTTGAAGTATTTTTTTGGCAACACTAGGATTTTCTTCAAAATAAGAATCTAAAAATGCAAACGCCCAAGAATCAACAATGCCTTTGACATCATTATTACCAAGCTTAGTTTTTGTTTGCCCTTCAAATTGAGGTTCTGGAACTTTAATGTTAATTACGCAAACAAGACCTTCTCTGACATCTTCAGAAGAAAGCGGTTCACCCTTTTTAAAAACACCAAGCTCAATACCTTTTTTATTACAAACCTTTGTTAAAGCTGATTTAAAACCAGTAACGTGAGTACCACCTTCACTGGTATTAATGTTATTTACGAATGAAAAAAGTTGTTCGCCATAACCATCGTTATATTGCAAAGCAACTTCCATAACATAATCACCTTCTTCTTTTTCTCCATGAATAACGTCTGGAAATAAAGGTAATTTTTTATTGTTTACATACTCAACAAAAGAAACAACTCCACCTTCAAAATAAAAATCATGTTTTTTATTTGTTGCTTCATCTTTAATTGTGATTCTTAACTTTTTATTCAAAAAAGCCAATTCACGAAGCCTGGCCGACAAGGTATCAAAACTAAATTCAGTTGTTTCTTCGAAAATTTTTGGATCTGGAGTAAAACGAACATATGTTCCACGCTTATCTGTCTCTCCTGTGACTTCAATCTCTTTAAGCGGTTTTCCACGCTCATAATCTTGAGAGTAGATTTTACCATCCTTATAAACTTCAAGATGTAATTTTACCGAAAGAGCATTCACAACAGAAATACCAACGCCGTGCAATCCACCAGAAAATTTATATGAATCTTTATCAAATTTACCACCAGCATGCAACTTGGTCATAACAACCTGAGCCGCAGAAACTTTTTCTGTTGGGTGAATATCAACGGGGATACCACGACCATTATCTTCCACAGAACAAGATCCATCTTCATGAAGCTCAATATTAATTTTATCACAGTGACCAGCCAAAGCTTCGTCAACCGAGTTATCCACAACTTCATAAACTAAATGATGCAAGCCAACGGGCCCTGTTGAACCAATGTACATGGCAGGTCGCTTACGAACCGCCTCTAACCCCTCGATAACCTTAATCGATTTGGCGCCATATTCTGCCTCATTAATATTGGTAGGTTTAGGTTTTTCTGCCATATCTACTCCAAAAGAAAGTTAAAAAATAAGTTTTGCAAGACATCAAATTTGGATATTTTTTCAAACTTGTTACTCTATATTCTATAGTACAAAGTTAGATTTTCCAAACTTTACTAAATGTTTCTCCTGCAGAAACTCACCTATTTAAAATAAAGAAACTATGGTTGATAATACAGAAAAAGATTTTGACAAACAAGACATTTGTTTTATGCAAAAAGCATTAGCTCAAGCAGAGGTTGCATTCACAAAAAATGAAGTACCTATTGGCGCAATAATTTTAGGCCCAGATAATAAAATTATTGCACGTGCACATAATCAAGTTGAAAGAAAAAATTGTCAATGCTATCATGCTGAAATTCTTGCCATAAAAAAGGCTTGTAAAAAACTCGGCGATTGGCGCCTAGACAACTGCACACTCTATGTAACACTAGAACCATGTGCTATGTGTATGCACCTAATAATGATGAGTCGAATAAGCAAACTTATTTATGGTACAAAGTCACCGCTCTTTGGTTATCACCTTGACAAGCCAGAACCCTTTCGGATATACAAAAGGGATGCTCTTGAAATCAAAGAAGGTTTATGTAGTGAAGAATCGTTAAATTTATTAAAGCTCTTTTTTAAATTAAGAAGAGCAAAAAAAGGATAAACTGGGAATAGGAAATGACAAAAGAAGCAAAAAAACTGGAATTGGCGCAAGCAAAACTTCTTGCGAGAAAAACACAATTAGAGGCAGAATTAACCGAACTGTACCATCAAAAAGTAAACGATGGACAAGTTCAAGACCTTGGCGATCAAATTTCTTCATCCACATCAGAAACACTAAGAAGCTCACTACAAGATAGCGATGTAGAAGAATATAATAGATTAATTAAAGCTCTTGAAATGGTACAAAATGGCTCATACGGTGTCTGCGAAGATTGCGGAATGGAAATTTCTACAAAACGTCTAGAATCTTACCCAGATGCTTCCAGATGCATTTCTTGCCAGGAAATATATGAAGAAAGTCAAACAGCTTAAAAACTTTTAGCCGATGTAGCTCAGCGGTAGAGCAACTGATTCGTAATCAGTAGGCCGTCGGTTCAAATCCGATCATCGGCTCCAAATTTAAACCTGTTTTTGACTTTTTTTATTAAACATGTAAGATTCCAAATAGCGTTATTATATTTTCTATCCAATAATAAGGGATATTTAAGGAATATGGTCATTAAAAAAACAACCAAACCCGCTGCAACAAAGACAAAAGAATCTACCGCACCTAAGGCAACAGCAGCTGCAACAACCAAGCCTTCCACAGTAAAGCCTTTGGCTCCTAAAACTGAATCAAAACCAGTTTCAGTAAAAAAAGTCGCTCAACCAAAATCAGTCAAAAAAAATGCCCCTCTTGCTCATGGCGTTGGCCGTAGAAAGAGCTCCGTGGCTCGTGTTTGGCTAAGACCTGGTTCTGGCAACATCGTGGTTAACGAAAGAGCTTTTGAAGTTTACTTCGACACAGCAGAAAACAGACTTACTGCAACCGCTCCAATTCGTGTTTACCCTCAAATGGCTCACTACGACATCTCCGTTGATGTTCAAGGAAGTGGTCCATGCGCCCAAGCAGATGCTGTTAAACTAGCAATCGCAAGAGCAATGGTAAAATTAGATGAAGCAACCAAGCCTATATTTAAAAAGGCAGGCTTATTAACAGTTGATTCAAGATTAAAAGAACGTAAAAAACCTGGACAAAAAGGCGCACGTCGCAAGTTCCAATTCGTAAAACGTTAATTTTATATAGAAATAATATTAGGGTGGATTTGTTCCACCCTTTTTTTTCCATCTTTTATAAGGAGAGATCATGAAGCAATATCTACCAATTTTTTTTTTAACAAGTATCATATTTATCAATATATCGAATGCATCTGAACTACCAACAACACCAGTACAGCCCTCCATAGATGATATTACCAAACCTGTTGTTTTTTTCTTTATACAACAAGCTGAAGACAAAGCCTTTTCTGCAGATGCAATAATTGAAGATTGGATCAACAAAAACAATTTAGAACTAATGAAGAATTTTCTTGATCGATTAAAGACGGAAGTTTCAGCCGAGACCTTCCAAGAACTCATGCATCCTTATGCCGAATATGCAAACAAGAAAACACAAAATAAAATGATGGCTAATTTAATTATGAGCTACATAAAACCATAAAATAAAAATACAAAAACTAAGCCTAAACAACAAAAGAAGTGCGACTACCAACAAAACCTTGCCCAAACTTAACGTATATTGTTAGAATCTTTATAGAAACTAATTTATAGTTTTTTCATACAAATGGAGGCAATATGAAAAAGATCCTAACAAAGTTATTTATTATAACTTTTATTTTTTCAACAACGTTTAAAATAAACGCCGTCTGGCTTGGTAAATGTAAAGATGCGCCAAACAAAATTCTTAAACGAGAATGTTTTGAACAAGAAATGAAATCAATCAAAAATAAATTAAATAATGAAAATACACGAAAATTAAATTTAGCAAGAAGTATTGATGAATATAAAACTCAATCGGATGTAAAACAAGATATGTCCAAGATCGATACAGAAATCGACAATATGGCCGATCAAATTCGCGATCTTAAAAAACAAAGGCCTCAAACAAACGCTATAAAAAATAAAATTGAAGACACATTAGAAACAAGAGACAATCTAAAAAATTTACACAAATCTCTTCACTCCTTATATGAAGATATGGCAAAAACAAAAAATTAAGTTAAAAAAACACATTAAAAAGCCTCTTGCAAAACAAGAGGCTTTTTAATTTTTACAATTTATTATTTTTTTTCTATCATGCTTGATGCTGATCGTTTAACAGGCTTATAATTTATAGTAAGAACAAAAACAAAAACTATCGAAACACCTGTCAAAACAGCCGTCCAAACTCTAGACTTATTCTTTTTCTTCAATTTTCACCCTTCAAACTAGCTTATTTAGCTTTTTTCCGAATACTTAACATTAAGTTTACAATATATTAAAAAACTGTCAAAGGGCTTCCGAAAGCTCATTCTATCAAGAATCTAAACCAATCACCTATCTAAATTGATCTGTTTTAGACTAACTACATACTGATTGATCCGTAAATCTAGAACTATTCGAATAAAACAATTTACTCTTTTAATCCAGATAGTTTATTCTTGAATAAAATCCAGGAGCCCAAATGAATCAAATTCAAGAACAAAACGATCAAAAATTACTGCAATATATCGAGATTTCGATACTATTGCACATTCTCCTTTTAGCTCTTTTTTTACTTTTTTCAATTTTAAACGATGAAAAACGCAAGGAAAGAGCTCTTGAACAAGAAAAATTAGCTGCGCAAAAAGAATATCAAATAATACAAATTAAAGAATTACCCCAATATGACCTATCTTCCCAACATGGAACAACTGAAAATTATCAAGATATACCTGAATTTAAAAAAGAAGACGGCGAAAAAACCCAACCAGAACTAAATATCTCTGCAGAAAAACCTCAAAAATCAACCCAAAAACACACGGCTGAAGAAATTAAAGAAACTACAAGACAAATAGAACAAACAAACCCAAAAGAAAAATTTGACACTAAAAAAGATGAATTAAAAAAATCCAAGGATTTAAAAACCAACGACGTTGAATCAAAAACTGAGCAAAATCAAGAACCTGAACCAGTTAAAGCAACAAAAAATGAACCAAAAACAACCATAGAGCAACCTACCGATCAAACAGAAAAAACACTGCCGCAAAAAGTAATATCTAAACCCAAACCAAAGCCTCGTCCAAAAGAATCAATAGCGATGAGATTACCTAAAATTAAACAAGATGGATCTGGCAAAAAAAATGCATCACCAATAACTTTGCCTGATATCGCTACGGGTTTTTTAAACTATCTTGACGATCGAACAAAAGATCGCATAAAAGAAGCCGCAAACCCATTTGCAGATCTAGCACAAATCAAGATGGCCAGTTACCTTCAAAAAATAAATTGGTATTTGCAAAATTCCTGCAAAATATATAGCGAACAAATTTTATTAGAAAAAGAAGTTGATCAAATTATTGTTCTTCACCTTGTTATTAATAAAAATGGGACAATTTCTGAATGTTCAATTTCACCACGGATTAGCCCATACAACCTTGAGATATTAGTTCATAAAATCTTAAGTAAGGCTGGACCGTTCCCACCCGTTCCAGAACATTTAAACAAAGAGCAATTCGTACTTGATATGCCAATTAAAATTAATATGCCAGAAGGAATGGGCAAACCCCAATTTTACGTTGGATCCAACTAACGCAAATCTTGACCAATACAAGTTTAAAAATATTATCGAACAATAAATTTAATATAAAAATCACAAACAAATAAAATAAACAAAGTGAAAAATATTTTCGCTTCATTACGTCTAATAACAAAATTAGCAAACATCAATTCGAGCTACACAACTAGATAACCCTTCAAGGTCAGTACTTTTAACTATAAACACCTAAACCATCAACCACTCAAATACTTTTAAAACCAAAAGACAAACCTTGTCTTTACTTTTTGCTTAAAAAGATTATTTTTTTAATAAAAAAATACGACATTTAATAAAAATATTGTTCAAAGGAAAACAGTGAATATTCCAATTATTAAAAAAGACATAGCTCAATTGCTTCTACTGATATCTATCTCAACACTGAATTATACAAATGATGTACGTGAAGCCTTTTACACTCCATACATAGAAGATTTAGGTGGTTTTGATTTCGATGATGAAACAGAATCAGCACCGAATTCATATGATTCATATAAAACACAAGATCTAAATAATTTTTTTGATGAAGATGAAATAACCATAAATCCTACAAACGATTCAATAGAACCAAAAACCAATGTTGAAAAAAATCAAGATGAAAAACAAAAACATAAAAAAAGAAAAAAACAGAATAAAAAAAAGAAACCTCAACAATCCAATTTAACAGAATTAATTGAAGAACAACCTCAAACACCTTCTATAACCAAAAAAGACCTTCTTATGTATGAAAAAACAATAAAAAGTCTTATTTTTGCGTTTCCTGATTATAAAAATTATATAAAATATGTAAAAACTTTAAACTTACTGGACCCAGTTATACAAAAATACTGCGAACATTCACCTGAATGCCAACAATTAATGCTAGAAATATTAATTATAGATGCCCAACAAAAGAAATCGCTAAAAGTTAATGATGAATTGGAAGAAAAAATTCTGCAAACCATGATCAATTTATCGCCCGAAAGAACTAAAGACTTAACAGAAGAGAAAGTAAAAGATATAAGACATTTTTTTGATGAAGCTGAAAAACAAATACAACAACCAGGCGAAATGCAAACAAAAATTTATTTAAACCTTCTGAAAATAATACAGATCATAAAAAAAGAATGTAATTTTTAAAAAATTCAAAATTAATAATGCACAGACAATCTTTTGTTAAATAATAATATTCAAAACACTCTAGTATAGACATTTGTTATAAACCAAATTATAAATGATTGACTCAATGATCTTTTTGATTAAAAAGGAGCAATCATGGCAGAGATAGTAATTCTAGGGGCAGGCCTTACTGGACTTTCTGCAGCCTATCATCTAGAAAAACAAGGTTTTTTTGATTACAAAATATTTGAAAAAGAAAATGAACCCGGTGGCCTCTGTAGGTCTATTACACAAGATGGATTTACATTTGATTACACAGGTCATTTATTACATATTAATGATGAATATTTCACAGAATTTTCCAACGATATTTTTGGACTTGATCAATTCAACCATTTAAGTCGAAAATCCTGGATATACTCCCAAGAAACTTATACTCCTTACCCTTATCAAATAAACCTTTATGGATTGCCAACACAAACAATAGTTGAATGCATCAAAGGCTTTATTCAAAAGAATCCTCAAAATACAGAAACTAAAACATTTGTTGATTGGGTTATGAATAATTTTGGTGCAGGTTTTGCTAAACACTTTTTCTTTCCATATCAAAGCAAAATATTTGATTTTGATGTAGAAAAACTATCTGCTTCCTGGACAGGGAGATTTGTTCCAAGCACAAGTTTAGAAGACATAATTACAGGATCAATTAAAAAACCGATAGATCAAGAAATTGGATATAATTGCAAATTCCATTACCCCAAAGCAGGTGGAATTAATTTTTTAATAAAAAAAATATCCAGCAAACTAAGAAATCCAATTCAAACAAATTTTGAATCAAAGACAATTGATCTTAAAAACAAAAAAATCACATTTAAAAATGGTCATGTAGAAAGCTTTAACA
Source organism: candidate division TM6 bacterium GW2011_GWF2_32_72 (assembly GCA_000989525.1). GTDB lineage: Bacteria > Babelota > Babeliae > Babelales > GWF2-32-72 > GWF2-32-72. Next base: position 130,872 of record LBON01000003.1, read on the forward strand.
AAACAATTTCAACAATACCTTTAGACATTTTTTTAAAACAAACTCAAAATAAAGAACTTGTTAAAGCTGCAAATAAACTTTTATGCAACACCGTCTTAAATTTTAATATAGGTGTGAATCATCCAAATCTTTCTGAAAAACATTGGATTTACTATCCAGAAATTAAATACCCATTTTATCGCGCAGGTTTTCCACATAATTTTTCAGACTCAATGGCACCAAAAAATTGTAGTTCAATGTATGGAGAAATCTCCTTTTTAAATAAAAACACAGACTTTCAAAAAGAACAATTAACAACAGCTTTGGATTCCATAAAAAAAACTCTTAAGATAAATAATCACGAAATAACAACAGAAAACATTCTCACATTAAAACACGCTTACGTTATTTATGATGAATGGCGAGATAACAATCTTGAAAAAATCCTTTCAACTCTAGAAACACAAAATATCATTTCTACTGGCCGATACGGTGCCTGGAAATATTCAAGCATGCAAGAAGCAATTCTAGATGGAAGAGAATCAACAAGTAAATTAATCTTTCAACTTTCAAACAACCTGCAAAAAAAGAGGCATAATGAACAAATTTTATAAAAATAAATCGATATTGGTTTCAGGTGGGGCTGGATTTATTGGCTCTACAATTTGCAAAAAATTAGTCTCTCTTGATGCAAAGGTTACTGTTTTAGACAATCTTTCTTCAGGAAACTTAAATAATTTAAAAGAAATACAAGACAAAATTGAATTTATCAAAGGCGATGTACGCTGCAAAAAAACTTGTCTGCAAGCGGCTCAAAACAAACATGTCATTTTCCATTTGGCAGCTCTAGTTTCTGTCCCCGAATCAGTTGAAAAACCAAGAGAATGCCATGAGAACAACGTCGATGGAACATTTAATCTATTAGAGGCCGCAAATTTGACCGGTGTTGAAAGTTTTATATTCTCTTCATCTTCAGCTGTTTATGGCAAACAAACCGAAGCCTGTCATGAAAATATGATGCCTAATCCGGAATCTCCATATGGGGCTTCAAAGTTAATTGGTGAAATTTTATGTAAACAATTTGCGATCAATACTAATTTAAAGACTGTTTGCTTACGATACTTTAATGTTTTTGGCCCAAATCAAAATCCAAAGGGTTCTTATGCAGCTGTTGTTGCCAAATTCAAAGATTGCATGATCAATAATCAAGACATCAACATTTTTGGAGATGGCCTGCAAACAAGAGATTTTATTCCTGTAGAACAAGTTGTAGAAGCAAACTTAAAAGCAGCGATGCTACCTAAAGAAAAAATGGGTGGTGAAATCTTTAACGTGGCCACGGGCAAAAGCATAACCCTCCTTGAATTAATCGACACATTAAAAAAAGATTTTCCACATTTTACAGGAACAATTAAAACGGGTATAGATAGACCTGGCGATTTAAGGCATTCAAGCGCAAATTGCAATAAATTAAAAGAATTAATGTGACAAAAAAGAGGCTGCCAATTCGGCAGCCTCTTCTAAACTTAAATATCAAAAATTATTTAAGCAATCCTGCATTTAAGCAAATTTGCAATCTTAAGAACAAGTTCAGCTCTGGCCCTCAAAGTAAACAAATAAGCCAATTCAAATGTAAGTCGAGGATCAACCTGCTCTATGGTGCGGCACATCGCTTTAAAATGAGCCATATAAAACCTAGCTAAAATATCGCTCTTAGGACTAAAATTATAAAAATCGCAAATCTTATTTACATCATAGCCATTCTTGAATAATTGAACGACTGGGTGTTTTTTTTCAAAATTAACTAACTCATCCGGTTCTAATTTTCGACTTTTAAATGCATTGAATAATAATGTTGCATATTCTTCTAGTTCTTCAGCTAATTCTAAATTGAAACTTTGATCTATTTTCAAATCAATACTTGTGGAAGGCGTTACATTAAAACTTGCACGAGTAACTTTAATAGAATCAGATTCAACAAGAAGTGCTTGATTCATGATTTGATTATTTTCACGAAGCGGTTCCACTTCTTGAAAAGACAACTTTTTCTTTGCATTGTTTACAACAACTGGTGCGGGCTGATGTTGTCTTGGAGCTTGGTTATGCAAAGGATTAGGACCACGCCTTAATACCTTTGCCGCCAAAGCCGCAGATCTGCCTGGCCTGGCCACAAATTGGCCTGGACCAGCTACACGTCTGCCTGGCTCTCTTAAGGAGCCATTTAAGTTCAAAACACCCAAAACAAGCATCGAAAAAAGAACTTTCTTTAACATAGATTTTCTCCATTTAATTAAATAATATTTAGACTAAAAAAATACATATAGACATATTAACACAAGCAAAATTTAAATCAACAGCTCAACTAAAAAGGCATCTTTAAGGCTCTACAAGCCCGCGCCCTCTGTTTTTTGCCATTTCAAAGCTCAATATAAAAAAACATTATCCAAAAGGGGCATCAATGGAAGCAATTCAACAAAAACATAAAAACTTACTTCACCCAGAAAAACATGCTATACTAAACAACATATTAAAGCGAATTTCCCAAAATAGATTAATTTTAAAAACAAAGAAGATGTATGAATAAGAGAGATTATTATGACATCTTAGGTGTCTCAAAAACGGCAACCCAAGATGAAATCAAAAAAGCTTACAGAAAACTTGCTATAAAATATCACCCAGATAAAAATCCTGGAGATAATACTGCAGAAGAAAAATTTAAAGAGGCTGCAGAAGCCTATGAAATTCTTTCTGATCAACAAAAACGTAAAAATTACGACCAATTCGGTCATGCTGGAGCACAAGGTTTTGGCGGTGGAAATGGAGGCTTTGGTGGCTTTAATGCTCAAGGCATGAACATGGATGATATTTTTGAAAATTTTGGAGATATTTTTGGAGATATTTTTGGCGGTGGGGTAAAAAAAACTCGTCGTAAAAAAGGAGCACCAACTCCAAAACAAGGACATGATTTAGCAAAAGATATCCAAATTTCACTAAAAGAATCCTTTTTAGGTACAAAAAAAGAAATTGGATACACCCATTTTGTGGAATGTAACGAGTGTTTAGGTAAAGGAACAGCCAAAGGCTCAAGCATTCAAGAATGTACAACTTGCGAAGGAACTGGCCAAATCCATAAAAGCCAAGGATTCTTTGCATTTAGTCAAACTTGTGGATCTTGTAATGGCCAAGGGTTTTTTATACCAAATCCATGCGGCAAATGTCATGGCCAAACTAGAATTCAAAAATTTGAAAAGTTTACTGTAAATATTCCAAAAGGCATTGTTGACGGTGTTGATTTAAAAATACCTGGCAAAGGCGATGCTGGAATATTTGGAGGCAAAACTGGCGACTTATATTTAAAAGTTCAAATCCTTGAAAACCCAAAATTCAAACGTGTTGGTAATGATATTGAATGCAAAGTTCTTCTAACATACCCTCAATTAGTTTTAGGTTCTAACATAGAAATTGAAAATATCGATGAAAGCAAAGAAACAATCAAAATTCCAAAAGGTTGTCCTGTTGGGGAACGAATTATCATAAAAGACAAGGGCTTTACAAGCTTACGCAACATAAATGTAAAAGGAAATTTAGTTGTAATCACAGAATGTGATATCCCAAAAAAATTAACACCTGAAGCAAAAGAAGCCATAAAAAAATATTCCGATTTAATCGGAACTAAGGTTGAAAATGATGGCGGAAGCATCATGGGTTTTTTTAAAAAGTTTTTAGGCTAAAGCAAAAGCGAATTGACAAAAATACAGAAATGTTTAACCTCCAACCCAAACATTTAAACAAAACAAAAACAATTTAAAGGGTTTTATGAACAAATTTTTATTAATAACTTTTTTCAGCTTAAATTTTTCTCAATTTATATTTGGATCTGAAAAACAAAGCGGACAACCTGAAACTTCAAAAGTTTATCCCATAACAATACCAACACAATCTATATCTTCTCAATTGGCAGTATTACTTCATGGAAAGGATTGGGCTAAAAATAATAATGTCAAAAGTCCAGAATCTAGTCAGGAATCAACACCCGCAGGATCATTTGAAGAAAATAAGCTAACCAATAAACCAACCAATGAAGCAACTCGCTTTTGGGACCGTGACTAAAAATCAAATTAAAAAAATGCCGGAATTAAAATCCGGCATTTTTTTTGCGAAAACTTTTTCTTGAACCCACAAACATTCGATCTTGCTTTATTCCTTGTTTAAAAATCATATCATAAAAAAAATTACGATCTTGACTCTTTACAACTGCCTGTTCATGAGATTCGGCAATAGAAATTGGGTAACCATCACCCTTTTTTACTTGATCAACGACAATTTTTGCAACCTGATCAACCAATTGCAAATCATCTGCTATCCACTTTGGAATTTCTATACGAGCTATTTCTTCTTCCACATTCAAATAAAAAAAATATGGACGCAAATGATCTGGATATTCTTCCGATATTTTTGAATTATTTTGGAAAACAATCGAACGTTTAAATGGCGGTAAAAAAAATTTTATAATCACAGCATCCGTCATACGATCAAAAACATGATAATTATCATTAACATTCGGCTGAAAATTACACACTTTCAAGCGTAATAAATTAACCAAATCTTTACTTTTGGGAAAACTAATATATCCAGCATTTAAAATCTTTTTTTCATACAATTTTTCTAATTTATTTAAATAACTACTTAAGAAATATTCTTTAATCTTATGTTCTTTAGAATCCAAATGCCAAAAAATTAATGAACCATCAAATAAAAACAAAAATGGAAAATCTATTATTTCCATTTTTTTACAAAAATCGCATCCAAATTTAAATTCAAATTCTTGACGATGACAATTTACAAGATCCATCGAAAATTCAAACTCAGAAATTAAACCATCTCCTGCCACAAAAACAAATGGCTCTGAATCTAATTTCACAGAACTTAATCCCGAAAAATAATCTAGAAAAACGATTCCCACGTTTATTAAATAACAAGCAACACCCTGATGACGGTCAGGATATATTTGAGAACCATCGACAGCTAATACTTTATATTTTTGCAATGAATCAACCACGAATTTATCTGAAAGTCCTCCTTGCCAATATGGTATATTCCAAGGTGATTTTGCAGCGCGTGCTTGATGAATAAACGTAGGATCATTTGAAATTTCATTCCAAAGCTCCTTGGCTAAATTTATTTCGCCTGAAACATCTGGAAACAATTTATCAGAAACTCGCTCAAGCTCTTTTAGAGTTTTTAAATGATTTAACATTACTACCTTTTTTATTTTGAGCTAGAACCCAAATAATCTGTTAAACCCTTTTTTAAAGCTTCAAGCGCCAGCATTGCACAACGCATTCTCGTTGGCCCCAAATCAAGATCAATTAAATTACGCACAAAGTCGATGTCAAGATCTAAAATTTCTTGCGTATTTTTACCTTTAACTTGCTCAGTTAGCATAGATGCCGCCGCTTGACTGATTACACAACCTCGACCTGAAAATTTAATGTCATGCAAAACATCATTTATAATTTTAGCCTCAATTTTTACCTCATCACCGCAAGATGGATTTACATTTTCAACTATAAAATCGGGTGATTTTAAACTCCCATAATTTTGTGGATTTTTATAGTGATCTAAAAGTTCTTGTTTATACATGCATTCCCCTTACTTTAAAAGGCTTAAATCAATCTATTATTCAAATTATAGACTTAACAGCAATAAATCAAATAACATGCAACAAGTTTTAATTTAAAATCTAAGGGGAAAGAGAACAAAATGAATAAAACAAAAATATTAAAAATGACTACTCTAATATACGCAATAACAACAGGATTAACATTGCACTGTTGCGAAGAAATGCAATTATATCGATCCATCAGCCAAAAAACTAGTCCTGACAAAGCCTTAAACGCAATAATCGATATGCTTTATAAAAACACCACAGAACAAATTACAACAGAAAATACCTTAATTGCGGTTCTTATAGAAATCTGTACATGGCGAGGCATTACAAAGGAATCCCAATTCAAAATTTCAGAAATATTAAACATTTTAAATTTAAGAAAATTAAATATTTCAACCCCAAATAAGGAGTAACTTATGAAAAAAATATTACTGCTTGCTTATTTAGTCATGACAACCATAAATTTATCCGCAAGTTTACACGATACCGAAAAAACACCACCAAGTTCACCCGGAAGTCAAAGCATGTCAGAACCCGAAACACCAAATCCTGCCCATTGGGCAATGGATAATGTACCAGGAAGCCCAACAACAATTAAACGCGTAAAAAGTTTACAAAGTTGGCCCCAAACACCTAATATGCCTGCCGCAATGGATAATGATCCTGAATATTTACCCACAAGACACAAAAAAGGGGACATTAGCACACCAATGCTCCACAAACTTGATGAAAATGGGCTCTGTTTAATATATAACGATGATTCAGGCATAATAATAATTTTAAAACAAAATGAACATATAAATCTAATGGATATAGCCGACAGTTTAAATAATTCTGATTCAACCGATCTAACATGTAAAAAAGATTCCAACAATTGTTTTTTTACTTTTTTTAAAGAAGATACAATGATTGCACAAATTATATGCTTGGGAGAATCTGAAAAACTTCTACCTAAACTTTATACTAAAATTTCACAGCCAAATCGTTTTTGCATCCCAATAATTGCAGCTACTAGTCTTCCTGCAATTATTGCGGCAACAATAGGTGTTGCTGTAGGCGCCCATAAAATAGCTCAGCAACCCAGAGATATGATTAAAAAAATAAAAGAAAGATTGAATCAAAGGGAGCGTGACATAATAGCTCAAGCCACATTAAACAAACTAGAAGAAACTCAGGCACAAAATGACAGAATATTAGATATATTAACAAAGATCCAAAGCAAAGAGGCACCCCAAAGGCCTACAGCGTTCAAACCCAAGAATTCTGATCTTCCATCCTTAGAAACTTTAAACACAGAGGCAACAGGCGATCTATAAAAATATTATAAAATGAAGATACAAGATTAAGTTTGTAGATAAAGCTCAAAAAAGCTGTATACTTAACACTGTTAAAATTGACATCACTTCAAAAAAGCTAAAGAAACACATGAATTCAAATAATATCAATCAGGGCGAAAAAGGCGTCGCCCTGAATAAATTTCTAGCCGATGCAGGCATCTGTTCCAGAAGAAACGCTGAAAAGTTCATCAAAGAAGGCTTAGTCACAGTTAATGGGCAAAAAATCACAAATCCGGCTCACAGAATAATAGAAAAAGATGCTGTTAAATATAACAATAAACTTATTAAAAACAGCAAAAAAGTTTATATCCTGCTCAACAAACCAAAAGGTTACTTATGCACGTTGAATGATGAAACTGGCCGAAAAAACGTTACCGATCTAGTTGAAGGGGCGACCAAAGAACGAATATACCCTGTTGGTCGACTAGATATGGATACGACTGGCCTAATAATCATGACCAATGATGGTGAATTAACTCAAAGGCTGGCACACCCAAAATACAACATTAAAAAAGTTTATATCGCAACTTTACATAAGCCATTAGAAGAATCTCACCTCCAAGAATTCAAAAAAGGCGTTGTATTAGTTGATGGACCAATTAAACCCGATAACATTAAACTTTTAGGCCATGCCCCAAGTTCCCACGTATTAGTTGAACTGCACAGCGGAAGAAACAGAATTGTAAGAAGAATGTTTGAACATTTTGGATACTTTGTAGATAAATTAGAACGCACTCAATATGCGTTTTTAAAAACACAGGATTTAGAAGTGGGCAAATGGAGAAGATTAACTGGACAAGAGGTCGACGAATTGAAAAAGCAAAGCTACGCAAGTAAAGAAACACCAATCCCTAAAAAGATTTCTAATATTATTAAAGCAAAAAAAGCCAAGTTAGAACTAGAACGCAGAAATGAAACAACCAAAGAAACAAAACTTCAAAATTGTTCTTCGGGTTGTTGTTCTACAAAACCAGGCAGTTTTAATAAACCTAAGCGCAATCAACAAGAATATCTAAAAGATCAAGAACTAAATGAAAAGAAGTGGATAAAAGCCACAGGACAAAATGAAGAAAACTATATAGAAACTGACCTTCCGGACTTTAGTGATTTTGGTTCAAGAGACTCAGATTCAAAACCTTCGCGGTTAAAATCTTCAGAATTTAGAAAACCTGATTACAGAAGAAATAGGTCAGATAGACCTGCTTCAAGGTACGGATCAAGCAGACCAGATTTTAGAAAATCTAGATCAGATAGATTTGAATCAAATGATTCAGAATACAGAAAGCCTAGATATTCAGATTCAGGCGATTCAGATTCAAGAGAAAACCTGATTACAGAAGAAATAGGTCAGATAGACCTGCTTCAAGATACGGATCAAGTAGACCAGATTTTAGAAAACCTAGATCAGATAGATTTGAATCCGGCGATTCAGAATTCAGAAAACCTAGATATTCAGATTCAGGCGATTCAGATTCAAGATCTTCTGAAAACAGATCATCAGAATTTAGGTCAGATAGACCTGCTTCAAGATACTCAGAATCAAGAGATTCAGATTCTAAACCTAGATCAAACAGATCTAGATCAGAAAGACCCGGTTCAAGCAAACCCGGCCAAAGCCGATCAAGAACAAGTAGCAACAGAGTAAAAAAATCCGGATTTTAAAAAAAACTAATCATAAAACTCAAAAAAAGGAGAAGTAATGAAAGTCATTCTATTGTTAATAGGGATTTTAAGCTCAAGTTTAATCTATTCTTCTGAATGGCACACAACAAAAGAAAAGCTAAATAATGATCAATTTGTGTTTTCTTTTAGTAAAAAAGACAAATTTAAAAACATTTCTCTTGAAAATAATATGATAAGCACAACATGGGGATTGCCAGCATTAGTTGAATATAACCAGTTCCCAGGTTACAACGTTAAAATCATAATCGAAATTTCACCGGAAATAGCAAAGCTAATTTCACCTTCCAGCCTAACAAATTCAATCACTGAAAAGACCAAATGTTTCTTTTTAATTTACACACCACTTATGCCATACACAAACCATCTAAACATCAGATTTCACCCATGGGTGGCCAAATATATTCTTAATAAACAAGAAAACTTTGGTAACTGGAGCCAAAACGTCAACATGGGAATATTCGAAATCAAAAATATTAAGCCCCTTGATATAGCATCCGACACCCTTAAAGGGACAAATGTTTTTATCCATGGACAACCCGATGGATTAATGTCTCCTGACAATGCACAATTTATTTTAAAAAACAAAGAAACTGATGCTTCATTTTGGTTATTTGGAAGCTATAAAGATGAATCTATTGTTACGTACAATTTGCTGCTTAATCAAAACAATGAAACCATAAAAATAGATAACCTCACCACCCCAAATTCAGAACATTCCCTTATTGAAATACTAAATAAACTAAAAAAAGATAGTGATGAAACCACCAAAGAGTGGATTAATAAAGTAGAAAATGCAATTGGTATACAAACAGTTGATATTAAGTCCAATGAACTAAATGTTCTTCAAGAAAAGTTAAAACAACTCAAAGAGACACTTAATAAATTAACAACAAAACTAAAAACACTAATTTTTTGATTCCGAATCTTGTTTCCAAAAAATTGGAATTAAACAAATCAATCCCAAAAAAGCTAAAATTAAAATCATTTGTAATGAAAAAATATCTGAAAAATTATTAATATTATGTAATTGTTTACCTGCAAAACTATAAAGCAACAAACTTGGCGTCATACCAACAGCGGTTGCCCAAACAAAATTCCATAAAGATATTTTAGAAAGCGCAGATAAAAAATTAACCAAGAAAAATGGCGTAATGGTAATAACATTCAAAAATACAAGATAAAAAACACCTTTAGATTCAAATTGTTTGCTAAGCCAAGCCAATTTATTTTTGTACTTTATACGCATAGCCTCGCTAACCAAATATCTAAATGTAAGAAACGAAAAACTTGCACCCAAAGTTCCGCCAATGTTTGAATAAATATATCCAGGAACAGCCCCAAAAAGGAAACCTCCTGCTACAGCCAAAAAAACAATGAACGGCAATGTTGAATAAACCATCAATGCACAAGCGAATATAAAACACAAAACGGAATAAAAATAATGCTGATTAACCCAATGTTGAAGAAAGCCAGAATTTGCCTTTAAAGATCCAATAGAAAACCATTCGGATGGCATAACCAATTTTAAAGTTATTAAGGCCGCAACCAGACCGATAACGATAAATAATTTAGAATATTTTTTTAAGAACATGCCACTCTCCGGTTAAAATTAAAAACTTAGGCCATGAAATTAACCTAGGCCCTCATTGGGTAAGTACTTAATTTAACTTAACCCCAACAAAACAAGTTTGTTAATAGTACCTAAAAATGACACAAAAAAAAAGGGAGTGGCTCGCAAGATCAAGTCTTTGAGCCAAACCTCCACATTCCCCAATCCAAAAAGGATTACTAATATTGTATTTCAAATAGAACTTTATGTCAACAACCCTCAGCAAAAACATTAAGTTTTTAAGCCCAAGACTGTTTATTTAACTGATCTACAAGCAACTTTACGATTTGAAAGTTTTTCTATTTTTTTCCTTAAATCCGCTATTTTTTGACTATTGAGATCAAAATTTGACAATTTTTCAGAGCCAACTGGATCGGATACAATGCTTTGAGTCCCATCCTCATTTAACACAACTTGCTCCAATTCAGGCAAACTTCCAACTGAATCGACCCTAAAATCAGTATCTCCATCCAAAACATGCCCCAACTTAGGCAATCCTTCCAAAAAGAGACCAATTTCTAATGTTAAATTTAAAAGCTCCCTGCTTATACATTCAAAGCTAAAATCCGAAAAATAACCATCAGTCACAAGTCTGCGCATATTATTTAATTTTAACTTCCATTGTTTCAGCTTGTTTTTGGGAACGAGAGGCAAACACAATTTTACTAGCTTTGCCATTTCACTTATTAACGCAGAAAGCCTTTCTCTATCATTTACACAAACCGACTGATGATCGTTAAAAATTGCAAAATGATCTGAAAACTCTTCTTCTTCTGAAGCTTCCGGTGTTTGTTTCTCTGAGGCCATCAAAGAAAAATCCCACCCCACCAGCATAAAAATCAGCCAAAACTTATAGCTAAAAATCATTTAAAACTCCTTTTTTAAAGAATTAAGAGCATTAAGCAAGCTATCAACGTCTTTTTGAGTATTATAAAGATAAAAACTGGCTCGAACAGAAGCTTCTAGCTCTAACTTTTTAAACAAAGGCTGCGCACAATGATTGCCGGCCCGCACAGATATGCCTTTTGAACTAAGATAAGCGGCCACATCATGTGCATGAATACCTTCAACGCAAAAACTTACTAAATGACCGGTTTTTTTTAATTCATCTATAGGACCATAAACCTTAATACCCCCAATAGACTGCAACCCTTCAATCAAACTCTTCACAAGGCCAGCTTCATTAACACGCAAAACATCATTTTTTAAAAATTGAGAAAGGAAATCAATAGCAGCTCCTAAAGATATCACTTCTGCTATCGGCGGCGTTCCTGCTTCAAATTTATGGGGTGCTGCCTGCCAAATAAATTTATCCTTTTCAATTGAGCACACCATTCCCCCTCCATATTGATAAGGAGACATTTCATTTAAAACACTATTACTAAGATATAAAACACCAATTCCTGTTGAAGCCAGCATCTTATGGCCGGAAAATACTAAAAAATCACAATCTAAAGTTTCAACATCCAATTTTTGATGCGGCACTGACTGACAGGCATCAATTAGAATCTTTGCCCCAACAGAATGTGCCTCTTCAACAAATTTTTGAATAGCTACTTCTGTTCCAATTGCATTTGAAATGTGAGTAACAGCAACTAATTTTGTTTTTGAACTTACCAAAGAACCTAATGTAGACATATCCAATGTTCCATCTGCATTTATTGGAACATATTTAACAAAGGCCCCTTTCTTTTTAGCTAATTCAAGCCATGGAATCAAATTTGAATGGTGCTCTAAATAAGTAAGGAGAATTTCGTCACCCTTTTGAATATTCTGTTCACCCCAAGCACTTGCAACTAAATTAATTCCTTCTGTTGCCCCTTTAGTAAAAACAATATTTTTCGAATTAGGCGAACCAATAAAATTGGCCACTTTTTCTCGAGAAGCTTCATACATTCTTGTGGCGTCTTCTCCAAGCTCATGAATTCCCCTATGAATATTGGCATTAAATTTTGAAAAAAAATCAACAATTGAATCAATAACAACTTGAGGTTTTTGTGACGTTGCTGCGCTATCTAAATATATAAAGTTTTTTTTATTCTTAAAAATCGGAAAGTGATCCTTGATATTTTTCATCTTTTTTTCCTTGTTTTGATAGTTTTCTCTAAAATATCACATTTCAGTTAAAAAAAATGCAATAAAAATGTTTAATGGAAAGAAAAAAATCCATCAATATAACAAAACATTTGAATCTATATACCATTTTTATGTAACATTTTTTAAATAATCTAAAGAAGGAATATAATTATGAAAAAATTATTACTAATTATCACCTTCCTATCACTCCCCCAACTCATAGGAGGTGAAACAACAACCAAACAAAAACTTAAATCTAAAAATGCAAAAGATATGATTATTGTAGGCGATCAAGATGGTGGATACAATTTACCAAATGGCGCATATGCCCACATAAATAGTTTAGAAAAAAGTAAACAAGCTCGATTAATTGTGGCAGGAACACTTTTATTAATAATAGTAGTTTTAACAGGCCTTGCTATTTTTATACCTAAGGAAAATGAAGAAGACACACCACCTCCACCAAATCGAGGTATCCGTATTAACTCAAGCGATGGTACAGATGAAACACTATCTGATTCTTTTCCATTCAAAGATGAAAGATCTGCTAGTTACCCAAGAAATAGTTATTCAGAAGGAAGCAGACGACCATCTTTTAGAAGACAATCTTCATTCCGCCGACAATCTTCTTCTGTTGTTGTAATTCCAATAAATGGAGCACCTAATAATGGAATCAACAGGCCAAATCTTTTATCGCCCAACTACCTACCATATGATCATCCCTATGCCAGAAATCTAAAATAAGAAAGATTTTTTTAAAACATCATTTGCTTTTTCATCGTTTAATCCTCGACATTGTAAAAAGAAAAGCTGTTCTTCATCTATTTGGCCTATTTCAATCGAATGCGAACATTTCACATCTTTAGTCAAAATTTTCATGGAAGGACACGAACAAATAGCCTTTCCACCATTAACCAGCAAATTTTTATTTGATTGAACTAACTCACAACCAGAACAGTTTTTTTGAACATCCATGCAGCCATTAAATTTAATCTGCGCTTGATCTTGCAATATCCCCTTAAAAATAACAGAACTTTTACTATTCTTTGCGCTATGGACCTGGATCAAATCAACATTTAAGGATTCATTTTTTTTTAAATCATATAAGCCAACCAAATCTAATTTGGCATTCAAGCCAAGCACCTTGCAAATAAATTTAAAGTTTAAATTTTCCATCCCAACAAAATTAATTCTACCTTCCACAACAGCATTTGAATCTAACTCTAAAATAAATTCTGTATTTTCAAAAACTTCCAGATTCAAATTAAGAACTTCGTTTGATTTAACAACTATCTTAGACAGCTTCATCCAATAGAATCCTCCATCTCCATAGCAACAAGCCTATTAATTTCAACTGCATATTCCATTGGAAGCTCTTTTACAAAAGAATCAAAAAAACCATTAACAAGCAAAGCCGAGGCATTTTGCAAAGAAATTCCACGCGAAGTCAAATAAAGAAGTTGTAACTCATCTAAATAAGAAATTGAGGCCTCATGCCCCACGTCTGCAGAATTTTCTTGCACAAAAACATCCGGAAAAGAATCTACCTGAATATTTTCGCCTAAAATTATTGTGTCGCATTTAGACCTTGACTTGGCATTTTCTGCACCATTTTCAATTTTGGTCCAGCCACGAAAAGTAGCCTTACTAAAATCTTTACAAATTGTTTTTGAATGAATATTTGAAGTTGTACTTTTTCCCTTGTGAATAACATTGGCACCAACATCTTGGTGCTGACCTGAAGATGCAAGGGCAACAGAGATAATTTCCGTTTTAGAATTATCACCTTCTAAAATCACACCAGGATATTTCATTGTAACATTGCTTCCAAAGTTTCCATCAATCCATTCAATTTTTGCACCTTCTTTTGCCAATGCCCTTTTGGTTACAAGGTTGTAAACATTTTTTGACCAATTTTGAATAGTGGTATATCGCACAGTTGAATTTTTATTAGCAAAAACTTCCACCACGCCACAATGCAAAGAACTATTTCTGCCTACAGGAGCACTGCAACCTTCTACATAATGAACTTTGGCGCCTTCTTCTACAATAATTAACGTTCGTTCAAATTGACCAAAATTTGGAGTTTCCATTCTAAAATAAGCCTGAACTGGAAGCTCTACCGCGATGCCCTTAGGAACATATAAAAAACTTCCACCACTCCAAACAGCGCAATTAAGTGCCGCAAATTTATTATCTGTTGAAGAAATAAGAGTTGAAAAATATTGTTTAAAAAGATCTGGATATTCCTTTAATGCTGCATCAGTATCTAAAAAAACAACCCCACTATTTTTCCATTTACTTTGCAAACTTTTATAAAAAGCCTCTGACTCGACCTGCGAAATAGTCCCTGCCAAAAATCTTCTTTCTGCTTGAGGGACACCAATCTTTTCAAAAGTTTTTTTAAGCACATCTGGGACATCTTCCCAATTTTTTTTCATTTCAATAGGTTTTACAAAATAATAAAGATTTTGAACATCCATTAAAGAGAGATCCGGACCAAAAGATGGCATGGGCAATTTTTCAAAAACATCTAAAGCTCTTAAACGAAATTCCAACATCCAATCAGGTTCGTTTTTGCTTTCTGAAATTTTTTTAACTATTTCTTGATTCAGGCCTTTTTTAAATTTCATGCGTAATCCGTTTTTGTTCATGCCAACTAAAATGACCTTCAACAACTCCATTATTAATCCTGTAAACAAAATCCAAATTCAAACTCTCACATAAACCCATATCATGAGAAATTAAAAGAACAGTAAAATCAGGATAATCCGCTGATCTTTTTTCAATAACTTTTTTAATTAAATCTTTAGACTGAATATCCAAACCAGAATCAATTTCATCCAAGATTGCAAATCGCGGCTGCAAAACAAGCAATTGAAGCAACTCAAGTTTCTTCTTTTCGCCGCCCGAAAAGCCAACATTCAAATCTCGATACAAAAATTTAGAATCTAAACCTAATAATTCCATCGATGAATTTACAAGCTCTCTAAAATCTGTAATAGGAATGCAATGCCCCGTTTTGGCTTTGTGGGCTTCACGCAAAAAATCATAAAGAGAAAGTCCTGGAATTTCACAAGGATTTTGAAAAGAAACAAACAAACCAAGGCATGCTCGATCTGACGGTTTTAATTCTTGCGCATTTTGACCAAACAATTTAAATTCATCCGCAACAATTACATATTTAGGGTGGCCTGCCAGAGCCAAAGCTAAAGAAGTTTTACCCGAACCATTCGCACCAATCAAGGCAATTCTTTGCCCTGGGAGTATTTCCAAATCACTTTTTTGCAAAATGATTTTTTCGCCACATTTAATTAAAAATTTTTTAAGATTTAATAAATTCATAAAGCCACCAATCAAGAATAAAAACAAAGTAAAAGTTTAACAAAAAGAAAGACATCCGGCAAAGGGCGGCGAATATTTATATGTATATAATTAAATGACTCTTGCCCTGGAAGCGAAAGTTTAATATTCTGGAGAAGACTCGGGGCATCCTCTTAAGACTCTTCATAATCGGCAAAAGCATATTGCGAGTGACACAATATTGAATATTAGGAATAAAAACAATGGAACAACGCAATTTATTAGATCTTTCACTGGATCAACTCAAAGAGTATATGAAATCAATTGAACAGCCAGAATATCGCGCACAGCAGGTCTATTCCTGGTTGTTCAAACATCAAGTATTTAACATTGATGCAATGAGCAATCTTTCGGTCACTCTACGTCAACAATTGCAGCAGGATTTTTTCATTAAACTTCCCGAAATTGTTGATGTTGTAAAATCACAAGCCGATGGTTCATATAAATTTTTATTAAAAGCAAATGATTGTCGTTTGATTGAGGCGCTTCTAATGCTTCCAAAAAATCGAGTAACAATATGCGTTTCGTGCATGGTTGGATGTCCACTCAAGTGTAAATTTTGCGCCACAGGTAATGAAATTGGATTTATTCGTAAATTAACGCCATCAGAAATTATTGGACAAGTTATTTTATGTAATAATTACCTAAAAGACCATGGCATTGCCGAAAAAATTACTAATATGGTATTTATGGGGATGGGTGAACCACTGCTTAATCTCGAAGCAATAAAAATAACTCTTGAAGCATTATTAAGTCCGGATGGTTTTAACTATTCACGTAAACGAATTACACTATCAACGGCAGGAGTTGTTGATAACTTGGTTGATTTATTGACTACATACCGAGTGAAGTTGGCTGTTTCGTTACACTTTCCCAACGATGAATTGCGTTCACAGTATATGCCGATAAATCGCAAGTATCCTCTCTCAGTCTTAATTCCTGCGCTCAAAGAGTTGCAAAGCAAAACTGGCGAAGAGATTTTGATAGAATATATCATGCTGCAAGGTATTAATGACCAAATAGAACATGCAAAGGAGTTGATAAAACTTTTGCACGGGCTTAAAGTTAAATTTAATTTAATTCCATATAACCCAATTCCTTCTCTTGATGCGCAACCATCTACTGAGGATTCGATAAATAAATTTGCAACCTATTTAATTCAGCATGGTATTATGACAACTGTCCGACGAAGCTCCGCAACAGACGTTGCTGGCGGTTGCGGCCAATTTGTTCTAAAATCTTCAAAAAAATCATAATATCGTCAATTTCTCAATAATTTTTTACTACAATTTTTATCTAAAAAACATTGGTATAAAAAAGGACCGGGATTCTCCCGGTCCTTTTTTATACCAAATTAAATTCAATTATTTGGAAGAAGATACAAATATTAGCAAGGCGCCAATTCCTACTGCTATAACAGCGCCTGTTCCAAGTATAATTTTAACATCCCTACTGCTGCGAGCGGCTTGTTTTTCTCTTAATTCTTGTATTGCGGCAGCACGCTCGTTTTCAGGAAGAGCCTTGATGAGTTCAATCTCATTGCGATCCTGTCTTGCGCGCTTTTCTCCTATTTGTATAACAAAGCCAATCAAATCCAACAAACCACTCTCAGCATGAGCTTGCTGTGTAGTTAATGAAAGTGCCAACAGACAAAATAAAAACAGTTTTTTCATCAAAGAATCCTTCTTATAAACAATGATTTTTATAATTAAAAATTAATCATATTTTATACACTTTCATTTTTTATGCAAAATTTTTACATAAAAATTTGCATAAACTAAAAAACAAAAAAGGCCACTCAAAAATGAGTGGCCAATTCTTATATAAATTCACCTAAATTATTTAAATCAACTGCCTACGCAATCTAGAACCAACTGTAAAATTTTTAGGTAATTTTTTTAATTCTTCTTGACGCTCAGTTTTTTGTTTTTCAAAAAACTGCACCTCACTTTCTTCATTTAACTTTATTTTCTTTGAAGGAGCCGACAAAACTTCAGGCTCTTCAACATCCATGCCGCCTTCTTTGATTGTTTGAACCACCGGATAGATTGCTTTAAATCTCTTAATTAATGCTTTTTGAATATCAAAACCTTTTGTTGGAAATTCAAAACCTTCATATCTATTATAATCTGGATCACCCGATTTTTTATATTGTTTTGCAACTTCCATAAATAAACCTTTTTTTTCTTCTGGAGCCTTAGCTTCTTCAAAAGCTTTTACATCCGCAGCATTTAAAGCAATTCCCATTTTTAAAAGCTCTAAGGTCAATGTTGTCTTAGCTTTGCTTGCAAGATCACTAAGCTCTTGAATAAAACCATCCAAACGTTCAGTTGCTTCTTCCCCATACTCAATATCATCCCAATCTTTCATTAACATTCCAAATGAATAATGAAAACCAACTAATACCGCAACAATTTTTTGTTCATTATCATTTAACTTCAAATATTTTAGATAATTTTTGAAATTAAATTGCTCGCCAGTTGTGAGGTAATATGGATTATTTTTTGGATTCATTAAATAATCAAAACCAATATTTTCATGATCTTCAATGTTATGAAAATATACTTTTTGGATTTCTTTATTCTGATCTATAAATGCTTTATGACCTCCGCGGTAAGCCTTTTCAGCTTCTCTATCAACTATATATTTTTTCATTTTATCCGGATTTACACCAGCCTTTCCAATATCATGCAAAACACCGGCAATTTGCATTAAATATCTGTCTCGCACAGAAAGGCCCGCAACCCAAGGAGATTTTTCTTCAAACCACTGGTCTAACACTTGAGCAACCCAAATAGAATGCTCTAGCAAATCACCACCATGCCACCCACGATTTGTAGTTTTATATTTTGCAAAATCATCCAAAAAACCTTTGTAATTTAATGTACTCAAATTTTTAGGGATGTATGGCTTATCTTTTGGCAATTTAGATTTAAATTCTTCACCATCTTTGATATATTTAGCTAATTTTTCAGCATCCGTTTGAACAGGCGTACTTCCTGTCTTTTGAGCTAATTCTGATAATATCGATATATTTTTTTCCACCATGGCATTAACATTTTCATTTGAATAAACTTTTATAAAAATGCAACATAATAAAAATAATTTTGAAAACTTCATTTTTTTCCTTTTTTCAAAAAATGAAAACTACAACAACACGCGACACACTTCTGAAAAAGAAACATCGCCCTTTTTTACTTTCTGTATTCCAGACTCAAGCAAAGTTTGCATTCCATTGTCAACTGCTTGGGCAAAAATATCATCGTACATTGGTTGATCAACAATCAAAGATTTTAAGGCGCTTGAAATAGTAAGTAACTCAAATAAACCTATCCGCCCCTTGTAGCCGGTTTTTAAACACGATGCGCAACCTTTGCCAACAAAGTTTGTTGTTAAATTTAAACCTAAGTTTTCTAAAATTCGTTTTTGATCATCCGAGAATTGAACTTCTTCTTTGCAGTGCATGCAATTTTTACGAACAAGACGCTGGGCAAGTACACCTGTAAGAGATGAGTTAATTAAAAAAGGCTCAATACCCATATCAATCAAACGCATAACAACCGAAGTGGCATCATTTGTGTGCACAGTGCTAAAAACTAAATGACCGGTAAGAGAAGCTTCTATGGCTATTTTAGCTGTTTGCCTGTCTCTAATTTCACCAATCATTACTACATCTGGATCTTGTCGCAGCAAAGAACGCATACCTGATTCAAAAGTAAATCCTGATTCTGGGTGAATTTGACCTTGTGAGACTCCATCTAAACGGTATTCAACAGGATCTTCCAATGTAACAATATTTTTTTCTGGCGAATTAATTCGAGAAAGAGCTGAATATAAGGTTGTAGTTTTTCCAGAACCGGTTGGGCCGGAGACTAAAAAAAATCCATTTTGTTTTTGAATTAAATTTTTAAATTTTTCAAGAACCCCTTTTTCAAAACCAAGTTCTTCAAGATCTAACCTATTTTCTGAACGATCCAAAAGTCGAACAACAACCTTTTCTCCATTCACACATGGAAAAGTAGAAATACGAAGATCAATATCTTTAGCGGCGCAGTTTAAGCAACATTTACCATCTTGAGGGACACGTTTTTTTGCAATATCCAAATTAGACAAAACTTTAATACGAGAAACAACCCTTGGCGCAAACTCTTTAGAAATATTTGTTTGGTCATGGAGCACACCATCTAAACGGAACCTAACACGAAGATCTAAATTAAAAGAAGGCTCCAGATGAATATCTGAAGCCCCCATTTTTACAGCTTTTTGTAAAATCTGCTCAACAATATCGACGGCAGAAAAATCTGTTTGATTAATCAAAATCATCTTCTTCTGAGTAATTATCTATTGAATCCAATTCAGAATCATCTATACCAAATTCATCAAGTGCATCATCAGAAACAACTGTGTCTGCTGTATCAAAATATTCTATGACAGCGTCCATAATGTCTTGCTTAATCCCAACTCTAAATTCAGGAACATAAGAAACGTAATCACCAATAATTTCTGATAAATCATCATCTAAAGGATCACTAGCCAGAACAACTAAAATATTTCCATCACGTTCCAACGGAATAAATCCTTTAGAAAACATAACTTCTTTAGGAAATTTACGGACTAAATCATGATCAAAAAAACATCCCTTTGCATCAAAAGCTGGTAATTCAAAATATTCTTCAAGGGCCTTAAGAAGATCTTCTCTAGAAACCAATCCTTCACTCAAAAGAAAATCATCAAAATTTTCTTTTGCGCCACCCTTAAAATCTTGAGACAATTTCCGAGCCATTTTTTCTGTGATTGCGCCATTTTTTTGTAAAATTTTTGAAAGGCCTTCAACAAACGGAAGCGTAGTTTTCATGGTTTATCCTTTAAAATTAACCCAATTTAAAACCTAAAATAAAACCTAAGAAGGCGCTGATTATTAATACAATATTAGCTTTTGCCCATTCAAAATATTTATTAGCTACTGTTGATGTTGCCTCTACAGATACTTCTTTAATACCTAGAAGAGCTTTAACTTTTGTCCAGTCAATAGTTATTAAATCAAAATAATACAAACCAAAAAGAACTGCCGTAATTAACAGCACATAAAAAAGAACTTGTAAAAAATATTTTTTAAAAAGAAACCCGGCAAAAAAACCAATTCCAAAATATGACGCAAATTCAATTAATCGAGCTTGAGTTATGCCATATTTAGCTTCTAATTGTTCCCAACTAAGAGATTGTTTTAGTGAATCCAACCAACCTTTTCCAGAATCCATCCAATTATTTGGTTCCATTACTTCTCCTTATAAATTAAAAGATTCAACCATAATTCAGAGTATAGCTTTTATTTAAGTAATAATTCAAGAATTAAACCAAAAGAGTCTCAACTTACTGCGCAACTGATCAATTTAAAACAATCAAAGCCAACCAATATTCTTTAGAAAAATTAATTTTTCCAAATTAAACCGTAAAATTCAAAAAGCTATTTTCAAATAAAAAACAATCATGAATCAACAGATTTAAGACATCAAAAAGGCCCGACCGAAGTCGAGCCTTTTCTAATATTCAAAAGAACTTAGATCATATCCTTTAATGCTTTACCTGGCTTGAACTTTGGAACTTTCTTTGCAGGAATTTCCATTTTTTGGCCAGTTGCAGGGTTGACACCTGTTCTTTTCTTTCTCTTCATAACTGAGAAAGTGCCGAAGCCGGTCAAAACAACCGCTTTATTTGCCTTTAAAGCTAAACCAATTGTCTTTATAAAAGACTCTAAGCAATTTTTGCAAACTGTCTTAGGATACTTGGTTGCTTTGGCCATTTGTTCTACTAATAATGCCTTGTTCATAAGATTTCCTCGAATCTTTAATTGTCCAAATAGGCAGAATAAGACGAATCAAACTAGTACTTAGAATGGTAACGTATTCATTGATGTTCACAATGTCAAGCATATAGATAAAAAATTTTAAAAATTAAATAAAAAAAATGGTGCCGGGGGCCGGACTCGAACCGGCACAGACATAAGTCCGAAGGATTTTAAGTCCTTTGCGTCTACCAATTTCGCCACCCCGGCACGCATATTTTTTTGTTTGGAGGCGGCACCCGGATTTGAACCGGGGATCAGGGTTTTGCAGACCCATGCCTTACCACTTGGCTATGCCGCCGAATATTTTTTCAAAGAACGTATATAAATTACTTGTTATAAACGTATTTGTCCATCATTTCTTTTAATTTTTCGGTACTAATTGTTCTTGCTTCTTTACCTTCTTCTTCAGACTTTTCAATAGGTTTCTTTAAGAAATCCTCAGTTGCGGGACCTTCACAAGGAAGACCAGCTTGATACCAACCAGCCATACCGTCTTCATAAGCCCAAACATTATTAAATCCAAGATCATTTAAAGTCTTCCACGCAGAAGCACTTGCAGAGCACATTGGATTACTGCAATAAACAACAATTTGTTGTTCTTTATCTAAGCCTTTTGCAAAACTTTCAAGATCTTCTAAATATACATGTATAGATCCTTTTATATGTACATCGTCATACATTTCTTTATCTAAAACATAAATCACCAAAAGATCCGATTTGCAAACTTCCTTTTTGCCCCAGAAACCCAAACAAGCTGGGAGTAAAACCAAGCCCATGGTTGCAAGTAAAAATTTATTAAAAAACTTCATGAATCTTCCTTTTAAAAAGGGTTAGTAATATAAAACGCTGATAAAAATATCATTTAAAAATCAAATAATAAAGCAATTAATGCATAATTTGAAAAAATCTGCTCCAACGCATTCTAGTCCAAAAATCAATTGGATGTTTTATTAAATCAACAATCCACCAACCTTCATTACTATCACAAGACCAAATTCTAAAAATAATTTTTCCATGTATCAATTTACCATTAACAGGAATACCCCAATCTCTGCAGTCACTACTACCAAGTCGATTGTCTCCCATCATCCAATATTCATTATCACCTAAAGTAATTTCAAAAACATCTTTAACCTTAGATTCGTCCAATTTAATATCTTCGTCCTGTCCCATAGCTTTTTTCATTTCCAATTCATATTGATAGCGTTGATCAAGCAATGGTTCGCCGGGCCTTCTAATGTCCATTGGACGGACAATTCTTAATGGATTAATTCTATAAAAAGGCTGATCTTTCCAGGCAATGGTTGGATCATAAGAGACATACGCTTCAGCATCACGTCCTCTTAATCGACCACTTTTTGCAAGCAAAGGATCTGTGTTGTAAATTCTAATCAATGGGTATTTATTCAAATATGGTTCATCTAATTTTTTGCCATTCAAATAAATAACCGGCTTTTCATTTTCTAAGACACCCTTGATGTGATCATGCGGTATGCCAATGACGCGTTTTGTAAAATTATCAGGTCCCAGTTCATAACCAAACAAATTTATGAACACATAATTTTGCAACCAATTAACAACAGGATTTTTAGAATAATTAAAAGTAGGTTTATTAAAGGCAACAATTTCACCGCGTTGTGGCGATCTAAAATAATATGTTAATTTGTCTCCTAAAAATCTTTCCCCAACCAACATTGTAGTTTCCATAGAACCTGACGGTACTTGATACAAACCAAAAATTACAGTTCTCACTACAAAAACAATCAATAGCAAAAATGCAATCTCTTTAATATTTTTCCATAACCATTCAAATGTAAATTCCATTGGATCTCCTTATAAAATAAAAAATAATAAACGAATTTTTATCTTAACAAATTCGCGAAAATGTTCTACTCAATCTTATGCTTTGTAAAAATTTAATTGGATCATTTAATAAACTCCAAAACCAAGAGTGCATATCTGTATCCGCCGACCACATAATGCCCACAGCAGTTCCTACTATAAACTTTTTCTTCACAGGCCCCCAAGCGCGTGAATCATAACTGCCACACCTATTATCACCCATAACCCAATATTCATCAGACTTAAGTTTAATACAAAAAACATCTGATCCTTCCCAAAAAGGACAAACTAACGGCTGCCCCATTAAAACATTCATTAATGGAATTTTAGGAAATGTCATCGAAGGCGCTCCATCATCAAGCCTTACAATTGATTTCGGATTAATTTGGTAAAAAGGCTGTTTATTCAAGGGCTTTGAAATATCATATGAACGACCTTTGACAAAATGTCGCATTAACCGAAAAGCATCTTTTTTGCTTACCTTAGAAACAATTTCCGCAGCCTTAGTTGGATCACAAACCCAAATATTCAACAACGGAAATGTATTTAAATATTTTTCCTTTAGTAAAACACCGTTAACAAAAATTTTAGGTTCACCTTGATCTAAAACCCCGTAAATAAAATCTCCCGGAAGCCCAATCACTCTTTTACAAAATACATTTGGTCGGCCAAGTCCCAACAAAAAATTTCTTTGCACAAAACTCAATAACGAATTATCTGCATATTCAAATTCTGGATCTACAAAGGTAATCACGGCACCGCGTTTTAATTTAAAATTATGTGAGAATTTATCAATTAATAAGCGATCTCCAACTAACAACGTTACTTCCATTGACCCCGTAGTGACATTGCAAAATTCAAAAAAAAATGTTTTGACAAAAAAAAGAGCGACTAACGCCGCCGAAAAAGCAATTAACAAACGAAAGAAAACTCTTTTAACATCAATCATAATTATTTCTCAAGAAAACTTTTTATTAGCCACACCCTTTAAAAAATTTTAATGTAATTCAAAAAAATAATGCTTCTTCATAATAACATTCCTACCTCAACAACAAAAAACAAAATACTTTTTCACCAATTACTTACACCAACAAATATAATGGATTAACTTTTTTACCATCAACACTTACTTCAAAATGAAGATGTGAAGCATCTTGTCCAGATTTTACAACAAAACCTGTATCACCAACTTTTCCTATACAGGTGCCCCTTTTAACAACTTGCCCCTTGCGAACCAAAATTTTATCAAGGTGCGCATATCTTGTTTTATATTTTTGATTATGTGCAACAACAATTGTTTTTCCAAACCCTTTTGCCCAGCCAGCTTCTACAATTGTACCCGAAGCTGCTGCCAAAACAGGCGTTCCTCTCATTGCTGACATATCTACACCTCTATGAAATCCCCATTTTTTATTTTTTAATCGTCGAGGACCAAACAAAGAACTTATCCAAAACTTAGATGTATCTATGGGCCAAGAAAATAAAGCATCACGATTTGCTACATGACGCTTACCTCTTAAAAAACGACCAATACTAGACACAGAATTTTGTGAAGAGACTTTCTTTTTTACTTGCTTTGTTGGTTGAACTATATGCTGAACCAATTCATCAGGCTTGCTAGATAATTCCTGGTTACTGGGAGGGAGTGGTTGCTCCACTTTCAATGACTCCAATCCATCAGCGGTTTTTTGTTTTGATTCCTCTAACTCCTTTAATCTCTCTTTAACACGATCATAGTCTTCTAAAATATTTTTAAATGCACGTAAATAATCTTTATACTGAACTTTAAGTTCGATCATCTTATCGGACTGCTCTCTAAAAAAACAATATTCCTCAAACAAAATGTATGCTAAAATAGAAGCTATCAAAGAGAAAAAAATAATTAAAAACTTTCCTAATTTATTCAAAATCGTATCTCTACTTTTAATTAAAACATCTTAATAATTTCTGACTGAATCCAACCAATTAAACCGTTTTTTCTACACTTTGTCCACTGGTTTGCAGAATCTAAAATATCAACCTCAGATGCAGCTTTTAACTCAAAAAGTTTGTGGAATTTATCACCAGGGCCTGCAAGAACATCCACGTTTTTCATAACAATCGCATGATTGTTTGCATAAATCGAGTATTTGGCAAATATAAATTCGGCCAATAAAATATTAATCAATAATAAAAATAACAAATATATAAATTTATCCTCTCTCCAAAACCGCCTAAAAAAAATAATTAATAAAAACCAAAACAATAAAAATAAAAGTTGAAATACCAGTGTTGAAAATAAAAAAGAATATCTACAAATAAAACTAAAAAATTGTCCCCATATTGTATCTTCCGAATTACCCAATTTTTCATTTAATACAGATATATTTTTTTCTATCGACTGCAATTGATTAAAAGAACTTTGTTTATATGCCCTTTTCCACGACAATAAAGCGGCTGGATATCGTTTCATCTTAAAAAATGTATTACCCATATTAAACCAAACAGCCTGACCTTTTAAATCAATAGAACTATAACAATTTAAAGCATCTTGATATTTTCCCTCGCTATAAAACTTGTTGCCCTTTAAAAATTCTTCCTCATTATTTTGACAAAAAGCAACTGATGCCGTTAACAAAAACAAAATCCAAAAAATATTTTTCATATTACAACCTCATAGCTTTTTAGATAAAATATTCAGCCATTTTTCAGAACTTAATAAAAGAGATTTTTTGTCTTCTTCAGAAAGAGTTCTTGGAAAAAAATTCAACTCGGTTATTTTTATAAAAAAATCATTCCAATCACTTAATTCTTTTTCTGAAAAAGCGGCTTTAGAAAAGTAAGTCTCTATAAAATCAGTTGTAAGCTGATTTTCAGGAAGCTCTGCCCGTGATGCGATTAAATCAACAAACATAAAATATAATTTTTTAAAATCTTCATCTTTTTTTATACTCTTTAAAAACCTTTGAGCCCTACTAAAAGCATTTCTTTTTCTAATATATGGCTCACTTTTCATCGCCCATGATCGAATTAAATTATATAACCAATTCAAAATTAATATCAAAAATGGTAAAAAACACATAAACACAAACCAAAACCATGGAATTTGCCGTTCCTTTTTCAATTCCCAAGGACCAACTTTGTTAATTCCCTCAATCTCATCTTGATCGACTGCACCATGAAATACTTCTTGTTCATCACCTGCTTTTTCTTCCACAACTACAGATTTTATGCCACCCGGTAAAATTTTAATTTTAATAGGCGATGTTTTAAGTACATTGTATGCTTTTTTTTCTACATCAAAATAAGTAAATTTTTGTATTGGTATCTCAAAATCACCTGGTTGAAGACCTTGAACAATATATTCAAACACTTTTTTTTGAGAACCATCTTTTAATATCCCACCAGAAAGATAATTTTTAGATTCATAAAAACGAAATTCTTTAGGTAAATTTAAATCCGAAAGATTTAAAGAATCCATATTCCCGTTACCAACTATTTCTAGTGTTAAAACGATACCTTCACCTTCCTTGGCACTTGAATGATCAATACTTGATTTAAAATTTGAAAAATTTCCAACACCCAAAACTTTACCATTAAAGGGTGGTAAAGGTTTAACCTGAATTTTTAAAGCATTTGATGTCACAATTTTTGATCGGCCCATGCCGCCCAATATAGTTTCAAGATCTCCAAAAAAATCGAACGGAGATCGCCTATGTTTTTCCTGAATCAATGTGCTAGCACGAATTGAGGGTATAACTATTTCACCAGAAAGTTGAGGATATAAATCATAAGAAAACTGAATAAAGTTATATTCTGTTCCATTTTTTTCTTCCACACCATATGTTGGATTGCCAACCTTTTTTACATCAAAGCCCTGAAATGTTGGATTTTCTATATTTTCTAATTTTGCAGCTCCTTCTAAAAAATAAAATCGAATAGCAAACGGAAGTCTCTCACCAACAAACCGTTCTATATTTTCAACCGTTTGCTCAAGAAAATATGGGGCACCATTTTCTTGATCTAAAGTAGAAGTCACCGACCCAACATTTAATGTTAAAACATTTGATGAAATAATTTTGCCATCCCATGAAATTTTTGCCGGACCCAAATTATGCTCACCCTCTTGATCAATCCTAATCTGATATTGAAAATCTCTTTTTGAAGTAGTATGGCCATTAATGATATTAATACTGCTACTAGAACCACCAAAACTATATTTATAATTCTCAAGACTTTCTATCACAGGTCTCTCCACATCTTTTTCCACTCCGGAAATCGAAACATTCAAAATGAAAGGAACACCAATAGAAAATTTTTTAGTTGCACGACCATTTGCATCTAAAGCACGCAATACCAATTTTGGTTCCGACGCCAAACACGACTGCATAAAAAATAATATTAAAACAAATCTACCAATTTTTTTGACCTGGTTTTTTTGGCAGCTTAGAGCCAATTTGTTGTCGAACCATTCTCTTATAAGAATTTGCATCTTGTTCCTCTAATTTTTGTAAAATGTAAGCATTCTTTTTACCTAATTTTTCTAATGCTTGTTCTTCTCTCGCCTCAAAAGCTTCTAATTGTTCTGATTTAGGAGCTTGAGATTCTTTCAATTCTTCCATATCCTTGCTTGCTATTGGTTGTTTTTCAATAGAATTTAAGGAATCCTCATGATCACTGATGCTTTTTTCATCTTGCTTACCGCTATCATTGCGGGGCTCCTGTACAGGTTCATCACCTCGTTCTCGGGAAGAATTATCATTGGATTTATTATCCTGACTATTTGCCCCTTCTGGATTTTTCCTATTTTCGTTGCTTTGATTTTTTTCAAGGGAATGATCTTGATTGCCGCCCTTGCTGCTATTGTCAAAATTTTGTTTTTTAGAAGATTCTGAAGGAGATTTATCTTGTTGCTCTTTACCCTGCTCTTTTTGTTCCTGCTTCTCACCGCGGTCACCATTTTGGCCTTCACCGCTTTGTTGCTCAGGTTTTTGATTTACATCTTCTTTAGATTTTTTATCTTTATCTTTCTCTTGCCCTTGTTCTTGTTTGTTTTCTTGTTGATCGTTGTTTTTGCTCTTCCGATTTTGGTCTTCCTTGCCCCCATTTTGTTGATCTTGATTCTTTTCCTGATCTTCTCTTTGTTGCTCAGCCTTTGATTTCTCTTCCTGCTCAGAGCTATCTCGATTCTGGTTTAATTCATTCTGTTTTTTTTGATCCTGGTTACCCCGTTCATTTTTTTCTTTATCTTGCTCTGATTTATTTTTTTCTTGCTGTGATTTATCTTGCTGATCTTTTTTTTCTTGATCCTTGTTTTTTTGTTCTTGCTGTTTCTTTTGTTCTTCTTGCTTCTGTTTTTCAAGCATTTTTTTTACTTGTTCTAAATTGTGTACAGCACGATTATTATTGGCATTTATTTTCAAAACATTTTCATAATTTTTAATGGCATCTTCTAATTTTTTTAAGGAAACATTTGCATTTCCCAAGTTAAACAAAGCTTGTTCTTTGAGCTCATCATCTTTAGAACTATTTTGTACAACTTGATCAAAATAATTTGCTGCATTTTCAAATTTATTTTGACGAAAAAATACATCGCCCAAATTAAAAAGCGCGTCTCTATTTTTAGGATTTGCCAAAACAACCTTTTCATATAATTTTTCTGCTGTTTGCCAATCTTTATTTGAATAGGCATTAGCAGCATTATAATTATCTAATAAATTAGCCTGAATAGAATTTACAAAACAAATTATTAAAATCAAAAAGTGTTTCATAATAACCACTCAATCAAAAAACAAACAAAACTAACCATAACAAACCAAGGATATTGTTCCTGCAATTTTTTAACTTTTTTATTTTCAAAACGTTCTTTTTCAAATTTAGAAACTCCTTTTACAATTTTACTCAAATCAGAATCATTTTGAATTGCCCGAATATAAATTCCTCCAGAATCTTTTGCTAGATTACTCAAGATTCCTTCATTTAATCTGGAAATAACCACTCGTCCGTTTGAATCTTGCTCGTTACCAACCTGATTACCCTCCTTATCTAGGATAGGCACAGGAGCACCTTCTGGAGTCCCAACGCCAACTGCAAAAATGGTCATTCCTTGATCTATAGCTTCTTGTTTTACACCACGCAAATTACTTGAAAAATCTTCACCATCCGTAAATAGTACAAGTAATTTATTTTTTCTTTCATTCGAAGATTTTTTAAAAGCCTCTAAAGCTTTTTTTATTGCCGCGTCTAAAGCGGTTGTACCAGAAGAAATTGTTTCTGCATCAATTTGATCTAAATACATAAAAAAGGAAGAATAATCTGTAGTTAAAGGACACTGAATAAAAGTTGAACCCGAAAATAAAATTAAACCAACACGTTCTGCTGAAAGCATTTCTAACAATCTTTTAATTTTCTGTTTTGCAAATTCAAGCCTATCGGGCTTTAAATCCTTAGCAAGCATACTACGTGAAACATCTAATGCGATAAATAAGTCTCTCCCTTCTTGCTCAACATTCTCTTCGTTTTCACCCCATTGAGGGCTTAATAAAGCAACAAACAAAAAAATAAAACCCACCAAATTAAAAATAAATTTAGCGAGAGCTTTAGTTTTTGAAAAACCAATTAAAAACTTCTTAAAATTTTTAGGTGCACATAAAAGATGCGCAATTGTTTTACGTTTACGATAACCAAATAATAAAATTATAAAAATTAAAAATAAAATCGGTGAAAAAATTAAATTATTAGCCGATCCCCAATTTATTTTTTGTAAAAATTTAATCATAACGAAAACCATAAAAATGAATAAAAAATAAATTCAACAAACAACAAGACTAAAACCAACCACAAAAATGGCATAAAAATATCTTGATAATTAGTAAATACATTCGCTTCTATTTTTGTTTTTTCTAATTTATCAATCGTATCATAAATCATTCTCATATCCTGCGGTTTTTTTGCTTCAAAAAACTTACCGCCTGTTTCTTTTGCTATTTTTCTAAGCAAATCCATATTTACAGGAGCCGATGCCCTGGTTGCACCATAAAAAGGATGTTCAACCAACCCGCCTTCTTCTCCACCGATACCAACAGTATAAATTTTAATCCCTAATTTTTTTGCGATATCTATGGCAAATTTTATATCTAAATCTTCTTCAGAAGGTTCACCATCGGTTAATAAAATCATAACCTTGTTTTTTGATTTCGAATGTTTCAATCTATTCGCTGCAGTAATAATTGCAGTAGAAATTACAGTACCCCTTGGATCAACCACACCTATTTCTAACTCTTTTATAACATCAGTTAAAACATTTTTATCAAGCGTTAATGGACACCTAGAAACAGCCTCTCTTCCAAAAATAACTAATCCCAGTTGATCATTTTCTCTTTTATTAATAAATCTTAAGGCTTCTTCTTTGGCCACCTGCACACGAGGTCGCCTATCTTTTACATCATCAAATAATTCCATACTTCCAGAAAGATCTAACACCAAAAAAATATCTATGCCTTCAACATTAATCTTAGAAGTAACATCCACAAGTTGTGGGCGCGCAATCAAAAAAGCCAATAAAAAAAAACTCAAAACTCGCATGAACCATAAAATAAAGTTTTTCCAATACCTTTTACCAAAACCTTGTTTGCTTAAATAACCCGCCAGCGAATATTTATACGTGACTGGTTTTCTAAACCAAAACCTATAAAACACCATTATAAATAAAAGAGGAATAGAAAAATAAAAAGTTTTTGGATATGCAAATCTAAATAAATCAAACACTCTTTAGTCCTTGTGCAAATGTTTTTTCATACCAAGCTTGAACTCGTTCTGTAAATTCCTTTGGGGATTCTTCTTGTCCACAAATAAATGGCTCACCAACTAAAACTTTAACGGGAGAATATTTTATCCAAATTCCAAAAGGTTCCAAAACTTTTTCAACGCCCCAAATTACAACAGGAATAACGGGACGATTTGTTTCTTTAGCTATTCGTGCAAAACCAGAAAAAAATTTATGAATTTCATTATCGGCATATCGACCGCCTTCTGGAAAAATAATAAGATGTCTACTTTCATTCGCAAATCGACGTTGTGCTTCATGCAAAGCTTCAATAGCCTTCCTTGGAGAAGACATATCAACAGGAATACCCATGCGCCTAAACACAAACCCAATCAACGGCAAATCCGAAAATCTATTTGTATATAACCAAATATGCGGAAATCCATTTAATAATTTTCCAACTAATGGGATATCCAATGAAGATTGATGATTAGCTATAATTATAGAAGGATCATCCGTTATATTTTTTCGACCCTCAAATTTTACCGGAACCATAACCAGCTTAATCACCGCATGATAAAAAAACTTGGTAAAAATATTAAAAAACAACCTGTTGTCAAAACGCCATTTTTCAGGCAAACAAGCAATAATAAAAGCTGGAATAAAAAAAATTATCCCAACAATCAAAAATCCCAGATAAGCAAAAACTCTTTTAATTCTCCACCAAATCTTACAACGCATAATTCGTCCTTATATATAAAAAATCAATAATTAATTATTTTACAACGTAAGATTCTGAAAATAAAGATCTTAAATCTAACGTTTTTTAATAACCTGCAATCTATAAAGAGTTATGCCTGATGATAATAAAATTACACTAGTAAGCATTGATAAGAAAAGATCAAAGAACATATCTATTTTAAAATCTTCAATAGTAAAACCTGTAAATTTTTCCCGCATGACCAACATAAGGTTTTCACTTGTAAGAATCTCTTGAGCGCTAATCACCTTATTTGTGACAGAATCAATCAATACTTTTTCAAATAACATATTAATCATAAGCTCATATATATACATCGCGAGAGAAAGACAAATATATAAAATACCCAAAGTCATAAATCCAACCAAAATTATTAAAGGAAGCCACGCAAAGAATTTAACCAAACCTTTTTTTAAACCTGAAAATAAATTATAAATTTTTTCTTCATCAAAAAAAGAAAGAATTAAATAAAAAAATAATGAAAAAGAAACAGAAGCAAAAATTAATAATACAGCAAGTAAAATAGCTCCAATTTCACCACGCAGATCTGGTAAAAATAAAGACAACACAACTAAAATAAATGCTATGCACAAAGCACAAAGCAAAGAATATAATTCATAGTCCCAAATTTTTTTCTTAAATCCTCTGTAAGCTATAATGTGAATCAAAGGTAATGTAGAAATCTGAACAAATAAAACCAAATAAAAAAATTCAAACCAACTAAGCGCCAAAATAATTAATATCGACCACCAAAAATATTTAATACCATACCAAATCACATACCCCATATTTGCAAAAAACTCTGCCCAAAATTCTTTAATTTTACTCCATTGATATAAATACTGTATGGATTCTTTCCATGATTGCAAAACTGTCATTATTTACTTCCTTATTTAAAGTGAATTAAAAATATTTTTTATTTTTTAAGAACAATTTGAAGACGATAAAAAGTTATACAATATACCGATAAGACAATAGGATAAGTTGATGCAAAAGCATATAAACCAACGAAACCCAAACCCATACCCGAATCTGGCATAAACACCAATAAACAAATAATACTGATAAGAATTGAAAAAACTGTTGAGAAAAAAATAACCATAAGGCTATAAGGAAACAATATAACAAATTTTTTTAAAAATTCTTTAAACTGAAAAAAATGTAAATCACACCATAAAAACAAAAACAACAATATAATTGGTAAAAAAAATATCACCGCCATATAGTAGCCGTCTCCAGAACCATAGATCTTAAAAAAAGAAGAAACATATTCTAAGCAAAAAAAACCAATCACTATTTTTAAAAAATTAAAAAATTGATTTTTAATATTCCAGTTCCAAGATCTATGTATTACCACATCACTAATTAAAAAAAACAAATAAAATAGAATAAAACTTTGCAACCATAATCTAATTTCACTTAAGCCAGAACCTATAGCATGAGATCCAAAAAAATACCAAGCCAGTAGTAACCACCACCAACCATAAAAAACAACCTTCCTCAAATTCATAAAAAATTCTGCCCAGAATTCTTTAATTTTACTCCATTGATATAAATACTGTATGGACTCTTTCCACGATTGTAATATTGTCATTATTCATTTCCCTCTTAAAACATGGTGACCTTTGATATCAAAGGTCACCATAAAATCTATTTCTTTTTAGATACCTGTATGCGATACGCAGTTGCAACAAAACACACAAAAATTATCGCAAACGCTAAGGTTATTAATGTCACAACCCAATAAACCATACTCAAAAATTTAGGGTTAATTAAAACTCCTTCAGCTGCTTTTTGAGCTTTGTCTGCGGTAGACACAACTTTTTCTAGTAATGAAAATGGATTTGATAATAATTCAGTAGAAGTTTTTACCAAATTTTGAGGCTCTAAATTATTACCAACCTTAAATGGATTAATTCCTGCAAAAACAATTCCTGTTGCAAAATCAATTATTCTTTGTTTTATAAGTTCCATTAATTCAGATGAAAAAACTACACCCAAAATAGGTAAACCCGTTAAAACAACCGCAAATAGCGCATAAATCGGAAGACCCTTAAAAAAAACCATCAAACCATTAAAAAGACCTTTTAGAACATTTAAGGCGGATTCTTCATCAAAATAAGACAAAACACAAATTTGTAAAAGTTGTATAAATAGACCAACTAATACAGAAATTAAAACTATCATTATTTTTTTTGTAAAATCTAAGCCTTCAGTTGAATTCAATGGATTTATTCCACTCAACAAAGCAAAAATTATATAACGTATTAAAATAGCCAAAACAAACAATAAAACACCACAAACAACAGTTGAAATAAAATAAGCTATAATTGTTTTTTTTATCGCTCTATTCGCAACAATACTCATTAATGGAAAAATAAATAAGGCCAACCAATTGCCATATGGTATGTTGAAATTTACAACAATCAAAAATAAAATAACTAACCACCAAAAGTATTTCACGCCATACCAAATCGCAAATCCAATTGTTGCAAAGAATTCAGACCAAAATTCTTTAATTTTATTCCATTGATAAATATATTGCACGGACTCTGTCCATGATTGTAATATTGTCACCATTACTCCTTTTTAAAGAGGGTTAAAAATTAGAATTAATATCAAGCCGTTATTTACACATAAATTAAAAACCAATTTTAAACAAAATCGCAAACAATCTTTTTATAAAAAAATTAAAGCTATGAAAACTTGATTCTCTTTTAATTTTATCTTTTTTAAGATTACACGCGTGATAAACACGGCCATGATAAAAACAAGACATAGCTGTATCCTATTTCAAATATAATTTTTGTTGTTCATAAACACGCTTAGTGTAAAAAGTCACAGCAAAGCTGATAAAAACTAAAAGTATAAATATTTCAATTAATTGATAAAAAACTTCCCAAAATATTCCGTCTAAACGGAAATATGCAGCAATCAAATCTAAAATATATTTAATAAAAAACCACAAGGAAGTCATAATCATTATTATTGGTAAATTGTAAAGAAACATCTTTAGGCCTCTATACAAACAAATAAAGAAATCTTTTAATGCCCCAGCTGAATCTAAAAAAAAGAAAATTACTAAAAACCAAAAAACAATAAAAAAACTTACCCATTGAGGAACAACCCCCATACCATAAGCTTCCAACAAATTTGCTAAACCTAACACGCCAAAAATCACAACCAAAAATATAAAAAACTGGCGCCAATAAAGCCGTAAATAGACAGTATCTTTCTTTTTAACCGAAGGTCTTGCAACCAAAAAAATGCCAAACATCGCCAAATTAAGAAAAAATAAAGCCGCAAAAACAATAAAAAGATAAATAATTGAATAAATTAAGCTTAATTCTGAAAAAGATGTCGTATAAGAAGCGTATTGCAGTAAAATCCCAGCCACAAGAATCCACCCAAAATATTTAAGCCAAAACAACATGGTAGACCAAGCGGTCTTCAAGGAACTAAAAAAATAGATTTTAAAGGCTGTTGACTGGAAAATTCTTAAAGAATCACCCCATGCCTGTAAGATGTTCATCCCCGAAATCCTTCTTTATTTAAAGGTTTTTTAAGTAAATTAATTCATACAGCTAGAAGGCTACTAATTTGCTTATAAAAAAACAATATTTCAAAACAAATTGACAAATAGAAATAATTTAAACTATTATCATTAATATAAAGCTTAACTTTTTTACACCTTGGCCTGACAATACATGAAAACAGTTTTTGACATGTGAGAAATTAGTATTTAGTTTATTAATTCCTTAAGTAAATGAGGACTTATCAACATAAAGGCATTATGAAGAAATTATTAATTGTAGAATCTCCCGCAAAAATCAAAACGATTAAAAAGTTCCTAGGCGACGATTTTAGGATCATTTCGACCATGGGTCACATCAAAGATCTACCCACCAAAAAAACTGGTGTTCAGATGGATGATAAAGGCATAAAAATCGAATATGTAACTATAGAAAACAAAGATAATGTTATTGCGGACATTCGCAAAAATGCCAAAAATGTTGATGAAGTTTACATAGCACCGGACCCTGACCGTGAAGGTGAAATTATTGCTTGGCACGTTGAACAAGAAATTAAAGATATTATTAAAGATCCATCTAAAATTCATCGAATAACATTTAACGAAATCACCAAGCCTGCCATTTTAGATGCTATTGCCCATCCATATCATGTTGATATGAAAAAAGTTGGCGCTCAACAAGCAAGAAGAATTCTAGATAGATGGGTCGGATATGAAGTTTCGCCTGTATTATGGCAAAAAATAGCCAAAGGTCTTTCTGCAGGCCGAGTACAATCTGTTGCATTAAGATTAATTGTAGAGCGTGAAGAGGCTATAAGAAATTTTAAACCTGAAGAATATTGGTCTGTTGAAGGGCTATTTGCCAAAGCAAAATCTGAATTAGCCGCAATGTTAACTCACATAGGCAAAGAAAAAGCAGAATTAAAAAATAAAGAACAAACAGATACGATTGTTAAAGATATAAAAAAAGAAAGTTTTATCGTTGATTCCATAACAGACAAAACAAGAATTCAAAATCCTGTCGCCCCTTTTATGACAAGTACTTTACAACAAGCCGCATTCAACAAACTTGGCTACACTGTTAAAAAAACAATGACCATTGCCCAACAACTTTATGAAGGTGTTCCATTAGATGATCCAAACACACCAAAAGCTTTAATTACATACATGCGTACAGACTCGTTAAGACTTTCTGATACAGCAATTACACAAGCAAGAAATTTTATTTCTTCACAATTTGGTAAAGAATATCTTCCAAGCCAGGCCAATGTTTATGTAAAAGATGGCAAAGCTCAAGATGCCCACGAAGCAATCCGTCCAATCGATATTTCTTTAACTCCTAATGTTGTATCTCAATACTTAAAAAAAGATTTAGCAATGCTTTACGAATTAATTTGGCAAAGATCTGTAGCATGCCAAATGACGCCCGCAAAATATGCTCAACGCCAAGTTACAATTATGGGCGGCAAATATACATTCAAAGTTACAGGGTCAACACTTATTTTTGATGGTTATCTAAAAGCATACAACTCAGAAGAAGAAGGTGACGAAGACAAGAAAAATCAATCCATAAAAATTCCTAATGATTTAAAGATAAAAGATCCCGTTGATTTGAAAAAAATCTCACCAAAACAGCACTTTACACAACCACCACCAAGATATACTGAAGGTTCTTTAGTAAAAGAAATGGAAAAAGAAGGTATTGGACGACCAAGTACTTATGCCACAATTTTAAGCACCATTCAAGCCAGAACATATGTTAAGCTTGATACCAAAAAACGCTTTGAACCAACCGATCTTGGTATGCAAGTCACAGACATGTTACGCATAAACCTTCCAGAAATTATGAATGTAAAATTTACAGCTTTAATGGAAGAAGATCTTGATAAAATTGCAGAAGGCGAAATGGAACGAGATGCTTTACTGCGAGAATTTTATACAGCGTTTCAAAAAGATTTAACCAAATTTAAAGGAAGTGAAAGTCAAAAAATATCAATTCCTACAGATATACAATGTCCACAATGTCACGAACACAATTTAGTTATTCGCAAAGGTAAAACTGGTGAATTTTTAGGCTGTCCTGGATACCCAAATTGTGACTTTTCCTCAAATTTTGAACAAACAGAAACCGGAGAAATAAAAATGATTGAACAAACGCCGCCACAATTACTAGACGAAAAGTGTCCAAAGTGTGGAGAACCGATGCGCGAAATGATGGGCAAATTTGGAAAATTCATAGCATGTTCAGGTTATCCAAAATGTAAATATATCAAGCAAAACATGGCCGGATTTAAATGCCCTGAATGTCAAAAAGGCGATATCATCGAAAGAAAATGGAGAGGCGGTACCTTCTGGGGATGTTCTAACTATCCAAAGTGTAAATTTGCTATTTTTGATGAAATTGAAAACACACCATGTCCAAAATGCAAAAGACCTTTCTTGATCAAGAAAAAAGATAAAGAAGGTAATATTTCTATATTTTGTTCAGACATTAAAGAATGCGGATACAAGAAGTAGTTTTTAATTTTAAATCTGTTATTTTTCTTTTTTTTGATTATTTAATTATTTTTAATTATTTAATTATTAATTATTGGTCATCTTAAAATTTGTATGTTTAATTATATATGTTTTGCAAAGGGTGTTCTTGCAAACACCCTCTGCACTCCTGTGCACCAAGGGCAAGCCCTTTGGAAACCCTGACTCTCGATGCCCAACGTAAC
>LBON01000004.1 GCA_000989525.1 candidate division TM6 bacterium GW2011_GWF2_32_72
ATAAAGTGGTGTAAAGCCATCATTTTCAACTTTATTAATATCAGCTCCGTTATCAAGCAACTCTCGCACAACATCTAAATAACCATTTAAAGAAGCTATAATTAATGGTGTATAACCATTATCCGTTCTAGCTATATCAATAATCGCTTTGTTCTTAATCAACTCTTTAACAACATCTAAATGACCATTCTGAGAAGCTATATACAATGGCGTCATGCCATTATCCCTGGCTATATCAATAAACGCTTTATTTTTAAGCAACTCTTGAACAACGGCCAGATGACCATTCTGAGAAACTATATACAATGGAGTTGCCCCACATTTTATAGCCTTATTTATATCCGCCCCTCTATTAATTAATAATTGCACAGTTTCTAAATACCCCTCTGCACAAGCAAAAAACAATGGTGTGAATCCATTTTTTGCGATGCCATTAATATCAACTCCTTTATCAAGCAACTCATCAACAACAGCTAAATAATCTTCCTGAACAGCCGCCTGCAAAGCTTCCACAAGATTGATGCCCCGATTTCTGCCTGTTTGCGTTTCAATAAAAAACTGCACAATTTCTAAGTGCCCATTTCGCGCAGCGATGGTCAACGGAGCAGTTCCTTCATCTTCCTGACTAATATCAGCGCCTCTTTCAACTAATAATCGCACAACATCTAAATGACCCTTCTGAGAAGCAATAAACAACGGGGTAGTGTCATCATTCATGGACTTATTAATCTCAGCTCCTTTACCAAGCAACTCTCGCACAACATCTAAATGACCATTCTGAGAAGCTATATACAATGGCGTCGCGCCATTACCGCTAGCTATATCAATAAGTGCTTTATTCTTAAGCAACTCTTGAACAACGGCCAGATGACCATTCTGAGAAGCAATATACAATGGTGTAATACCTCTATTATTGACAACGTTAACATAAGCGCCCTTCTCAAGTAACAACTTAACGAGCTTGTCATAACCTTCCTCTGAAGCGTATAACAGTGCGTTATTCAATCCTTCAATACTAACTTCATCAGATCTAACCATTTGTTGAGCCAGCAAATCATTGCGTTCTTCTATAGCATAAATAAGCCTTTGGCTCATATTTCTTTCAGGCACATATTCCTGAAAGCCCCACAATAACTGACTCCGTCTCGTTGCCTCTTTTGGTGTAAATTCTTGAATATATTTTGGTTCTGAGCCCAACCCAAGAAATTTATACATTAATACTTTTTTTACTGGATACCTCAACTCGGGGTCTTGGGTTTGAAAATCCAAATGCTGTTTTAATTCATCAAATAAATAGGCCCTAAAATAAGTTTGATCATCATTTATAGATTGAGTTATTCCTATAAATAAAGGGTTTTCGGGTGTTGCTGCAATCAATGCTGATTCTGTCAATTTATACCCGTCAATAAAAATCTCCTGTTCGGTCCGTCCATTAATTAAATCTATCCATTTTTCTTGAGTAAAAAATTCAGGATCATCTAATTTAATTTTCATTTCTGTTTTTACTCTCTCTGCATTTGCAGGAATGATAATTGTTAAGATTTCACCTTCTTGCGCAATAGCGCCAAACACAGCAAAAGCAACTGAAGCCAAAGCATTTTTCAATTTATTCATAAACCCACCTATTCAATTAAATTGTTGTTTTGACCTAAAACAACAGAGTTTCGCAATCAAATTTAAACTATTTTGTAAAAGTACACAATCAAAAATCAAGGCAATAAAAAAGCCCGTTTTTTAATCGAGCCTTTTTTTAAATATTTAATTCTTTTTGCCTCAGTGTTCAATTTTTTTTCGATATTGCGAAATACGATTAATCAAAACAACAGATTGTTGCTTTTGCTCAGACGATGAAACGTTTAAACCCGCAAGCAATTTCAAACAATTTTCCAATTTCATAAAAAAAATCTGCCAAAAAGGCCGAGGCCGCTGTGGTTCTGCTAATTTAATTGTTCGCTCAAAAGCAACATTTAATTCCTCCAAACATGAACCCACAATCTCAAAATTAAATTTTTCTGGTTTGCCTTTCAATTTGTTTTCTAGGCTCTCCATCTTACAAATAAGTTCATTCCAGAGTTGATTAATAACTTCATCTACATCCTGCCCAGAACAACATTCACAAGCATAATCATAAAAAATAATTGAACACAAAAAAATAAAGGATAAAATATTTTTTTTATACATATTTAACAAAAACCTTACAAAAAAGTTTTAAAATAAAACATTCATGGATGCATATATAAATACGCCAATGAGAAAAATCAATTAAAACGAATATTCTGCAAAAAACCTTAAATCTTTTATCCGCTCTTAAAACTTAATCATTTTTCCCAATTCATTACAAAATCAACCAATAAGCGAACGCCAACACCGGTTGCACCAGATCTAAAATATGATCTATCTGGAACATTAAATGCTGTTGGAGCAATGTCTAAATGAGCCCAAGGGGTTCCTTCTTCAACAAAATTAGAAAGGAATAATCCCGCCGTTGAAGTCCCAGCTTTATATCTTGGCGAACCACAATTAGATATATCTGCAACAGGCGATTTAATTGCAGCCCTATAATCATCAATGAAAGGTAATGACCAAACGGCATCGCCAGAAGAGTTTCCAGCTTTTTGAACTCTATCAAGCATCTTTTGATCCTGTGACATCAACCCAGAAAAAAATGGACCTGTGGCATAAATACATGCACCTGTAAGAGTTGCGATATCAAGCAAAGCATCTAAAGCATAATTTTTGGAAATATAGGCAAGAGCATCAGCCAAAATTAAGCGACCTTCTGCGTCTGTATTTAAAATTTCTGCAGTTTTACCATTATAAAATCTAATAATATCGCCCGGTTTTGTAGCCGTTCCACTTGGAAGATTTTCCGTTAAAGGAATGGCTGCAATAACATTAACTTTTGGTTTTAATTCAGAAATAACTTTCATAGCTGCAATAACTGCCGCCGCTCCGGACATATCTTCTTTCATTGTTTCCATTGAAGCTGCTGGTTTTAAACTAAGACCGCCAGAATCAAAAGTTACACCTTTTCCAACCAAACCAATTGTAGGCGCTGTTTTTTTTCCACAATTGTATTCCATAATAACAAGATGACAATCCCTATGGGATCCCTTAGAAACCGCTTCAAGTCCGCCCATGCCCATGGAGATAACATCTTTTTCACCAAAAATTTGTATTTTAAGACCGCCACTTTTGGCAACTTCTTCAGCTCTATCTGCCAAGTATGTTGGAAAAACTATATTTGCTGGAAGATCAATCCATCTGCGAGCCATATTGGCAGCTTCAGCAACTACACAACCATAATCAACTCCAACTTTTACAGCCTTATGTTCATCTGAAGCAACAATTATTTCCAATTCAACTTCTTTGTTTTTTTCAGCGCCCGTTTTTTTTGACATAAATTCATCAAAATTATACGACGCAATAACCCAAGTTGAAGCTGTTTGCTTTGCAAGATCTTCCAAATCAGTTTTAAACAAACTAATAACAGGTAAACTCACCGCAAGCGATTTTAGCTTTAAGCATTCTGCTGTTCTATAAAGAGTACCGACGGCTCCTCTATAGGATTCTATTTCAATTGTTTTTTCTTTACTGCCCAAACCAACTAGCACAACATGTTTAATTTTGTTGTTAATTAAAACCGGAAAATGCAATTTTTCTGATTTACCACCCTTAAACTGCCGCTCTTTAATTAACTGATCAATTGGCAACAGTGAGATTTCTGCAAGTTTTTTTAGATCTTTTGGAAAAACTTCTTCTTCAGTCACAAAAAAACCATACCCAGAAACATCTGTTTCTAAAAAAGATTTATTTATTATTTTTATTTTTTCCATTTGTTTCCTTTGTCAGATAATGTTACTCAATTTAATTTTAAATATTTTACCAAAGCATTAGTAATGTAAAATGTATCGAAAAATAAAGTAAAGAAATTGAAAAAAAAGTAAATTTAAACCCGCAAAGCAACAAAATAAAAAGCCCGATTCACCATTTAGCGAACCAGGCTTTATTAGGGGGATAGAAAATTTTAATGGAAAACTCTTCCCCAATTATAATTTTAACAGCTTAACGGCGACCTCGATGACCGCCACCATGGTATCCACCACGATGTCCGCCGCGATATCCGCCATGATAATAACCACGACGTCCGCCATAATAACCACCACCCCAACCAAATCCTATTCCATAACCAGCGTAAGGCCAGCCCCAATACCCATCATAATATGGGCCCCAGGCAGCACCATAAAGAGCTGCTTGTTCTGCTTTGCGCATTTCTTCTTTATTTTTTGCCTCAATGATATCATCTATCCTGCTTCCCCAATTGTCATCGATTAACTCTTCAAGCGCTTTACGAGAAACAAACCCTACCAAATTATCTTTAACTGGGCTGCCTCCTCGAAATAAAAAGAATGTTGGCTTAGTAAAATCAACAACTCCATAAGAATTTGCAAGAGCAACCCATTCAGGGTCATCAATATTACATTTTAAAAATATAACACCGGCTCTTTTATAATTAGTTTTTTTACTCAATTCATCAAACATATCCAACATTTGTTTGACCTGCTGCTTTAAAGATTCATCTTGCTTAGTAGCTTTATCATATTGATAAAAACACACAACGGACATGTCATACTTATTAATATCATTGCTAAACCGTTTAGCTGAAGAAATTGAACGTTCCCGCGCAACTAAAGCCGCAACAATAATCAAATTCAAAATTATTAACTTTTTCTTCATAAAACCTCTCTTTTTTTAATTTTTATAAGAATCTTTTTATTTATTAATCTTCTTTAATTTTTCCTATTTCTTTTTTATCAAACTTTCGACTCACAACATTATTTACAAATTTTCTAACGTTATATGTATATTTTTCCGGTGAATGAAAATAAGAATCAAAATGATGACGGCCTTCTGTTATCCACAATCTTTTAAAAGAAGATGCTGTATTTTCATAAATATTTTTAATCGCTACCGGCGGCACTTTACCATCATTTTTACATGAAATATAAAATGTAGGAACCGATATTTTTTTTGCTGCTTCAACAGTATCCACACACTCCATATGCGTTTTTACAGTTCTTCCACCAGCTATCAAAACATATTGAACAATTGGTTGAGTGAAACGGTTAAATGCCAATTTCTTGAGAAGATTTTTACCAGGAATTCCAAATTCATAACCAAATAACTTAAACCTAGTATCATCCAAACCTCTTGCAACAACATTATAAGCCGTATCATAGGGACAATCCAAAACCATCGCATCAAATAATGTCGGATCTTTATGTTGAGCTAAAATTGAAGCAACCGCTCCCATAGAAAATGCATAAACAAATAACGGCTTTCCCTTAAATTCAGGGATAGATTTAAAATATTTAACCGCAGCAGCAACATCTAACGATTCATGTTTTCCTATGCTGCAAACTTGATCTTTATTCTGCTTACTATGACCTCTAAATCCAAACGTTAAAATATTTGCTTCTGGAAAGATATGTCTTAAAAAAGAGACTTGTTCATAATCAATCATATAACCGTGACAAATCAAAACATTATATTTTGCATTATTCCGCTTAACTAAATTGCCCTGCAAGGTAATAGATTCTTTAGAGCCCTCTAATTTTGGAGACAAAAATGAAACATCTTTTACAGCCAAACTTTTGACTGCGCGATCAACCTTAAGAGTTGTAGCCGGAAGATCAAAACAGAAAAAAATGATTGTTAAAAACCATAACAAGCGCTTCATTTTCCTTCCTTATTTTTAAAACTTAAACTTTAACTTAATTTTATAATAACAAAACCGCATAAGATAAAACAAGAATTTTTATTTTTAATTAGAAAAAGACCTAAGCTTTTCAGCAAAACTCATCCAATAAAAGCGCCAATTAATCAAAATTATTGCTTTCATTTTTTTTAGTTTGTTAATTTAAAAATTAAATTTATTTAAAGCCAAAGGAGATCTTTATGAATCAAAAATTTTTACTTTCACTATTAATATTTTCAAATTTAAACGCCCAAAAACAGCTTATATTAACGAATTACTCAAAACACCCAATCACAATAACCGAAATTCGTACCGATAATACATATACAAAAAAAGCAAATAATAAAAATTGTCATACAACCTCAATAGACCTAGCTCCACACGGTACAATTAAGCTCCTTTCTCCAGAAATACAAAAATTACTTGGCATTTCGGACAGATCAGACATTGTTGGCATCAGCTGTGAAACACCATATGAAGATATTAGAATAAGCTGCACCGGGCCAAAGATAACAAGAAGAGCATCCGCACCAGATAAACTAGAAGGCGCAACCTTAGAAGACGAATTAATTGATCTAACATTCAACGATAAAGAAAACAATCAAGTTATAATCGAAGGTCTTGTAGAACAATGCGAAATTTACCAAAGTCCAAAACCAGATGGTTATTCAAATAAAAAGGCTATACAAGCGGAAAACAAGCCGCAAAAAAAATCGACTATAATTAAAAATAGCGATCGAATAGATGAACTTTCCAAGCCAAAAAATGGAATTGAAGAAAAACTATCAAAATCAACAAGTGAATACGAACTTAAAAAGCAAAAAAACATCCAAAAAAGAAGAGAGT
The DNA here is from genome assembly GCA_000989525.1 of candidate division TM6 bacterium GW2011_GWF2_32_72. GTDB lineage: Bacteria > Babelota > Babeliae > Babelales > GWF2-32-72 > GWF2-32-72. The sequence goes on from LBON01000004.1 coordinate 6,605, forward strand.
CTTATTAAAAAGACCCTCTTTCTATAAATTGACAATTTAATCAATAAACTGAGACACCAGATCCACAAGTTGCTTTTTACTCATACTACCGCTGTACCTAGCCGCAATCTCACCCTTTTTGAAAATTAAAAATGTCGGAACTTTTTTAATAACATATTTTTTAAGAAGCTGAGGGTCATTATCCACATTATTTTTTATTACTTTAAGTTTTTCCGCAAACTTACTGGCAACAAACTCAAGAACTGGCAACATTTGCAAACATGTTGGACAAAGATCGCCATAAAAATCAAGTAATACAAGATCATTATCAGCTAAAACTTGTCCCAATTCTTTTTCTGTATCAACCCTAGAAAGCTCAACTTTTTTATCCAATGGAACTTCAAATAATTTGCCTTCAATTTTTTCCAATACTGATTTATTTACACCAAGATTTCTTAAAAAATGCATAGCATCTAAAGCAGCTTTGGTTCCAGCGCCGGCTGCAATACCTGCCTGCCTGTAAATATTATCTTCCACATCACCTGCCGCAAAAACGCCTGGTTTAGAAGTTTTTTGACTGCGTCCCTCAACTTTAATATAACCTTCTTTATCTAAATCAAGTTGCCCTATAAAAAGATCTGTATTGGGTTTATGCCCTATTGCCAAAAAGACCCCATCTAAAGGAATAGTCTCAAGTTTATTTTTATCTTTATAAAAGACTTCCAAAGCTGTAACCAATTCTTCACCCAAAACAGCCTTAGGCTGACAATTAAACAATATCTCAATATTATTCGTAGCCTTCACTTGGGCCTGCATTATATCAGAAGCCCTCATTTCATTACGTCTTACAAGTAAATAAACTTTTTTGGCATAGCTAGAAAGTTGTAATGCTTGTTCTGCGGCAGAATCACCACCGCCGATAACCGCCACTGTTTTTCCCCTAAAAAATGGTGCATCGCAGGTTGCACACGCAGAAACACCCTTTGCCCAGAACTTATCTTCGCCAGGAATACCTAATCTGCTAGGATTGGCACCTGTTGTAATAACAATGGAAAGAGCCTTTAACTTTTTACCTTCATCTGTTTTAACTAAATAAGGCCAAGAGGTAAGATCTACACTAGTAACAGTATCATTTAAATATTCGACTCCAAATGTAGCTGCCTGATTTTTAAAATCTTGCATCAATTCAGTCGCCAAAACACGCGGCCTGCCTGGCCAATTTTCAATATAAGTTGTACCCATTAACTGACCACCTGGCTTAGATCCAGCCAAAACGACAGATTTAAAACCACCCCTAGCAGCATACATAGCTGCACTCAATCCTGCTGGGCCCGAACCCAAAATTAAAACTGGAACAATATCTTTTTCTGCAAAAATATTCTCAACTTGAAACTTTTCATGATTATAAAAATTATCAATGTTGTAATGTAACTCAAGCTTTACGCCCTTTTCATGCAAATACCAACCACCAACGAGAAGCACCCCCGCTACCACGCCCAATAACAAAAAACCTATTTTCTTCATACCAAAGCTCCTTTGCAAACCTAAACTTAAACTTAAACTTGAAAAAATTTACATTTCAATTACCTTATTAAAGTATTCAAACATAATACATATGAATAAAAAATGAAAGGTTCCTATGTTCAAAACCTCCAAATCCCTAATCCTGGCCTTATGCTTTGGGCTAATATTTCCAATTTCTGCTGAGGAATTAACTCAAGTCAATACAGCTGTTCAGGCCAAAGCAGAGCCAACACTCCAAGAACTAAACGCCAGAGTTGCCACACAAGCAAATATAACAATTTCACAAATTGAACACATAGTCATAGTTGTAAACAAAGGCGCACTTAAAAAGTTAAAGAAAAGCCAAAAAATCGCTATTACAAAAAATTTAAATAATGCAAAAGCTATTCTTGCTGAATCCTCTCAACAAGATGATGACGAAATATCTTTAGACAGCATACAAACTAAATGCGAGCAAATCGCCACAATCAGAGACTATGCAAAAAATGTTGCCATAAATATAAAAAAAGAAATAGCTCCTTTTAAAGCGGTTAAAAACAAATCAATAAAAGCCGACCTTTGTATCGAAGAACTTTCTAAACATATTAAAAACCTTGAAAATGATGCTAAAGTTTTCTCAAAAATTATCTCTAACACTGGCCTTACACGATTCAATCAATGGTGGAAATCAGTAAATAATGCGAACAGAAAATATGATTTGGCAGTCAATAGTATCTTGGTAGGATCTCTCATTCTTACTACAGCAATATTCATATCCCATATGGAACTATATGAATACATAGAACAAAAAAATACAACAAACGGAACCTCTTCATCAACATATACACCCAACGAATTACCATCAATCTGGAAACTAGGACCTTTGTTCCGGAGTACACAAAAACTTGCTGGTGAAACACCGCGCTTTGACAACAAAAATCGATTAATGAACAGAGGTAATCTAGGCATTGTAGGTACAATCGAATTAACTCTACGCTCCTTCTGTTTAGCCTCACTTGCACCTCTTGCTTTGCCTGCAACAATACATGCTGGGTGCTCACCTCTTTGGAACAAAAAATGGAAACAAATTCAAGAATGGGCCCAAAAACAGGGTGAAATTAAAAATCAAGAACTTCAAGGTAAAGACACAACCGCGATAGATACATCATTACAAGCACCTACTTTACTATTCAAAGACGTAATAGGGTTAGAAAAACAAAAAGAAGAGTTGCAATCTGTTCTTGAGTGGGTAAAAAATCCAAACGCGTTCAGACAAATCGGTGCAAAAATACCAAGATGTATATTACTTGAAGGACTAACTAGAACAGGAAAAACGCACTTAGTAGAAGCTTTAGCAGGTGAAATAAATAAGATTCTTAAAGAAACTGGCCGAGGCGGCCAATGTGCATTTAAAAAAATACAACTAAAAGAACTATATAACTGGTATGGACCTGAGGGTTCAAAAAAAAGCATGTTAAATAGTATAATGGATGACGCAGAAAGAAATTCTCCTTGTGTTGTTTTCTTAGATGAAATACACCTATTACAATTACAAAAAAATGCTAACCCACAACTTTTAAACGATTTCTTAATAGAATTAAATGATATCGTCATTAAACAAAAAGATGTTATTTTCATTGCTGCAACAAATAACCCGCAACTTCTTGATAATGCATTAAAACAACCTGGCAGATTTGATTTAATAATAAGATTTGAAAATCCTTCTTTTGAAGAAAGAAAGGCTTATTTAACAGAAAAAGCCCTTTCAAATATATTAGAATTACCAGAATCAACAATTGAAACATTGGCTCAAAAAACTGATGGTTGTACTTTTGGTAGAATTCAGGTCGTAATAGACAAAGCCATACAAAAAGCAAAAATTTCTCAAGAAGGTTTAAATATAAAACACATAGAATGCGCCCTTGATGAAGTTGTTTACAAAATGATTAACCAATCGGTTTTCTTACCTGAAGAAGAAAAAGAAATAATTTCAACACATATGGCTGGCCATGCAACTGCAAATATACTACTTCAAGCAAAAGATAAAATTGAAAGATTAACAATTCGTAAATTCCAAAAAGATATCGAAGAAATTTCTCTATGGGATATAAAATTAACCAATGACAACAGCGAAAAAAACCATAAAGACGAATCTCAATTAGAAGATTCTGTTGAATATGGAAAAATGTTCACTCTTCGCGACAGAAATTCTGCTAGTGTTGAAAGTTACAACGAAAAAATCAAACAACTTAAAATCACATTAGCTGGACACGAAGCAGAAAAAATTCTTCTTGGTTCAACGGCTCACTCATTCCATGAAAATGACTTCAAAGAAGCCCTATCAATAGCAACATCAATTATTTTTGGAAAACTAGATAAAAAAACACTTCCTAAATCTATTTGTGAAGAAAAACAAAAAGAAGCTTACGATTTAGTCATAAAGTGCCAAGACGACGTAAAGAAATTGCTTACCGAAAATCAAAGCAAACTTGGCAAGTTAGCCAAAGAACTTCAATATAAAGAAATATTAAATTTGGAAGAAATAAAAAACATCATCAAATAATTTAATTGAAAAAACACAAAAAAATAAAGGGCCACTTTTGGCCCTTTATTTTTTTACAATTTATTAATTTCTTTAATTCTATCACTATATTTTCCGTCTAATGGTTGCGCATTTAACCAAGCACTAACCAAAACAAAAGCCTGATCTTCTGAGAGATAATCTGCAGGCAAAACCAAAACATTAATATGATCATGTTCACGAGCTTGTTGAGCAACTTCTTTGCACCAAGCAAGTCCTGCAAAAACACCCTTGAATCTATTTGCAACAATTGACATACCAATTCCCGTGCCACAAATTAAAACACCCAAATCTGCCTTGCGATTTTGAACAAGGCTAGCAACTTTAGAACCATATTCCGGATAATCACTCGGATTAGAGCTAAAAGAACCAACATCTAACCATTCAATTGGACGGCCCTCTATTTCTGACTGTGTCTTCAAAAATTCTTTTAGAGCCACGCCACGATGGTCAGCTCCAATTGCTATTTTTAACAATCCCACTATATTCTCCACGAATAATTAAGATTTTTTTTCAGATGATTCTTGCTTCTTATCTTTACATTGCTTCCATGCTTTATAAGAACCAAGAAGTTTTTTATCCTTGAAACCCCATGTTAAAGTTCCAATTCTATCTACCTTTACAAATTCAAGCTTCATACAATTAACATCTTTAAGTCGAGCTTTTGCACTTTTAAATGAACTCATATCAAATGTTATCAAATAAGGCTCCCTAAAATGTAGTAAATAAGGCTCTCTATAAAAAGAATAATGATGCTTAAATAAATAATTATATTCAGGATCTAACTCAACAGATTTAATTGTTGGATTTATAAAAACTTCATCATCCAATCTTAATCTAACAGACCATGCGCATGCAGGATCCGTTAACATTTTAAATGAATCATCATATTTATATCCCAAAACATAAAATGAAATGTTTTTACGGTTTTCCATAATTGCATCTGAAATTAAATCGGCCGTTTTCTGTTCGTCTAATCCAAGACGTTTTGCTGCAATTTGACCGTGAATTACTCGCACTTCTTCAGAAAGCCACATAGCTGTTGCCATGCCTACAGTTTTAAATTCATCATAAATTTTTGATTCTTTTATATATTTTTCAACCTCTTTTTTATTATTTTTAACTGTAGTACCTTGATTAAATGTTTTTTTAGCCCAGCCTATTGGACGTTCACAATTAGGTAAAAACAACAATAGCGAAAAGCCAAAAAACATTTTCAACAAATTATATTTCTTCATACAAAGACCTCTTTACTTTAAAATCAAAAATTACGATACAACAGCCTAAAAAAAAGCTAAAATATTTACAAGTAAAAGCTCAATTACAATAAAGGAATCAAATGATATACATAAATTTTTTAATAGCGTGGCGTTATCTTTTTGGCATCAAAGGCTCAAAAAACATCTCAATCATGGCGAAAGTATGTTTTTTGGGTATATTTATCGGCTCCTTTGCATTAGCACTTACAATGTGTGTTATGAATGGTTTTGAAAAGGCGACTCACAAAAAGCTTCAAGGGATTCATTCGCAAATCATCGCGCATGCCAATGGTGAAAAATTAAATTTTGAAGCTATTGAAAATGAAATAAAAGAACATTTTCCAGAAATTGATGCCGTTGCCCCCAGTGAAGAAAAACAAGCAATTATTCAACAAAAAGATTCCGATGAAATTAATGAAATAATATCCATCAAAGCAATATCTGCGGAGCATGAACCCAAACTTTCTGAACTTGAACAAAAAATTACACTTCCTGCAAATTTTACAATCAAAAAAGCATTGCAAGATAATAGAATCTTAATTGGCCACAAATTGGCAAAATCTTTAGATCTTTCTCCTGGTAATGAATTAGAACTTTTATTTGCAGAAGAGGGACAACAAAATAGAAAAATCACTCTATCAAAACACGATGTTACTGTTGGTGCCATTTTTGATACAGGCATAGAAGAATTTGATGCAAATGTGATTTTTTGCTCAATGGATTTAATTCAAGAACTCTTTCCAGATTCAGGGGTCACACAAATTGGAATCAAGCTCAAACGTGGTGTTAATGAAAAAGAAACAATAAAAAAATTAAAAGATTCTCTAGAGTTAGAAGTTTATTCCTGGAAAGATCTTTATCCCGCTCTTGTTTCAGCATTGCAACTTGAAAAATACGCCATGTTCCTAATTCTTATTTTAATAATATTAGTTGCAAGCATGAATGTAATCTCTCTTCTTTTTATGCAAATCACTCAAAAAAAATCCGACATAGCAATCTTGCGATCAATGGGACTTTCTAGCAAAAACATATCTTTTATATTTGTTTTCATAGGCCTATTAGTTGCTTTTTTTGCAAGTTTAACAGGAACAATCACAGCCGCAATTGCAAGTTGGTTTTTAGAAACATATCCATTCATTCAATTACCAGATATCTATTATGTAACGCATTTACCCGCACAAGCTGAATGGTATATTTTTATAATTGTATTTTTAGTTGTTATGCTTCTTAGTTTTATTTCAAGCTGGATCCCTGCTAAATTAATTCAAAAACTAAACATATCTGAAATTTTACGGTTCGAAGCATAACACGACTAAATAAAGAATTTTTTCAATTAATAATGACATTTAAAAAAAGGAAAACTATGAAGTGTAATTTAATTGATGCCAATCTAAACGGGAAAAGAGTTTTTTTAAGAGCTGATTTAAATTTACCAATCGAAGCTCCAAACATCTTAAATGATTTCAAACTCCAAAGTATTTTGCCAACAATAGATTTAATTCAAAAAAAAGGTGGTAAAGTTATTCTAGCAACTCATTTAGGACGTCCCAAAAATCATGAACCAGAACTTTCAACCATTCATCTTATTAGCTGGTTTAAAGATCATGATTACAATATTAAATTTCAGGATGATTTAAACGAGGCAATAAAAGATAGCAAGTCCAATGAGGATGAAATTTTATTATTGGAAAATCTTAGATTTTTTCCTGGTGAAAAAAACAAAGATCCAAAATTTGCCAAACAATTAAAACAATTAGCTGATTTTTATGTTAATGATGCCTTTGGAGTTAGTCATCGAGATGATGCATCGCTAAAAGCGCTACCAGAGCTTTTTGATGATCAACATAAAATGTGCGGGCTTCTTATTAACAAAGAAATTTTAACCGCAGAAAAATTAATTAATTCACCTGCACACCCTTTTGTACTAATAATAGGTGGAAGTAAAATTGCAGATAAAATTCAAGCTATTCAAGAACTTCTTGATAAAATCGACACCCTACTTTTATGTCCTGCAATTGTATTTACTTTTTTAAAAGCACAAGGCAAAGAAGTGGGTAATTCTTTAGTTGATGAAAGCTCTATCGAGCTTGTAAAACGAATCATACAAGAAGCAAAACAAAAAAAAGTAGAAATTATTTTCCCTCTTGATTACATAATCGCTAAAGATGATTTTAATGGAGAACTATCTTTCACAGACAAGCCAGAAATTCCAGAAAGTTACGCTGGCGTAACCATTGGTCCAAAAACTATTGAGCTTTTTTCTACAAAAATTCAAAAAGCAAAAACCGTTTTTTACAACGGTTTAATGGGTGACTTAAAAAGGCCCGAAACACTAGAAAGTGTAAAAGATATTTTTAAAGCCATGGATCAATCTCAAGGATTAAGCGTAATTGGGGGTGGTGAATCTTCTGCGATCGCAACAATGTACGAGCTGAATAAAAATAATCAAGTTTCAACTGGAGGCGGCGCACTACTTTATTTCATCAGCCACAAGAAGTTGCCAGGTTTAGATATTTAAAAAATTGGACAAAAGCTCAAAAGATGCAACGCCTTAAATAAATGATCGGCAACTTTTTTATGTTCATCATCTTTTTCAAAAATTAATATCCCATGATTATAATTTTTCATATCCCAGGAAATATAAGAAGGATGTTGAAAATCAAATTGGCTGGCTATTGTTTCAACAATTTTTTCATCGGCCATAGCATCTTTTTTCATGCTATTACGAGATAATTCACGAACCATTCGATTGAAATCGTTAGCCTTCATAAACTTGGAAAATTTTACTGTGTCTTGCCATGGTGATGATATTTTTTCAAAAAATCCATCATTATGCATTCCTGCCACACCCTTCATAAAATCAAAGTCCGGATTATCAACCAAATACGCAGCCTTTTTTATATTAAAACAATCTTTATCACAAAGATCATATAACAAAAGTTCAGGAACGTTTTCTTGATGTTCTAAAGATAAGATTTTTTGGGGTAAACCATTTAGATATCTTAATATCTGAAGCTCTCTTTGAAGATCTCTTTCATCTGCCATAATCGTACTCCCTTTGTGTGTTATGGTCGGTTTGCTTTTTACTTTATCCTTTTTATCAAGATGCCCTAGTTAAATAACAACGTCAACAACCTAGGGCCAACTTCCTGACAAATTCAAATTTAGCAAAAGAGAAAAGTACAAAGCAATAATTGCTAAAAACAATTGGTGATAAGATCCTTTTTGAACTATCTTATTCAAAAAGATCCCTACTCTTTGGTAATGTTAAAATAAATAATAAAACCAAAAGGGAAAGTAGTAAGGAAGGGGGAACAATGAAAGCATGTATAATTAAATTATCTATTACAATATTCTGTTGTTGGAATGTTACATCCTGTAGAAGTATTCATAGGCCCAATCATAATAAAATTCAAAAAATAACAACACATTGGGTAAATAAAAAAGAAAAATATAGTTTGCGCAGTCCATTGCTAGAAGAAACTGCCATTTTTAAATCATTTGATATAAAAAAATTCCAAAAATATATTTTACCAGAAGATGTAATTACAATCAGAGGCAGTAATCAAACAGTATTAGGCAACACTCTATCAAGCCTTATGGAAACGGCAATCCAAGAGATTTTATCTAGTGCCAAAACATTTGAACACTTTACAATACTAAAACAAAAAGATTTTAATTTTAAAGAAAAAACTGGATTTATAGTTTTAAAATTTAAAAAATATCCTTTTATTGCCAAGATTTCAGTTGAAAATCCCGCAAGCCTTACAATGCCATATTCAAAAGGCCTAGAACCCTCTTTTACATTTGCAATGAGTGGCGGTGCAAGCAGACACTTTACAGGCTTTACGCGAATTGAAAATTCAAATGAATTACGCATTTTAATAAATAAAAATTCGGAATGGCAAAATAAATATATCATCCCCCAAAAATGGCACTGGTTACCAAAGAAGAACGGTTGGATCAATATAACAGGCACCAACATGGGTAAACAAAAAAAAATAACCATAACCGTACCTGCAATTTACGGCATTATCTGTGAGGCCATCGAAGAAACCAATCCACTTGATCCAAATGACGAAACTTTACGTCAAGATATTTTAAATCTCACAAATTATTTAGATAATAAATTAGACCCAAACATACGAAACTTCATGCGCGACTCCATAACCAATAAAATAGCAATAATCGATACAGAAAATTGTGTTGTAAATGTGGGAATCAAAGAAAAATTCACAATAAGAAGCTACTATGAATGGTACAAATATCTTGTATTAAAAGTTACAAAAAATGCCTTTTTTAGAAATAAACAAGAAAGAAAACAAGTTCAACAAGGCATCAAATCAAAGTTGCTTTAGGTCTTATCAAATTGAATACTTTTTTAAAACCAGATCGACCAGCAGACTGAACTTTATTTCCCCAAGAATAAATTCGACCCGAGAAAGTAAAATTTTTCAACGATTCTTTTTTACAAAATTCTTTAAAGGCAGCGTATCTCAATAAAAATATAATTGCTGTGGTTTTATTTTTTTCTTCTTTAGATCTCAAAAAACAATTAACATCACAAAATATTTCAAAGTTTTGTAATTCCAAATTAATTAAATATTTAGAAAGAATATCCATAATCACATCAACATCAAAATCCATTTTTAACAGCACTATTTTTTGACGCAAAAAGTCATTATAAAAGACTGCAAAATCTTCTTTATCGCACTCTTCTAACTTTACAAAATTCATGAACTCATCGAACTTTTGAAGTTTATCAAACTCAGCGACACAAAAAATACTGGCATGCATATTAAAAAAAATAAAAAAAGTACAAACCAAAGTAATTTGGTTCATCATTACCCATTCAAAATATGATTTTTTATTGTTTTATATTGATGACTAAATAAAGGATCTAGCTTTTGCATCTCTTCAATTTTTGAACATGCATGCAATACAGTGGAATGATCTTTTTTACCAAAAAACGATCCAATTTCTTTAAGCGATTTATTAGTTAATTGCTTCATCATGAACATAGCTACCTGCCTTGCAAATGCGACTTCCTTTCTTCGCCCCTGACATTTTAAATCATTTAATTCAACCGCATACTGCTTACAAACCTCTTTTGCTATCAAATCAAGACCTGCGCAAGGACCATTTTGTTTTTCCGGAACTTTTTGTAATACTTTTTGAGCCAAATCCATTGTAATTGGTTGCTTTGTCAAATTTGCAAATGCCAAAACTCGAATCAATCCACCTTCCAATTCACGAACATTTCCCTTAAACCTAGATGCTATAAAACTTAAAACCGCTTCCTCAACATGTTCTTCTGTAGAAACTTGCACTTTGCGTTTTAAAATTTCAATTTTCATCGCCTGCTCTGGAGGTTGAATATCTGTAACCATTCCCCATTCAAGCCTAGAACGCAATCTATCTGCTAAACCTTTTATTTCACCCGGTAAAACATCACATGTTAAAACAACCTGTTTTTTTGCCTCATAAAGATAATTAAACACATGAAAAAAAGCTTCCTGACTTTGCTCTTTGTTAGCAATAAATTGAATATCATCAATTAATAACACATCAATCGTTCGATATTTTGCTTGAAATTGATGCATTTTATCAAAACGAATTGCACTTATAAACTCAGAAACAAATCTATCTGCTGTTTGATAAAGAACATTTGATTTTGGAAATAATTCTTTAACATGATTGCCAATCGCATGTATCAAATGAGTTTTTCCAAGACCTGGACCGCCATAAATTAATAATGGATTATAAAGCTTACCAGGATTTTCTGCCACGGCACGGGCTGCCGAATACGCTAATGAATTGCTTTCACCCAAAACATACGCCGAAAAAGAGTGTGCTTTATTCAAACCAAATAAATAACTGTCAAAATTCCTGTTTGCAACAACTGCGCTTTTTGTTTTAGTCGATTGTTTTGATGGTTTTATAACGGTTGCGGGAATCATAGTCAAAGCTGGTGTTACTTCAACTGATTTTGCACAGGTTAAAGCTGAACCCAATAACTCTTCTTTCTTGTTCTCTGATTCAAAAATAACACTAACTTTATCTACATTAAAAAGACGGCTCAAATTAATAGTAAGAAGATTCATATAATTTTTTTCAACCCAATTGCGAACAAAATCATTGGGAGCTTTTAACGATGCAATTTTATTTATCGCATCCCACTCTTGAAAAGTAATAGCCTTCAACCAAGTTTCTACAACTCGGCTTCCGGCCTCTTCTTTTGCAATTTTTAAAAATTCTTCCCAAATACCTTTTATCACAAGCAACTCTACAAAAATAGTTAAAGGGACTATAATTTTTCTTAATTTAACGGATGTTCCTAACATGCCCGAAGGTCAAACAAAAGTAAACAGTTTCTGATGAAAAATTAGACTAAATTTAATGCTTGACATCCATCGTGAAAGATAGGCTAAAGCAGGTGTTTAATTTAAATTGTTTTTATCGAAAACATACACCAAATTTCTTGATAAATTCCATGCTTTTATAAAATCTTCAAATTCGTATTTATGAAAAACTTGATCATTATTTTCAAACGCAGGGTCGTGACAAACTACTTGTTTTTTTCTTTTATCCCAACCAACGACAACTAATAAATGACCTCCTGGATGCTCCTTTGCTGCACCCTTTAACACACCCCGCACACTTACAACAACTGGAATCTGTTGCATAAGATATTTATGCAACTCCATAAAAGAATTAAACCTGGACACCTTACAAAAAAACTCTCCGCCACATTTTTCAAAAGCATGCGCTACATTAAGCGACCAATTTCCATAAATTCCAAAACCTGAATCAAAAACATTATCCACAAAATTCAATGTATCTACATTTTGTTTTGATAAAAAATTTGTGACCATACTCAAAGATGTCGGTGAACATATTTCTGTCTTTCTTGGATGATCCTGTTGCATTTGAGATATTTCTGGAACATTTCTAATCAAAATGGATTCACAATTTTCATAACATTGATTTTCATCATTAAATTTAAGTTTTTTAAGATTTGAAACACAAACAGAACAATATTTCAAATCACTCAAATTTGCATCACCAGAAATTTCTACTTTAATTCTAAAACCATCTGAAAAAAAATTATCACCCGTCTCTAATCTAACAAAATAATATCCCGATCCATTTGGCCCTTTTGAACAAAAAGATTTTTGAAAGCCATCACCCCATTCCATCATCTTATACCAAGGCTGCCACTCTTTAGTTTTTGAATCACGAAATTGAGCCCAAAAAGTAAAAATTCCTTTTCTTGGCCGAATTGCGTTCCAAGAAAAAATTAATTGAGAATATTCTGGTACTTCAATTTTTGAAAAATTAATTTCTTTTTTGTTATCGGATTGCTCAGACATTTTGGAATCAAAACGCATACTATAAGTCCAAGTCCAATCAGAACCATTTAAGCTCAAATAAAAAAGACACTGACATATTAAAAATTTTATCTTCACAATGCCCCCTGTTTAAATAGCTAATGTTCATAGCAACTTTGCATGATTTCGTAAATACTCTTCTATGCCAACTACAACGCCTGATGCTAAATTAGTTTGATATTTTTCATCCTCAAGAAGCTTTGCTTCCTCTTGATTTGATAAAAAACCTAATTCTACAAGAACCGATGGAATTTCAGCCCCATACAAAATTTTAAATGGACCTGCTTTTATTTTTCGGTCAACCACATCAGGATTTATCAAACTAGCTGATTTTAAAACAGATTTATGCAAACAATCGGCCAAAAGAAAACTCTCTTGCTCCCTTTTCAAACCTTCTGCATCTACAATTTGTGCTAAACCAGGTGACAGTTGCGAAAAATCTCGCTTAACCAACTCTCTTTTTAAGTAAAATGTTTCAGAACCTTTAACATCACTATTCGGCGCACTATTTGCATGAAGTGAAATCAAAACAGCTGGATTTTTAGAATTTGCCTTCGAAACTCGTTTATCAATAGGAATATACACATCTGCAACCCTTGTCATTACAACATCAACACCTTTTTTTTTTAACAATGATGCGACCTTTGTACCTATTTTTAAATTTATATCTTTTTCTTTTATGTCATAACAACTAGTGGAACCAGTATCTTTTCCGCCATGACCACAATCAAGAACAACCTTAAATGTCTCATTCTTTGCATATCGCTTTACAGGGCGCGCTTTGTTACCAATAGCATTCAATACATTTTTTTTATAAAAATTAAACGAAATTCTATCACTGTTACCCAAGGCTCCTACTTGCTCACTTTCAAAGGCAACTTTTTCAGAATTAAACGTAACAAAAACCTTAATTCCGGCCACCGGTGTCTTAACTTCTTCAATTTTAACTTTATAACCTTCTTGTTGCATATTGGCCAAATCTTCTAACTGACTTTTACAATCTTTATTTTTTATAGATATCATTGGAAAAAAGAAGACCAATTGTTTTTGATTTTTTTTAGAATCCTCTTCAACGGATGGCAGTAAATTATAAATAGCATCGCCTGAAAAACAACAAACAACCTTATCTCCAACCAAACCACGGTGAAACAGAATGCTTTCTAAACTATTTTCCTTCTTCTGAGCCCTTGCATCATGAAAACTTAATATAACAAGCCCCACCATACAAAGAATCAACTTTGTAAACTTCATACGTCCCCCTACCTTTTTTCAAATATTTCAATATTAAGTGCGCAATTTTTGATCTTTACTCTATTAACAAATTATTAAAATTTAATTCAATTTGTAAATATTTTAAAGATTTACGCCCAGAAATACTTGCAGGCAGGCAAAACATATGTACAAAAAATTAAAGGGGATTTATAAAGTTTTATGTGATAAATTATTTAAGACATAAATAAGGCCACGGGTTTTATACCGTGGCCTTATTTTTACAATTTAAGAGACACAATCTAAACTATAGGTGCATGATTTGTTGTTGAACCATTTATTACGTTACTGTTACCAGTTTTTTCAGGCACATTTTTTCTAGAATATTGTTCAAAACGGTGCCTATATATTTTTAGCATTCGTTCAATCCAATACTTATTTTGGTAACCATCAACATACTCTTTCCAGACCTCATTTCTTTCAAAAAGAGACTGCTCGGCATAATTTTTATATTTAAGCTCAAGATCTTTTCTAATAAATTCGGCGAATAATGGCTCTTTTTCCACAGGCTTTACCAAACTTTGAATAATTTTCTCTAACAAATCTGGTGAAACATCAAGCGTAAACCCAATAATATAAGAACCAAAAGATAAACTTGTTGCCGCAATCAATCCACACATTAACATTAATTTATCAGCGGCACCCGAACAATAAGCAAACTTTTTTCGAGCATTTTTGTTTATTTTCTTTCCACTAGACTTTGAATAGCAAGCTATGCCTATAGCCAAACCAGTAGAAACAACTGCTGTTCCTAAAGCGGCACCCGCATACCTCTGCCTATTTGTAATCCTAGCCTCGCACGGCATGTTCATTAAAAAAGGTAAAAATAACAACAAAAACTTATTCAAAAAATTATATGTCACAACAAAGCCCTTTAATTTATAAAACAAAATGCAAACTACCTATTTATTCAAATTTCAAAACAGACTTTAAAGTCTCATAAGCCTCATTAATCTGTTGCATTTTTTGAGTAGCATCCGCTGATTTGTTTTTATCAGGGTGATACTTTAAAGCAAACTTTTTATAAGCTTTTTTAACATCTGAAACAGCTGTACCGTTACTCAATCCAAGCGTTTTATAGGCTAGATCAACTTTATTATTCTCTGTTTTAGTAAAATTCGGCTTATAACCAGAATTTTCGCTTGATTTCGATGATCCCTTGGCATTGGATGAAGATTTTTTATATTCAGATTTTTTTGAGTTGTCACTTGAAGACTGCTGCGAAGAAGACTGCTTCGACTCGTTCTTAGAGGACGACCATTGTTTATTAGATTTTTTAGAATCTTCTTTAAAATTACTCTTTTTTTGCTCATTGCCTGCAGAAGAACTTTGCTTGCCTGTCTTTTGTGAACCCGAATAATACGATGAACTACTAGATTTTTTATTTCTTTCAACTTGCACATAATCAGAACATTCTAAGCAAGCTTCAAAAAATTCTTTGCATGCTTCCAATAACCTATCTGAAGCATATTTAAATTTTGCTTTTTGAACCTCATCTTTTAAAACACAATGCTCAATCGCTTTAGCTGCCAACCCAGCAGAGCCACAAGCCAGCATCGTAAACATCATAGCCTTAAAAACATAAGCATCAGCCATAGATTGATTTGTTGAATAAGTTGATTGAGATTCTATTGGGGCGAACACAAAAAACATCGCCATAAAAAATAATGATATTTTTTTCATATTAATCCTTAATTGGGGAATTAAAAATATAAATACTCCCTTTAAGTTTATAGTAGACAAAGATTTTGTCCAGCCGCAAAACATCGCTTTTTACAAAATCATTATCAGAGACAGCCACAACAAAAACTTAAGAATTAATAGCCTATTAATATATTTGCAAGCTACAAATACAATCTTTTTACAATCAGCGGCAGATCTTGCTTGCTTTTATCACCTGAGGCAAGCATTTCTAAAATTTTTTCCGGTTTTAACCAATATCCCTCTTGGAAGTCTTCTTTGCTAAAATTGGGAGTTTCATCCATGCGCAATTCATAAACTTTTGAAAAGCAGATAGAACCGTCTTTAAATGGGCTCAAATGAACTTTGAATCGATATTCAAACCTGGTTAAATCTAAATTCAATTCTTCTTTTGTTTCGCGAATTAAAGCTTCTTCATACGTTTCACCAGAAGAAACATGACCGACCATGCTTCCTTCCAGATATAAAGGACAGATTTTTTTATTGGCATTTCGACGAGGAATCCAAAGTTCCCCCTTTGAATTAATAAGCATCAGCCAAACAGCTCTCAACTTGTTAAAAACCTCTTTGGCATTAGCAGAATATAAATCTTCTACATCACCTTTAAACCAGTCCGGTGCTGCTGCATGAGCTTTTTTATAAATTTCTGAACGGGGGGCAGAGCCAATAACTTGATCATTTTCATCGACCAAATCAAGAATTTCTTCTTGCACAAACACTTTTTTCACAGAAAAATCCTTTAAAATGCTTTTTTTGAAAAATTAAAGATAAAGTTTTTTTATAATTAACGGCAGGCCGAATTTACACTTGTCGCCAGATTCAATCATCTCAAGAACTTTTTCTGGCTTTAACCAATATCCCTCTTGAAACTCATCCGGACTAAAATCAGGAGCCTTATCTGTCTTTAATTCATAGATTTTAAGAAAACTAAGAGAACCGTCTTTAAACGGACTTAAATGCGCCCTAAACCTAAAATCCAAACCTCTAAGATCTAAGTTCAACTCTTCCTGTGTCTCTCTAATTACGGCTTCTTCATAACTTTCACCAGAAGAAACATGGCCAACCGCACTACCTTCTAGATACAAAGGACAAATCTTTTTGCTGGCACTGCGCCTAAATATCCAAAGCTCACCCTTGGAATTAACTAGAAAAAGCCAAACACCTCTAATTTGAGCGAATATACTTTTACGGAAATACATTTGAGAATGACTGTCGATACCAACATCTTTTGTTTCAGCTTGGCTTAAATCCATAGCCCATTTATAAATTTCAGATCGAGGAGCAGAGCCTATAACTTGATCATTTTCATCAACCAAATCTAGAATTTCTTCCTGCACAAGCAACTTTTCCATTGCTAATCCCCCAAAAATATGGTGTGCCCGACAGGAATTGAACCTGTGGCCTACAGATTAGGAATCTGTCGCTCTATCCTACTGAGCTACGGGCACACATTTAAACAAAAAAAATGGTGCGCCTGATAGGACTTGAACCTATAACCTGCGGATTCGAAGTCCGACGCTCTATCCAATTGAGCTACAGGCGCATTCGATTAAAGTTGTAACAAATAATCTAGCTTTTTGCAAAATATCTTTGACTCTAACCTTAAAAAGCTTAAACTTATAGATATAGTATCCCCCAAAAAGAGGCCCGAAAATGGTAATATTTAAAGAAAAAAATTGGATCAGAGACGCATTATTTGCAGCAATATTAATCCTGCTCATTAAAAATTTAATGGTTGAAACTACTGAAAATAAGGCTGGAATCAAACAAGACGCAGAAGCTGTAGCACACACAAAAACACTTGAAGAAAAAGAAACAAAATTCAAAGAAAATGTTGTCGCAGTCAACACACAAATAACTAAGGCGAAAGAGTGCATTGAATCGTGCCCTCTAGAAAAACGTGAAAATATACTAATTACATTAAATCAATTAACAAAACAAATAGAAGAGCTAGCAAAAAAAATAGAACGATCAGAAAAAAAAGCTAATCTCGCAATAGTTTTAGGCCCTTTGGCTTCCGCATCTAAAACTCTCGATGATATAAATTTTGAAAAAGAACTAACTCAAATAGCAACAAAACTAGGCCATGTTTTACACGAATTAAAGCCAAACATCAATGAAAATAAAAATCTAGATGTTGCCGTTAAAGAAAATGACGACTTATTAAAAGATGAAGTTGCTCATAATTATTTTTAACAAATTAAAAATAATAAAAAATTAAAAAACCGGATTTAAAAGATCCGGTTTTTTTAAGCTAATTTTTATAAATAATTACGACTTTTTAAAATATGCAAGATATTCAATATTACCAGTTGCACCAGTAATTGGAGATTCAATCAAACCAAAAAACTCAAATCCAAATTCTTTAATTCCTGCAATTGTATTTTGTACAATTGCATCACGAACTTTATCATCTCGAACAATTCCACCTTTTCCAATTTGATCTTTGCGAGCCTCAAACTGTGGTTTAATTAAAATAATTAAAGAACCATTTTCTTTTAAAACATTAAAAACAACTTGCAGAACTTTTAAAACAGAAATAAAAGAAAGATCCAATGTTACTAAATCAACTTTTTCATTTAAAACAAGATCTTTTAAATTGGTTTTTTCCATCACAACCACACGTTCATCACATGCAATTTTTTCATGTACTTGACAAGTTCCAACATCAACACCGTAAACTTTTTTAGCACCACGCTGCAACAAACAATCTGTAAAACCACCTGTTGAAAGACCTGAATCTAAAACTGTCATTCCAGCCACATCAACATTAAAATAATCAAGTGCACCTTCTAATTTAAAACCAGCACGACTAACAAATTTTGGTTCATCCAAAATTAATTCAACTTTATCTTTTTCTTTTATTTGAGTTCCAGCCTTAGTTTCTTTTTTATCATTTACCGTCACCTTACCTTGCAAAATCCAACTTTGAATTTGACGGCGACTATATTGCGGATGCAATTCTTGTAAAAAAACATCTAATCTTTTTTTATTTTGCATTTCTCTACCTAAGCCTTTATTTCTTTATCAAATTTTTCATTTAACAAAAGCTTAATATTTTTTGAAACTTGATATTTATTATCAACAGAAAGACGAGGTTCATCATCCAAAACTTTGCTCATCGGAAATGCTACAAAAATCTTGTCTGATGTTTCCATTGTTAAATATTTTGAATTCTTTCCTGCAGCAATCGCATTTTCTAGTTCTTCCAACGTTGTAACTTCTTTACCATTTATTTCTGCTAATATAGCACCCGGAGCAATAGTTCTAGAGCGTTGCGCTTGAGAATTCTGTAAAACATGTGTTACAACCAAAGCAGGCTTTAACTGATTTTTAAATTCAGCATATTTCACCAAACTATTAACGTTATTTATTAAAGCTCCAACAATATTCAAATTCAATGGCTGAATAACCATACCAGCAATTACAGAATAATTTAATGACTCATATCCAGGGAATTTAGCCCTTACTGGAGTTTCTTCTGCCAAATCAAATTTTATATCAAGATTGACTCGTTGCCCCTTACGATACACAACAATTTTTAAAGCTTGCCCCAACTTCAATCGTGAAACATAATCCATTATAGAAATTTTATCTTCACACCAAGCAACATTCATTTCACCGTATAAATCTAATTGGAGACCATCAATTTCATAAATCATATCGCCACATTTAATACCAGCTTTGTGCAATGGGCTTCCTTCAAAAATATCTACAACATAACATCCTCCTGGCTCCGGATTGCCTAGATATTCCGTTAAAGCTTCACTCCCATTATTAAATAAGACGCCAAGAAAAGGCTTTCTTAATAGCCTTGTTGTTCTAAGATCGTCCAACACTAATCTGAGTTCGTTAATTGGTATTATATATCCAACGTTTTGAGCACCACCACCAACAATTCCTGAAGATGCTATGCCAACAACTTCCCCCGACAAATTCAAGACCGGACCACCAGAACTGCCTGGATTAATCGGAGCACTCATTTGTATCAAATAATGTCCATCTATGTGCTCTCTTCCACTAATCACACCGGAAGTACTTTTTAAACTTTGCTGACCCAATGGATACCCTACGGCCAAGACATCATCCGCCCTATGTACGGAATCAGAATTTCCAATATCCAAAAATGGAATTTGCCCCAATTCATTTAAAACGGTTTTTTTCCCATCTTCTTTTAATCTAAGCAAAGCCAAATCTCTTTCTGGGCTTACGCCAACAACTTCAACATCTATCATTGTTTTGCCAAGAGAAGGAATCTGAATCCAAATAGCCTTTGATTCATTTACTACATGCGCATTTGTAATAATGTCACCATCGGCATTGATAAAAAAACCAGATCCAAACGCCATACCCTGATTTGGGGCCTTATATGGCTGTAAAATATCTATTTGAGCCACTTGAACAAACAATTGAACAACTGAATCTTTGATTTTTGACTGAACAACAGCCCAAGATTTTGAGGAATCTGTTACAACTCGTTCTACTATTTTTTCCGCCGGCAATGCCTCATAGCGCTGCATTTGCACACAATTTAAATGCTCTTTTAACTGTGCCTGTTCTTTATAAAGTTTGTAACAAGAAAAGGACAAAACGCCCAATAAAATTGTATAAAAAAAACCTCGAATAACCTTTAACATCGTTCAACTCCTTACAAACAAAAAGTAATATTGAAAAGCTGAGAGTACCTAATTTAGTTATTTTTGCCAAGGAGAAGACTTGTTGAGCTTGACCTTACAAAAAAAGACCCTAAACTTTAACCGTTTATTTTGTTGTATAAAAATGCTAAACCCTTCAAATAAAGAATGTTTTATGAAAAAACTATTACTACTACTTATCTTATTTCTTTCACCTAGAGTTTTTTGTCACACAACAGAAGAAAATGTTAAATTTGTTTTTAAACAATCACAGAAATACCCCATTACTTCGGCCCTTTTTAATATGCGCATGAATGTCGTTGAAATTTTAAAATACAAAATAACAGATGAAGAAAATAAAGAAATTACCAAGATTGAAGAACAATATATCAAAACTATATTAGATTTTTTTGATAAAAACATTGCCAAAATCACTGTTATCTATAAAAAATATTTCACTGACTCAGAAATAGAAGAACTCTTTCAATTTTACAATTCTGATTTAGGCCAAAAAACCATTACAGCCTATATAAATATTGACAAAAAGCTCAATCCCTTATTTCAATCTTTCACAAAGATGCTTCAAGAAAATATTAAAGAAAGTCTCATCTCAAATGAAATCAAAAAAGAAAAATTAATTATTACCAAAAAGTTAACTACAACAGAAGAAAATATTCTAAAAATATTAGAACCTTTTATTTGTGAAGATTTTATAAAGACCTTACTTGCAACAACAATACAAAACATGCCCTTAAGTGAAGACATAAAAAAAGATATGCAAAAAGAACTTTCAAACAAAGCACCCGAATTCACAGAACAATTAAAAAACTTTTTAAAGGATAAAATTTCAGAGATCACAATTATTTACAAAGAAGAATATACAGATTCAGAAATAGAAGAACTGACTAAATTAGATCAAACAAGCTTAAATAAAAAATCAATAAAAGATATGTCTTTATTCACATCCGACATATCTCAAATAACCCAACCATACCTTCTACAGGAATTTACAAAATGCATAGTTGAAATAACAGAATTACTTCAAAAAAATAGACAAAATTATTATTGATTTCATTTAATTTAAATCAAAAGAGGCCCCAGATAAAAAAGGCCTCTTTTTTTCCTTTTTTTTACTTTTTAATCCAAGTTCTGACAAATTTGCAAAAAATGACCACAAAAGATATTCTTTATGTTTTATGTGAAATTAATTTAGGAGCCTATAAAAATGGTACCAAAAGAAACAAAAGCTACTCTTGATAAACTAGTCGCCCTTTGCAAACGCAAGGGTTTTATATTCCCTTCAGCAGAAATTTACGGTGGAGTTAATGGAATTTATGATACTGGCCCATTGGGTGTTCTTTTAAAGCGCAACATCAAAACTTTTTGGCTAAATTCACTAAAAAACAAACTCGGCAAAGTTGTAGAAATCGATGGTGCATTAATTGGTCCCCGTGCAATGTGGGAAGCATCTGGGCATATTGAAAACTTCCATGATCCAATGATTGACTGTTTGAATTGCAAAAAACGCTTTCGCGTTGATGATGACAACATAGATATAAATAAACCATGCCCAAGTTGCGGAAAAAAAGAATGGACTGAAATTCGCCAATTTAACATGATGTTTAAAACCAATCTTGGTGCAACCGCAGATCAAGCTACAGAAGCTTATTTACGACCAGAAACGGCTCAGGCTGTATTTGTTAATTTTAAAAATGTAATGTCAACTTCTCGTGTAAAAATCCCATTTGGTATTGCGCAAATCGGCAAATCATTCAGAAATGAAATAACACCAAAACAATTTCTCTTTAGAATGCGTGAATTCGAACAAATGGAACTTGAATGGTTCTGCAAAGAAGAAGACGCAAGAAATCATTTTGATTGTTGGATAAACAAACGAATGGATTTTTATAAAAGCCTCGGTCTTGACCAAAGTCGCATGCGCTTACGCCCTCATGAAGCAAATGAATTAGCACACTATTCAACCATTTGCACAGATGTTGAATATCACTTCCCATTTGGATGGAAAGAACTGGAAGGTATTGCACATAGAGGCTGCTTTGATTTAAGCCAACATATGAAATATTCAAAGAAAGATCTTTCCGTTTACGACGAAGAAACAAAAGAATCTTTTATACCCAATGTTGTAGAAAGCTCTGTTGGTGTTGATAGACTTTTCCTTACAATATTATTTGATTCTTATGATGAAGATGAAGCGGATGGGGAAATAAGGACAGTTCTTAGATTTAATCCAAAAATTGCCCCTATTAAAGCTGCCGTATTACCTTTGAGTAAAAAACTTTCTCCTCAAGCAGAAAAATTATTTGAAGCTATTGAACAAGCCGGAATAGAAACAGATTTTGATGAATCTGGCTCAATCGGTAAACGCTATAGACGCCAAGATGAAATAGGAACTCCTTTTTGCATAACCTATGATTTTGAAAGTGACCAAGATAATTCAGTCACCATTCGGGACAGAGACAGCATGAAACAGGAAAGAATTAGCATCGACAAAGTTATTCCATACTTACAAAACATACTTAAATAAAAATGCTTTTTTTAAAAAAACTTTATAAATGGGTGGGTTCACAAGTTCATACAAAATTTGCGAACCCCATTCTTGCTTTTCTCTTTTTTATAGAAGCTATTTTTTTTGTTCCTGTAGACCCAATTTTAGTTTTATTTTGTATAGAAAAAAGAAACAAAGCATTTCACTATGCGGCAATAGCAACCCTTTTTTCAGTACTCGGTGGCATTTGTGGCTATTTTATTGGCTTTGCCGTTTGGGAAACAATTGGGCAGAAACTAATAAACTTATTCGTTTCTGAATCAACCTTCTTAAATATTCAAGATAAATATCACCAATATGAATCTTGGGCCGTATTAATAGCCGGGTTTACTCCAATTCCATATAAAGCTGTAACTTTAACCGCTGGTTTTTTCAAACTTCCATTGCTTCCATTTATTTGGTTTTCTGCGATTGCAAGAGGTGCTAGATTCTTTTTAATAGCTAGTGTTATAAAAATTTGGGGAGGTCAAATTCAACATTTTATTGACCGCTATTTTAATCTACTAGTAGCCTTATTCCTATTGATGATTATAGCTTTCACACTAGTGCTCAAGTAATGTTTTAATCTAAACATAAGGAAAATGATGAATTCTGAATCTCAACTAAAAAGAAAACGAGGTTTTCTTTCAAAGTTTGCTCCAGGTCAAATAATTTTACTTTCTATTTTTATAATAATTCTAATCGGTGCAATTATACTTGCCCTTCCAATTTCCCAAAAAGAACCTATCT
Source organism: candidate division TM6 bacterium GW2011_GWF2_32_72 (assembly GCA_000989525.1). Classification (GTDB taxonomy): domain Bacteria; phylum Babelota; class Babeliae; order Babelales; family GWF2-32-72; genus GWF2-32-72. The sequence goes on from LBON01000004.1 coordinate 30,217, forward strand.
CACTTTTGAACATATATTTTGTGGCAACATCTGTAACGTGTGTCACAAGCCTTTCACCCGTTCCTTTGACACAATTTAGTGATTTTGGACAACTCATTATTTTAATCATGATGCAAATTGGTGGCCTTGGATTAATAACATTGACTCTATTTACTATGTATTTACTCATGGACCTAGGATTGCGAACTCAATTGATTGCAGGCAAATTGTTAGAAATGGAGTCTTGGCCTAAAGTCAGAGAACTTTTATTTTTTATTATTGGTTTAACATTCACATGCGAAGCCATTGGAGCCTTTTTTATTTTTCCAACAATTGCCAATAAATTTACATTAGGGCGAGCGATTTTTCTTTCAATATTTCATTCAGTATCATCTTTTTGTAACGCCGGTTTTTGTTTGTTTCCAGATGGCATACCCGCATTTAATGAAAATATCCCTTTTTTATTAATAACATCATTACTTATGTTCATGGGTAGCTTAGGATTTATTACTTGGCATGAAATTAGCAAATTTTTACGTGAATTCAGAACAAAAAAACATTTTTCGTGGTCTTTGCACACACGATTAATTGCAACAACCACAATCGCTCTTTTAATATTTTCAACATGTTTTTTTTGGATGCTAGAAAGAGATAATTCATTAATAACACTTTCACCATTCAAACAATTTTTAAATTCTTTATTTAATGCGATCGCAAACAGAAATACAGGTTTTTTGAGTGTAGACATTATAGGCCTTCATACAGCCACATTATTTATGATTATGATAATGGCGTTTATAGGAGCCGCACCTGGTTCAACAGGCAGTGGTATCAAGATTGCAACCTTTGCCATTTTAATAGCAACACTTAGAGCGACAATTCTTGATAAAAAACACATAACCATAAAAGGCCGAACAATAGCAGACGATCAAATATATAAAGCGTTGTCTATTATTGGACTGAGTTTAATCTGGATAACAATAATGACATTTCTGCTTTTGATAACAGAAAGTACATTTAACTTTTTAGACGTCGTATTCGAAGTCTTTTCAGCATTTGCAACACTTGGCCTTTCCACTGGCGTTACTCCTTTTCTTTCCACAACAGGTAAAATGCTAATTATGTTAACAATGATAGCGGGCCGAGTTGGATCGCTCACAATAATACTTGCACTTAAACAAAGAAGTGGAACTCAATTTGAATTTGAGTATCCAGAAGAACGAATAGCAATAAACTAACTTATTGAAAGGTAATTATGTTAAAAGTTGGAGTTTTAGGATTAGGCAGATTTGGCAGAGCGATCGCCACAAGATTAACAGAAAACGGAGCTGAAGTTCTAGCTGTTGATCCGGATGAAGAAGCTGTTCAATCAATTCGTGATTTTGTAACAGAAGCTGTTTGTATGAATATCACGAACAAAGAAGCCTTAGAAGAAATCGGCATGAAAGAAATGGATATAGTTATTGTAGCCATAGGTTCTAATTTAGAAAAATCTGTCTTACTCACTGCACTTTTAAAAACAATAGGGGTTAAAAACATAATCGCAAAATGCAAGGATTCTATCCATAAAGAAATTCTAAATCTCATGGGAGTCAGCAGAGTTGTTCAACCTGAACAAGAAATCGGTATTAAACTTGCGGATAAAATCACATCACCATTTAAAGATGTAGTAAAAATATCAGAAAATTTTATGGTAAGCCAAATCAAAGCTCCAAAGAAATTTATCGGCAAAGCTATATCAGAATTACATTTATTTGAAAATTATTCCGCCATATGCATAGGTCTCAAAAAAGAAAATGAAATTATTCCAATAGACCCAAATTATATTATTCAAAAAGATGACAATCTCTCATTTGCAGGAAGCAAAAAAAGCTTAGAAGAAATAGCCGATTTATAAAAAATTATAAATTCCAGACAAACTTAAAAGCCGAGCAAGTCTCGGCTTTTTTTACGAACTTATACGTTTTTTTAAAGGGACGAGTCCTTTTTTGATATTGAAAATCGGTGTCTTTGAATTTTTATATAACCTTCACATCAAAATTAATTTTTAATACAAAAAAAAGACCCTCAACCCGAGAGTCTTTTTTTATTTTCACAAATCTGAAACTAATTAAAGAGCTTCGATTCTGATAACTGTTGCTGGTTGACGATGGCCCTTTTTAACTCTACATTTTTTACGTCTTTTAAACTTAAAAACTATAACTTTAGGACCTTTAATTTGACTTACAATGGAAGCTTTAACAGAGGATGCCAAAAGCGGTTGACCAATTTCAACCTTTTCGCCATCTCTTTTAAAGAGAACTTCTTTGAATTCAATTTTATCACCAGGAACACCATCAATTTTTTCGACAGCTATTGTTTTGCCTTCAATTGCCTGATATTGCTTTCCACCTGTTTGGATGATAGCATACTTTCCAAAAATTCCATCTACCAAGTTATTTTGACTTTGTGCCATTAGAACTTCCTATCGGTTGTTTAATTTACAGTTTAAACCTAATCTAGAGCTTTTATTGTATCAAAAGGATTTTTTCTGTCTAGAATTAGTCGACATCTTTATATTAAAAAGCCTAAAGTCCTGAATTACAAGCCCAATCAAGACACCAAAATTACAAATAGGCAAATAAAAACAACCCTACAACCAACCCCTAAGACATTTTTCAACCCTCTGTTATAATATCTATACATTATGTCCCCAATTTCTTAAAAGGAATTAATTATGTTTAAAATAAAAAATAGATTAATACTAAGTATAATCACAGCTGCAATAACGTTAAGCTCCGTACAAATAAAATCTAAAACACCCTGCCAAGCACCTATTGCCATGCAACCAAAAGTTACAATTTCAGCAGCCCCATCAACAACAGATAGAATTCAAAAATCACTGACCACCATTACTTCAAAGCTATTTAAAACAGAGCCACAAACCCAAGAAAAAACATTAATAAACTCTATTAATTCGCTTAAAAACAAAATTTCTCAAAAAAATATAGTTGAATGCATAACCAGTTATAAAAGGTTGCCTAAATCGGCTGAAAGCCCCACGTTAAATAATGCTAGAATACTTTTTGGAAAAAAAGTTCTTAAAAAGACTCTCCATAAACTAAGTCAACAAGCTTATCAATTGGAAGAATTTGCAACCTATAAAAAAAGTAAAAAAGAAATTGAAAAAGGCAATGAAATTGCAAAAATTCAAGAAAAATTATTTTCATCTATAGCGGCTATTCAACACGACCTAGAAAATCTAAACATGAATTCTATACAAGAAAAAATTGATGTCGCAAATAAAACTGTAACCGAATTTGCAAAATACGAGTCACTAAAAAAACCTTGTCATGTCGTTAGAAATAAAAACAAATACATTGCGGCGACTGGTATAACTACTTTAGGAGCTGGAGCACTGTATTTTAATCATCCAGTTTTTTTATCACAAATAATCACCAAATCTGGAAAATTTCTTTGCGGCAAAGATATCGATATACCCTTTATAAACCGAATTAACCCAGATTTAAAAACAGAAATTAGCGATCCTTTAAAAGGATATATTAGAAAAACTCGATCCTTTATGGAAAACAACGAAAATAATGAAACGAACCCAGAAGAACGAACTTTTTTAAAAATCATCCAAGAAATAAATGAAAACATTAGAAAAATGCTCCAATCAGAGGGGCCTGAATCAAATTTAGAATCAGGAATTTTACCTCATATTTTTGAAACTCAAGAAATATTTAAAGAAGCTGAGGAAAAGTTAAGAACTGAATTAGCATACAGCGTATATGAAGATGCCAGGGACATAACAAAAGAAGAAAGGCAAAAGCGAATTGAAGATCTAACGGATGAATTCGCTCAAGCCTGGATTCCTGCAAAAAACACAATTAAAAAAATACTTAATTTTTATAAAATCCGAACAGAAGAAGAATTAAGAAATATAGATAAAAACCTTGTAAATCGTTTAGAAGCTGGAAAAAAAGCATCCGAGCTTTCAGATGAATTATTAACCAAATTCGATGAAATAAAAAACGCTAAAAAAGAAAAGGCAAAAGAGTTTTTATCTAAAAAACTTGATACCGCTGAAACATTTGCTGACAAAATAAAAGTTTTTAATGATCGAAAAGATGTCAAAATCACCCAATTAAAAACAGATGCAAATTTCTATGGAAGAAGAGCTGCTTGGACCTTAGGCGTATCTGCAATAGCAATTACATCATATATAGCCTACAAAAAATGGTCTAATCACACCGATAAACAAAATAAAATTAAAGCCAGACGATTACTTCTTCAAATAGAAAAAACACTTAATACACCAACGATTGACAAAACTTGTGAAGGAAAAATAATTGCTTGGGCTTATAAATTAAAATCTATGGCTCACATTTTGAATTCCGAAGAACGTATCGAATGGTATTCGAATATGAATAGTCTTATTAATAACAAATTAAATACAACTCAAAAACAAAACATTATTAACCAATTATTCAGAACCCACAAAATATTGGCTCTATAATTTAAACCCAATATTACAAAATAAAAAAAAGCCCGCATAAAATAACGCGGGCCTTTTTTATTGCAAAATTTAAAATGTTTACAGTAATCTTTATTTATTATTAACCCCTAAAAAAGGAAGAAACAATGAAAAAATCCCAAGTAATGGTACATTTGTTACTCAGCATAGGAATAGTCTCATCCATTCAAACTAGCCAAATCAATCAACCATCAAAATCAAACACAACTCAAGCAAATTCATTAGCCACACAAAAAAATCAACAAAAGGAATCAAAAACGGCTGTTTTAAAAGCACAAAAGGTAGTAAATCCAAAACAAAACATAACCGTTCTTGAAACCAACTACAAAAAAGCACTACAAGATTTTGCAGCAGAAAAAACCATAAGTAAGAATCAAACAAAATTTTTAGACACGTTATTTCAAAAAGCAAAACAAACAACACTAGCTAAGGGAAAAGTTACATCAATTGCCCTCTCTACTCAAGAAATACAAAATGTTTTAAATAATAAACCCTCGACCATAAATCAAGAAACGTTAGAAATTATTACAGCCCTCAAAAATGCATATCCTCAAGCAAACATCACCGACAAGGCAATTGCTTTATATAACACAACATTGGCATACGCTGCAGCTCTATCACTAGAAAAACAAACGCAACAATCAATTTCTTTATTCATAGGAAAAATAGATCAAATACAAAAAGAAATTCAGGCATGTGTTCAATAAACTAAATCAAAAAATTATCTTTAATATGCCATAAAACATCTAATGCTTTTTTGGGAGATAGATCATCAAAATCTATTTCCCAAATTAATTCTAAATATTTATTTTTTAGAATTAATTCAGATTTATATTTTTCTAATTCATTTTTTAATCGAATATTTTCTTGAGCTAAGTCACCATTTGGTACAGAAGCACGAATCGGTTCAAACAAATTTGCCTGACGCGCTCCAGAAAAATGCATGGAAGTGTTTTTACCATGTTGTTGTTCTTCTAAATTGAGAATTTCTAAAATTGCCTGTGCTCGAATAATCAAATCTTTTGGCAAATTTGCAAGTTTTGCAACTTCTAAACCAAAACTTCCGTCAGCAACACCCTTGACAATTTTATGCAAAAACAAAATCCCATCTTTTGTTTTTTTACTTGCAGCAAAATAACTGGCTATGCCAGGAAAACTATCTTTTAATGCGGTAAGCTCGTGGTAATGAGTAGCAAACAAACAACGCGCGCCAATATTTTGATAAATAAATTCCACAACAGCTTGAGCAATTGCAAGACCATCAAATGTACTTGTTCCACGACCGACTTCATCAAGAATCACCAAACTACGATTTGTTGCCAACCCACAAATTGAAGCTGTTTCTTCCATTTCAACTAAAAACGTACTTTTTCCTTCAGCCAAACTATCACTAGCGCCAACTCTAGTAAAAATTCTATCCAAAATTGGTAAAGTTGCAGATTTTGCTGGAACAAATGAACCTATTTGCGCCATTAAGCAAATCAAAGCAACCTGCCTAAGATAAGTTGATTTTCCACCCATATTTGGGCCAGTAATGATCCATAAGCTTTCTTTATCTGTTAAATACGTATTATTGGAAATAAATGAATCACCTAGACGACCTTCAATCACAGGATGTCTTCCATCTTCAATTAAAATATCCCGATTTGGGGTCAAATTTGGCCTAGAATATCCATTTTGATATGCCAACCTACCAAAACCCAATAGGGCATCCAAATTCGCCAGGGCCTGGCTTAAATGTCTTAAATCCGAAATTCGACTAAATATTTGTTGTTTTATGGATTCATAAACTGATTTTTCAACCTGATCTATTCGAGTATGTGCGCTTAAAATATCCGATTGTAATGCTTTTAATTCATTGGTCATAAAACGCTCTTTGCCAACCAACATCTGATGCTTAACAAAATAATCGGGCACCAAGTGAATATTCGGCTTTGTAACTTCAAAATAGTATCCTTGCACCCTGTTATAACGAATTTTGAGAGAATTTATTCCACTTTTTTCTTGTTCTTTGCGCTCAAGTTCTAAAATTTTTTGATTACTATTTTCAACCAATTCACGCAAATCATCTAGCGCTTGGTCAAAACCTAATTTAATTAACCAATTTTTATCTAAATCATCATTTAAAGAATTTTGTAATTTTAAATAAAGCGCTGAAAAATCAATTATTTTAGAGTCAATTAATCTAAATAATGTTAAATCATTTTGTTGTGAAAACCATTTCTTTAATTCCGGCAAGATACCGAGGGTATTTCTAAGCATTAAATAATCATTTAATGAAGCCCGCTTTAAAGCAATTCGACCTACAATGCGCTCAACATCTCCAACTTGATTAAGCAACTCTTCAAGTTTTATTGATTGTGTAACATTGCCAACCAAATGGGCAATGGCATCCTGCCTAAATTCAATAGATTCTTTTTTAACCAGTGGCCGCAATATCCATTTTTTTATCATACGCGAACCCATAGAAGTAACTGCTTTATCCATATGCTGAAAAAGACTGTTATTAACAGATCCATCTTGATTATTACGAACAAGTTCCAAGTTTCGCTGTGTTGCAGCATCCAAAATTAAAAAATCTTCTGGTTCATAAAAATTTAATTTTTTAAAATGTTCTAACGATGATTCCTGTGTCTTTCGCATGTATGAATAAAAATTGAATAATGCAAATCGCAAAGCCTCCTGTTTATCTAAAACCTCTTTAGCCTGCTCTTTAAACTGCCGAGACATCCAGCCTCTTGCTGCACCCATTAGGTCAGAATCATGTTTATCAAACTCAGAATAAGTTGTAAAAAAACCCTGCTCTTTAAAAAAAGTGCCAAAACCAACACTTTCTTTTTGAACAGGTATTAAAATTTCATCTGGAAAAAATCGTGAAAGTTCAGACTCTAAACTTTTTTTACCATCGATTGGCAAAACAGTGGCGAACATTTGAGCTGTTAACAACTCACTAAAAACAAGCCCACAATAATTACCTGATGGAAAAAAAGAAAGAAGATATGATGCTGTTTTTTCATCTAATAATTTTGAATCTGTAAGAGTGCCTGGAGTTAAAACCTGAGTAACACCTCTTTCTACAACCTTACCAGGTTGCGGCTCCTCTAATTGATCGCAAATAGCAACTTTAAAACCACCCTTAACCAACTTGACCATATAATGATCAACAGCATGCATGGGAACTCCACATAATGGAATTGGCTCATCATTCATTGTTCCACGTTTTGTAAGAGCAATTCCTAAAAAAGCCGATGCCTTTTTTGCATCATCAAAAAACATTTCATAAAAATCGCCTACTTGAAAAAGTAGTAAACTATCTGGATATTGTTCTTTAATCTCAAAATATTGCCTCATCAAAGGCGTAAGATTTAATTTTTGATCGGCCATTTTTCCGCTTTATTTAGAATTTATTATTCATACTAAAAAGCTTTAATATAGGCCAAAATCAAAGAAAAGTCACACAGATATTTAATGATAAAATCTTTTATTTTTTATCGAGGTAACGGAGTATCACAAGGCCCTGTAAAATTCAATTGCAAAATCGCAACTTTAGATCCATCTACAACGGCAATTTGATCACCATTGTTATCAAATTTTAGCTGGGACACAAAATCATAATTACCTTCATAACTAGCTATATCATTAAACCAAAGATCTTTTACTATAATCTTATTATTTATAGCCAAAACCATAAAATCTTTTTTTCGGTTATAGTCAATTGCTAAAATCCCCTCTCTTGGATTAAAATTGCAGGGCAACATTTTGATTTGTTTTTCTTTACCCAAAAAACAAACAAAAATTTTATTAAGAAAAGCGATTATAATTTTATTATCTTTTGCAAAAAACACATCTTGAATTTTGGTCGAGGTTGTATTAGCCATTTTTTGTATATCAGCTCCAATAAAACAGTAAACACCATCCACATCCAAACTCAAATCTTCAAATTCTTTTTCTAAATAATTTTTATCAAGATTCAGACTTCTTTCTAAAGAAATTACAAACAATTCTTTCACCAGAATGTCATCTCCGCTTTGTTTAAATCCAAACACAACAACGACAAAATTGCCATATACAACCAAAGCTTTACTTGCAGACGAATTAAAAACAATCTTTCTAATTTTGCCAAATTTTTTGTATTTTTCAGTTTTTATCATCTTCTCTTTATGATTATTTGAATCTACCAACCATAACTGATCATTCGCATAAGATATCAATGCCCTGCCAGATTTAGAAATTTCAGCCATTTGAATCAGTTCAGAGCTACACGAAAATGCACCCTTTAACTCCGATCGAGTAAAATATGCAACTTCCTCTACAACCTGATTCATCAAAACATCCCCTGATGAATTAAATTTCATATTATTATCCGATTCAATTTTTCCTCTTGACTCAAAGCATCCCAACGATAATCCAGAAAGGAAATATCCTTGAATTCCTTGATCAGATAAATAATCTACAAGGCAATCGCCGTATTCTTCTTCTAAATCAGAATCCGGCAAGGAAGAATCTATACTTTGACGCAAGCAATCTGATTCAACACTATTACGCAATGATAACTCTGAGTCTATCTTTTCCCAAACAGAACAAATTTTAGACTTACGATTACTCAAAAATTCTGGTTCAAAATCTTCCATTTTATTTGCAACGAAGGACCATTTCTTTAAATTGCCCTTAAAAGGCAATATATAAAGGCTTCTAGAGCTCTTAAAAAAAGAGGCAGCTTTAATTCTAGAATCAGAAAGCTCACAATTTCCTTTGTAAGACAAAAAATAAAAAGAAATTGGCGCAATCATGCTCGATAAACAACGCTCCTCCATAGCTGGCGTTTTCGGCGTTGCCCGCCCATAAAAATGGGAAAAATCATCCGTTTCATTAAATCGCGGCTCCTGCCCTCTCAAAGAAGCTTCAACAACGCCCAGATGGCTCAAGGCCAACGATATAACAATTCTTTTGAAAATCTGATTTAATCTCACAAATAACTCCATTTAAATTAAAAATATTAAATCATTTTTAAACCATAGCCTCACCTTAACATTTTTTTTTACATTAGACAATACCCTTTGACCAACTTTTTCCTTAAAAATTTCTAAAAAAACTGGCTCAAATTACGACTAGAAGCACCATTAGCATCAGTCAAACTCAAAAATATCGACCCACACGGACATATAAATCAAATTCAACTCAAAAATCACTACCTAAGGCCGAATTAAACAAATCTAAGCATTTTTAAACAGGCACAATTGTGACAAATAGAAAACACCCCATTGACACGACCTACAAAAACATTTACAATTAAAACATGAACAATACCTTTAATATAAAAAAAGGTCTATTGGGCAACACAATAAAATGATTATTACTGGGAGGTTATATCAAATGATTAAAAACTTATTTAAATTTAAAACTTTAATGCTAACAACTGCATTATCTATTTTTGCGCCCTTTCATGCTCAAATTTCTCTCTATAAAGTTGCCAAAACATTATATAACGAACAATTTCCTTCAAAAAGCCAAAATTATAGCGCTAACCCCAAAACTGATACATTTAATAAAATAAACAATGCAAAAGGTGACCAATCAATATCTGAATTAATTCAAGAAAAACTAGAAAAAAACCAATCTGAAATTACAAAAATAGAAAACGAATTAACAAAAATAGAAAATGACATTTCGGAAAGCACTGATACTATAAATAAAAAAAATATTGAATTAAAAGAAAAGACATGTGAATTAGAAGCTCAAAATAAAAATTTACAAAACAAACATGACAAGTACAAAGAGCTTAATGCTCTTTATACTAACTATGACAACCAACAAAGCGCTATTATAAATCTCCCAAACCAAACCGAGAAATTATGTGAAACCAGCAAGAAGTTGGAACAATTAAAACAAGAAAAAGAAAAACTTACAGAACAAATGGAAAACCAACGAACGGAGTTAAACGCATTACAACAATTTCTTAATCTCTCCGATTGTACCGAATCTTCCATTAAACAAACAAAAGACAAGCTACAAAAAGCAAAAACTGCACATGAAAACAATGTAAAAAAGACAGAAAAAGTAATTGCAGACGCTAAAAAAAAACTATCTGAACTAGATGAACTATCTAAACTAGATGAATATGGAGCAGGTGCATGTAATCTGACTGAATATAAAAAGACACAACAACAAATTAATAGTTTAAATAAAAATCTAGAATCTTATCAAAACGCGATTACAAATACAGAAAAAAGCATAGAAGATTTAAAAGAATTATCAGAGAAGTTTAAACAATTCAACCAAACCGAGTCGGCATTAAAACAAATAAATCAAGACATTAGATCGCAGGAAAATACCAAAAAGCAATGCGAGGATGAGGTTAAACAGTACCAAGAGATAATAGAAAAAGCGGGTACCGCAATCAACCTAAACCAATTAAACCCAAAACTAAATAATTTGAAAAAAGAGCGATCTACAAAATTTAACGAATTAAAAACACTCGAAGCACAAATCAACCAAACAACCAAAGAACTAGAAAAATCAAACAAAGAAATTTATAACCAAAATAAAATTTTGGCTCAACAAAAAGATCAATACAACAAAACAACCCAAGAACTAAAAAAACTAAAACAACAAACAAATGATCTTTCCAATATTATTAATGAAAAGGAATTCTTCAACCGTAGATTTTTTAACCTTAAAATTAAAAATCTAGATGCATTAATTCTAGCCTACAAAAACTTCGGCGCATTATTTGAATATAAACAAGAACAAGCCGGTGAATCAATAAACGCAACAAATTGGAGAACCGCCAATAAAGAAAACACCGATTTCTCTTTGATAACCGCAGCCCTAAATGACACCGACTTCTTAATGTTCGTTGAAATGGCCCAAAAAACTGACTTAAAACATTTATTAACACCTGATGATATTTCCGGAAACCAAGGCGGACACATTTTCAACCCACTAATAGATAAAAAGAAAGGCGAAGAGCCCTCACAAAGTCCAACACAAAAACAATACTTCGATTATGACCAACAAAAAAATGTAACATTAGAATCTAACAAAACAACTTTTCCTTCTACAATAACAATTGAAGAACTTTATGACGCTACAATTAATTCCGATATCAAAGAACACAACACATCAAACAGTTTTTCTATATATATAAGAAAAATTAAAAATTATTGGGTAAAAATCGTTAAGCAAAACGGCATAATAACAACAGCATATCCAATATTTAGTATTAATGAGACTGATAATAACGCTGGGTTAATAAAGTTAAAAAACCAAATCGAACAAATCAATGATTTCATCGATAAATACTATAGAACATTAGAAACAAAAAATTTCAATGATAAAATAGACCGAGCCTTAATAGTTAACAAAGAAATTCAATCTCAAATCATGAAATTAATCTGCTGCCCAACTAAACAAAAAAATATAGTCGAACAAATAAAAACTCTAAATGACCAGAAAAGGAATGATATCACTGAAATCATCGGAGAAAATATAACAGATTGGAAAAATCCTAGTAAATCCTTAAATGCTATGAAAAAGACAATGCCCCAAGACCTAGACACTATCAAAAAAGAAATCACTGCGGCAATAAAGGAGTTACCCGAATATTTGATAATTTTTGATGATCAAGACTATGTTATTTTTGATGAAAAATATGACAACTGTTTTACCCTTAATGAAAAAGACATTACTAGTTATAACAGGTTTAAAAATTTTACAGCAGGCCAAAATAACAATTCTCAACATCAAAACATTAAAAGGACAAGGCCACAACACAATTTTGGTGACAATTATTAATAGTTAATCCAAAGTCAATTTATCCCAAGATATTAAAGGCTCTACTTGTTCGTAATCTTCGAACAAAGGGCCTTTAATTTTTATACCAAAAAAAATCGGTAAAGTAATTTGTTCAAGAAGCTTTAATTCAGCCTTAAAATCTTCTTTATTACCTCGCCGAGACATTATGTTAGCCTTTATATCTTTAACCAACATATCAAGTGTAGCGATTGCGCGAACAAATAATTGTACCGATTTAAAGGATTCATGTTTTATATCAATTTCTTTGATTTCTTTTTTACCCATTCTTCCAAAATCTTTGAGTACCTCTGAAAGATCATCAGTTTGAGTTAACTTTTCAAACAACCAAGCTGTTGGCATAAAATTATTATTTTTACCCTCCTCAATGTTTTCCTTGAGATAGCCATCAACAACTTTTACTAATTTGGCATTTTCCATGTAAGTATTATAACCAAAATTGTAAACTAAACATGAAACATTTGAAGTAAACCAATCTAAACAAAACTTAGTTTCATCAAAAACACCCCACTGCCTTTTTGGACCAAACCAAGTATCAATGATGTTAAACAATTGTAATTTTTTAATTTCGCCAGGTTTTTCAGCTATTGGAAAAAGTTTTTGCACAACAACAATTTTTTTATTTAGATTTTTTTTAATCAACATAGGAGGAGTTACACAAAAAACATTTTCAAGATAATACCGATCATTTGAAAATTTAGATTCTAACAAATTACTCAACAAGGCGTACCAATTAGCTTTTAACGTATTAATAAAATGATCCAGGGCTTGTGCATCTCTACATTCAGAAAAAAATTCATACAAAACTTTGCACTCAACATCTTTTTCTGTAAAGACCGTACGCCCAATAACATCAGAAATTATTTCTTGCTTTTCTTTAATAAATGCCCCATCTAAATTTTTCCATAAAGAATTTAACAAATCATTTTCAATGTTCTGTTCAAATAATTCTTGTAATTTGTCTGAAAATTCAATTAATAAATCAAAATTAAATCTTAAACAACTTTCAAACTTTTTATCCAAAACACACTTTTCTCGTAATTCAACAAATTCCTGAGATATTTTATTTTGCGCTTGAATAAACAATTCATTTTTACTTTCTAACAAATGCTTTTCAAAAATTGGCTTTAATGTTTTATCTAAATCATTAACAGAAATAAAACGAACCGTATCTCCACAATAATCTTTAAATAAATCAAAAAGCCCCCAACGCAATGCTGTTTCTTTAACTAAAGAATCAACATATAGCCCCTCAGAATCTAAGCGCAATTCATTATAAAGATCGGCATTATGATTCACAAAAGGCCTATAAAAACATTTGTTTAAATTAAAATTCTCTTGATACAACGCTTTTAATTGCTGAAGCATAAAATTAACACGTATATTTTCTCGTTGCGTTCTTGGATACATACTCATAAAATCTACAAAAACAAGCTTTTCAATCCCTTCTTTTTTTAACTTTGAAGAAATATCATTTAAAAAACTTGGATAATACATAGGTAAAGAAACACCCGTAAAAATCATTTGTTCAGGCTTTACAACCTTTAAACCAAAAGAATGCACCCCAGCTAAAGGAACAAGAACCTTAATATCGTCTAATTTATTTTTATCAAACAGATAATTAGCACCGTCAAAATTAAATGGAATCCAATCAACTTCATCTGGCAGAAGATCAAGCATTACAATATTTTTAAGATAACCACCATCCAAATCAATCTTATCCTCAGCAGACTTAGTTAAATTTAGTTTGGCCTTATTTACATTTTCAAGAAACTCTTTTTTTAATTTTTCATAATTCAATGCAACAAATTGCTCTAATTGCACCTTTTTAGACAAATGCTCTGTTACAACATCCAGCTGCACATAAACATAACCATCTGGTTTTGTTACAAAATGACTCATTTGTGCAGGAAGATCCAAAATGTAAACATTATTTTTTAAATTATAAAGAGTACCTTCTTGTGAAGAAGAATTATCTACTCTTTCATAACTAGAGATATCTGATCCATATTTAACATAATTAGTTAAATTTCCAAGCAATGTACTTTTACCAACACCATCTACAAAACTACAGAAAATGTACACAGTCTTTTTATCTTCGATTGGTACTAATTTTTTTTCGAATAATTTTACAAAATACTGCGCATTTTTAGTAATTTCTTCATCCTGACACTCTAAAACTTCAATCGGATAAGTTATATCAGGCCCAACATAAAACTTCTTAACATTCGAATTGGAATTCAAAATATAACGCATGTAATAAATTGAAAACAAAATATCCTGAGTAGCAATAGAAATATCCCCAAAACTCTTTATCTGCCCTAAATAAATATCCTCCCAGAATTCCATCATTTTTTTCAAAACTGAATTGGTATCTTGTTGAATTAAAGCCTTTTCAATAATATCTCGAGACTTGATAATAAATTCAAAATCACTTCCAAAAGCATGTTTTTGAAAAATAATAAAATTATCATCAAACAAATCTATTTTTTCTGGCAAAATATGCGTAAAAACCTGAGAAGATTTTTTGTCAGCGTTTTTCCAAAGCCAATTACAATCCTTCAACATAAAACCAGTCAAAAAACCAAAAATATTTTTAGATGCTGAACCAAAACCTTCTTTAGTCTTTTCGATAACCTCGTCATCCACAACTTTTCTGTTAAAACAGCAATAATAGCTGGGAACCGCTTCTTCTTGGTAACCAGAAATAATCATTCTTCCTGATAATTCAAAATTTTCAGATTTCAAATATTGTTCAAGTTCTAACAAACTTTTACTAGCCTGCATTAAAACAAAAAAATGATATTCACGGGTTGCTTTAGATTCAGGACCTATTCCATAATTACCAATAAAACTAGAAGGAAAACTCTTTTCTTCAATATCCTGCAATGTTTTTGCTTGCAAAGATACCGAAAAAAAGACGGTTAAAAAAACAAAAACATATTTAAACAAAAGCATAATCAGGCCTTTTTCTTTGTTTCTGAAAGCATTTTATGCTCTTGATCCACAAAATTTAAAAGTAAACCATACCTAGAAATTTGCATATGATAATAATTATCATATTTACTTCCCTTAACCTTTATTATCAAATCAAAAATTCGATAATAAATATCATCACACTCATCTATTTTTTCTAAATATTCCGAGGTTCCAACGTATTCATAGGCCGCATTTACTGAATCTACAAATAAAAATGATAGCTGATCACAAAAGAAAGCATAAAAATCATAATAATCCGCCGAACAATATTCTTTAAATAAATCTTCAAGCGGCACACCTAAATCAGCAAAATCATTATTAACAACACTATCTGCTTTAATATCAAATTGATTATTAGTTATAAAATCATGCATAACCTGAAGCTGCTCAATAAAATCATTGTAATATTTATAATGCCTATAACTTTCTTTACTGTTACAAAAATAAAACCAAGGTCGTTCTCGTAAAATTTGAACATAAATAGAAAATGAATTTGTTAAATCATCCAAGCCCATTCCCTCAAGCATGGGTAAAATCCACGAAGAATTTAAATAATATTTTTCAATGTTTTTTTTAAAAATATCTACTTGTAAGTTTTTTGTTTTTTGTTGCAGCTCAGCAGATGCATCAATCGCATTCGGTAAGCAAATAACAGGTCCCTGTTGTACAAGATTTAAAGATGGCAAAACTTCAAAAAAACCAAAAAAGACAAAACAACATCCAGCTAAGATTAAACGAATATTCAACATCCAATTAAAAACCATCCGTACCTATCTCCCTTAAGAAGATAAACTCCTGCAAAATGTTCTTTAAAGAATTCAAAACAAGATCAATCTTTACCTGTAAATGATCAAATTTAACAACATCCATTTGTACATCTAAATTAATCTGAACTAGCAAATTTTCTACAGCTTCAAAATACTGTTCACGCAGCTCTTTACCACGTTTTTTATATACCTCCCAAGTCAACTCATTATCTATAACATAAGACATAAAGCTCTCAACCCACATTGCCTTGTTAGCCAGAATTAAAGAAAAACTTTGTGTTGAATTTATCAGCTCTTTTTTATCATTTGATTTTTCAAATTCTAATAAATGTACTTTTATTTGATGAAATGTTTCTAAAATAAAATCATTCTTATTCAAGTTTTTTTCAACATCATAAGTATCTAAATATTTACAAACCACATTTCCTGGAGCATCCAAAGCAGCCTTTAATTTAGCTGTGGAAACAAGTACCGCACTGCCTATACCAAACCCCATTGCCTGAATCAAGGAAGAAGAAAACAATGAAGCACCGGCTTTACCAAATGACTTAGTAGAATTAAAAATCTTACCTACAAACTTAAATGGCTTTGATTTTTGCTCAGAAACTGGTGGAATAGAGTCAACAAAAAGCTTTGTGTTGTGATTTTGTTTTGCCATAACCTTTAACCAATTTTCAAGCTCTTCTTTAGATACAGATTCAGAGTCTGGCTTTCGGTTAAGAGCCCAAATACCGTATCCGATACCACCGATTACGGCTGACCACGTTAATGCGTAAATGCCAAATTTTATATTATTTCTTTTTTTAATTTCACGTTCTATTTTTTGCGCTCTTAACTTTATTGTTTTTTTATTTAAAAATTGATCAGCGCCAATATTCTGAAAACCGAGGATTGTAGCCAAAATAAAAACAATATACTTATTATTTTTCAACATAAAACAATCTTTCTATTTGGAAGCAAATTAATCTAACATACCTAAACCACCGCTAGATGATTTTGAATAACTATTACCATAAGAAGAACTACCTGCAGATCTATTTGTTTTTCTTTTGCTCGATTCTCCCAATAGGACCGAAATAGAATAAAAAGCACTATTAATTTTTTGTAAATTGGCCAATAAAATATTTTTATCTAAATCGGTTCGGCTTTCAGCATTATCAAATAAATTAATTACTTGTCCAATATCTTTTATTATTCGACAAAGATAAAATGCTATATCTTTATCTTTTGAAACCACGCCCAAAGCAAGAACTGCACCTAAAACATTTTTGTTTTCAGCATTAAAAGCATGCAAATTTATTTTAACATCTTTGCTTTTTGAACCTTTAAATCTTGCAACATTTACTTTTTTGTTACTATTTTTGTCTCGGCCCAAATAAAGATTTATTTTTTCAGCCAAAACCATTTGAATAAATTCTAAACTTTCTTTGACACCAGCCTTTTCATCAATCCAAATCGAATCAATTTTTTCATCACCCTCAATTTTTGAAAGACGCTCTTCACGCGATTTACTCAACGTTGTAACTTTATTACTGCAATAATTATTAATTATTTCTACCAGATCAGAACGTAAAATTTCAATATGTTCCGAAGCCAAAGCATCTTGCTGATATTTCCAACGATTTTTCATCATAGTCAAAATAGCCGCACTACCTTTGACAGGAAAAACTATAATAGCAAAAACTGTTCTAACCAACTCAGCCAAATTATCCGACATTGCATCGCCTAAAGATGTCCCAAGGCCCTTAGAGATACCTCGGGTTAAATTTGAAACGGCATTACTTTTTATTTGCTTCCAAGAAACATTAGATGAAGCGTCCTCCGCCCTTTCTCTTTGATAATCTTCCAAGTCATCATAATCAAAAGAAAATGGCCTGCGCGCCGAACGTGCAAAAGAATCAGAATAAAAACCCAATAATAAAATCGTGACAATACTTAAATTTAATATTTTTTTCATAAATCCCTCTAATATTTAGTTAAAAAGCCTGTACCAGTATACACAAGACTTAAAAAAACTAAAGCTTTACCCTAAATATATGTTTATTTTTCTATAATAAATGTAACCGGCCCATCGTTCTGCAGCTCAATTTGCATATAAGCACCAAAAATACCGTCATAAGTTTTTTGATACTCTGCAGAAAACTTAGAAACAAATTGGGAGTACAAAGCTTTTGCTTTATCTGGCGCCATTGCACCTGTAAAAGAAGGCCTGTTTCCATTTGCACAATCACCGTACAAGGTAAATTGAGAAACTAACAAAACCTCTCCACCAACATCTTGAACTGATCGGTTCATTTTACCGGTTTCATCTGCAAAAATTCGCAAATTTAATATTTTTTTAATAAAAAAATCAAACTTAGCTTCAGAATCTTCGTGATCCAGGCCAACCAACACTAAAAGCCCTTTACCGATTTTGGAAAACACCTCATTGTTAACAGATACACTCGCATGTGCCACTCTTTGAATCACAACTTTCATGCCAATTCATCCGCTTCAAACAATTCAATTAATTTTTCCAAAATAATTTTAAACCAAGGTGCATATTTTTCTGGATTGTCACCAATATCACAAAGCAAGTCATTCATATCTATCCATACATAAGCCTGAACTTCTTCTGGATTAGGAACAACTGAACCATCATAGGTTCCGACAAAAACATGATCAAATTCATGCTCAATTAAATTTTTGCCCAACTTGGCCTTGTAAATAAAAGTAAAAAGTTTAGCAATCTCACACGCAAACCCCATTTCTTCTTGCAAGCGACGAACTCCTGCATGCATTGGATCCTCATCTTCTTTTGGATGCGTACATGCAGCATTAGCCCAAAGGCCAGGAGTATGATATTTGCATTCTGCACGTTGTTGCAACAAAATTTGGCCCTGTGTATTAAAAATCAAAACAGAAACGGCTCGGTGTAAATCACCATCTATATGTGTCTGCAATTTTTCTTTATTACCTAAAAAATTATCTAATTCATCGACTAAAACAACTTGTTCCAAAACAAACCTCAAGTAATAAAAGGGATTTTTAAAGACAACATTTCTAGGGTGCCATAAAAAAAAGCTTTTTTCTAGGTTTATTCAAGTAAAAAAATAGGCCCACAACAACCTGTGGACCTATAATTTATTTTTCTACAAGATCAATAACTATCTATTTAAGACCTTTTGCAGATATCTTCCTGTATGAGAACCCTCTGTCTGTGCAACAACTTCGGGAGTACCTTGAGCAACAATTTGGCCACCGCCATCTCCACCCTCAGGCCCCAGGTCAATCAAATAATCAACAGTTTTTAGAACATCTATATTATGCTCAATAACAATCATAGAATTACCTTTATCCACAAGTGTATTTAACACTTCTAGCAGTCTTTCAATATCACTGTTATGCAAACCAGTGGTAGGCTCATCTAAAATATACAATGTATTGCGACCACGTTTTGCCAACTCATCAACAAGCTTAATTCTTTGAGCTTCCCCGCCAGAAAGAGTTGTAGAGGCTTGACCTAATTTGACATAATCTAAACCAACATCACACATTAATTTAAGACGCTTAGCTATCCTTGTGTGTGCTTGAAAAAACTCTAAAGCTTCAAATGCCGTCATATCTAAAACGTCCGCTATATTCTTACCTCTATATTTTATATCGAGCGTATCGGAACTATAACGCTTGCCATCACAAGTTTTACACTGCATGGTAACATCAGCTAAAAATTGCATGGAAACAGTAATTACACCATCGCCATCACACTCAGCACAGCGTCCATCTTTAACGTTAAAACTAAATTGTCCAACCTTATAGCCTCTTGCATTACTTTCAGGCAAACTAGCAAAAAGTTTTCTAATTTCATCAAGTACACCCAAATAAGTTGCCGGATTAGAGCGTGGAGTTCTTCCAATTGGGCTTTGATCTATTACAACCATAGTTTCTAAATGCTCAGTACCCTTAACCTTAGGATCCAAATTCGCCTTCTTTTTTCCTTCAAAATCTCGTTCAATCGCAGGAACTAAAACTTGCATAACCAAAGAACTTTTACCAGAACCAGAAACACCAGAAATTCCACACAACACACCCAGAGGTATTTCAACATTTAAATTTTTAAGATTATTCTTGCGAGCATTTTCAAGAAATAACTTTTCCTTAAACACTCTACGCTTTTTAGGAACAAGAATTGAACGTCTACCAGATAGATATGCACCAGTTAATGAAGATTTATTTTGCGCAACTTCCTGCGGTGTTCCACAAGCAACAACTTGTCCACCCAAAACACCTGCCATAGGACCCATATCAATTAAATAATCAGATTGTTCCATTGTATCTAAATCATGCTCAACTACTAAAACTGTATTTCCTTGATCACGCAAAGATTTTAATGTCTCAATCAAACGATCGTTATCTCTTTGATGAAGACCAATACTAGGTTCATCCAGAACATACAACACACCACTTAACGCTGATCCTATTTGAGTTGCCAATCGAATTCTTTGACTCTCGCCACCAGATAATGTTCCTGATGTTCTGCTCAAAGAAAGATACGAAAGCCCAACATTATTTAAAAAAGTTAACCGACTAATAATTTCTTTAACAAGAGGACTTGATATTTCTTGCTCTTTTTCCGGTAAAACTAAATTTTGAAAAAATTTCAATAAATCCTTAGTTGACATAGCACAAAGTTCATAAATATTTTTTTCACCTACTTCAACCGCTAATGGAATCTTATCAAGACGCTGGCCATCGCATTTTTTACAAATAATTTCGCGCGCATACCTAGGCCCAAAAAAATCTGGATATCTGGTCTTCCAATAATTTTCATCACCCTCCTGCCAAGGCCATTCATGAAACATACCAAGACCATTACATTCTTTACATGCGCCAATTGGCGAATTAAAAGAAAACAACCGAGGTTCAAGTTCAGGAAAAGAAATAGCACAATTTAAGCATGTTTTAGATGAGGAATACAAAAAATTAACAGGGCCTACTGAGATTTTACAAACTCCACCCGTCAAGGCGAATGATCTTTCTACGGCTTCATGCAGACGATTTTTTTCTTCCAAATTTGCATCAAGCATATCCAAAAGAACATCAATATCATGTTTAAATGTTTTTTTAAGCCCGAGCGCTTTAATTTGATCAACCGTTTTGAATTTATGTTGTTCGCCATCAATTAAAAACCTATAAAACCCTTTATTAAAAAGTTCGACCATTTCAATTACAAATTCACCCTTTTTTTGAACAGCAATAGGCGCGGAAATCACAATTCGCTTATCTTTAAAATTTTTAAGCATCATCTGAGTTATATTTTGAGGATTTTCAGCCTTAATCTCAGCAAAACATTCCGGACAATGCGGCTGCCCAACTCTAGCAAATAAAACACGCAAATAATCATAAATTTCTGTTGTTGTTCCAACTGTAGATCGAGGATTTGAGCTTACAGTCTTTTGTTCAATAGCAACAGAAGGACAAAGACCTTGAATTGAATCAAAATCAGGTTTTCTTGCAACACCCAAAAACTGCCTTGCATAGGCGGAAAGTGACTCTGTATAACGCCTTTTACCTTCGGTATAAAGAATATCCAAAGCTAATGTACTTTTTCCAGAACCAGATGGACCTGTTATTATGGTTAATTCATTCTTTGGCACAGCAACATCAATGTTTTTAAGATTATGCTCTCTAGCCCCAAAAACTTTGATCCAGTCGTTATTTTTTAAATTTTTATTACTTTTTTTCATTTTTTCAGTTTAACCCCATATAAATGTGTATAATTAACTACTCAGCCTTCAAAGTATAACAAAAAGATTAACTTTTGAAAATATACTAAAAATAGTCTTTGCAATTTGAACTAAAATCCGTATAATAGTTCCTATTCTATTTCTTTGAATAATGGTGAGTATAGCTCAGTTGGTAGAGCATCAGATTGTGGCTCTGAGGGTCGTGGGTTCAATTCCCACTACTCACCCCATTTTTTTTGACAGGTTTAATTAAAAAGAACTTGCAGCTCAGAAAAAAAAACGGTAAATTGGTGAGCGTTTGTCGGGGTGTGGCGCAATTGGTAGCGCACTCGCTTTGGGAGCGAGGGGTTGTCAGTTCGAGTCTGGCCACCCCGACCATTTTTTTATATAATATTAAAAAAAGGCCCCCAAAATGCAAAATCTCAATCAAAAATTCACAAATTTATTAATTCTTTCTCTTTTAATTTCATCCAATTACATGTTCTCTTTCGATAACGAGCAAGACTTTAACTCTTACGCTTCATTTGAAAGCCACTCTTCAGAAAGAACTATTGAATTTAATTCATTAGAAATTTTTCAAAATACAAAAACAAACAAAACAAATCTCCCTCTTTTAGAAACACACAGAGAAAAAGCCAAAGAAACTATTAAAAATCTAAAAGAACAACTTTCTGATGACCAAATTTTAAAACTCGCTCAGATTCTTGAGACAGTCTGCCAAGAAAGTATTTCTGCAACACAATCTTTAGAAAAAAGTTTTAACATGCTGGCTGTTTTCATTACCTCATGGGTCATCTGCCAAGAGCTTGATATAGCGGACTTAAATGGCACCATAACAACAGAATTTGATATAAAAAATCAAATCCAAGAGCCATACATAAAAGAAATTAAAGATTTCTGCGATATAGTGAATAATTTTTTTTCGCTGCAAGCAGAACAAAGAGATGTCACCCTTTCGCTAGAAAAAACAAGCGTTATTTATCCTTTATCAAAAACAATAAATAAATTAATAAACATCCCTGCTGAAATTACAAATCAAGAGAAAGAATTTCTAATAAAAATAATCGAATTATTAACGAAAGACATTAACAATATCACAAATGTAACAACCGTTATAAAGAAATCTCTAAAAAATGAAACATTAACAGACGCTGACCAAAATCTTCTTAAAGAAAGCGAATCTAAACTAGATGAATTTACAGTTAAATTCAGCATATCTATTATTATTTTTAAATTAAAAACTCTTATGGCCAAATACCTAAATATATTTAGTGTTCATTTAGCCTTTTATGAAGAATTATACAAAGTAGCTCAAGAACGCAATCTTGATACTTCAAACTTACCGCTTGCACAAGATATAGAAAAGCTTCTAGAACAACTAGGCTGCCCTTTGTTAGAAAAATGTGAAGAAGGTATAAAAAACGAAACAGAAATGGAAAATGATTAATTTATTTTAATAAAATATTTCAATAGTCTACAACCAAAATCAAAGATTTTATTCAATTAACTAACAAATTTCATTCTTAACTTGTCGAAAAATCAATCCTACTGATAAACTATCGCATAGTTAAAAAAGCTCCCAAATATTCAAACAAAAGATTGAAAATAAAATATGTTTTTAATTGATCGCAGATTTTTATATTTTTTCGACTGGAAAAGTTTCTTCACTGCCATGGGGCTTGCTCTAATCGGCCTTATGTTTGTTTTCAGCGCAACATATAAGCCAGAAGAACCATTTTCAACATTCTTTAAAAAAGAGGTTTTAGGTATCCTTTCAGGTCTTTTTATTTATGTACTTTTTAGTACACAAGATCCAAAAAATACCTGTCGAATGGGATATTTTGCATTTTTTGCCGTAATTTTATTACTTTTTTACACCAAACTTCGCGGATCGGTCAGTTTAGGCGGCCAAAGATGGATCAATATAGGTTTTACAAAATTTCAACCATCCGAACTTGCCAAACTATTTTTACCAGCATTTTTAACCTACTATTTTTACACACAAAACCAATATCTAAAATATAAACTCAATGACTTCACGGTTCCAATTGTCATTTTAGGTCTCACATTTTTATTAATACTCAAACAACCCGATCTCGGAACAGCCCTTATTTTTGGATTTTCAGCCACATTAATGCTGTGGTTCTTAGGACTTAATAAAAAAGTTTTTTTATATGGCGCACTTTTTATGATTATTTCGGCGCCAGTTATTTGGATGACATTAAAAGATTATCAAAGAAAAAGAATTGAAGTATTCCTTGGTGAAGGAGAAAGCCACAAAGAACGTTACCAAATTGAACAATCAAAAATTGCTATCGGCTCTGGTGGAATAGCTGGAAAAGGTTTTTTAAAGGGCACTCAAAACAAACTATCGTTTCTTCCTGAAGGCCGGACAGATTTTATTTTTTCAGTAATGTGCGAAGAACTTGGATTCTTAGGCGCACTCTTTGTTTTATTATTATTTTTATCGTTATTTTTACATTTACTTAACGAAATAACACAAATTAAAGATTTTTTTTCTAAATTATTAGCAATTGGGCTTCTTTCTCCATTTATTTTTTCAACAATCATAAATATTGGAATGGTTATTGGACTTTTACCAATCGTCGGAATTCCACTACCTTTAATGAGCTATGGAATCAGCCATTTATGGACAACTTTTGCCTGTTTAGGTTGGATAAATTCAATTATTATGAGAAGCAAATACTAATTTCATATAATTCACAAATTTATGTTGGTTTACAAAACCAAATGTTTCATAAAACTTAATTAATTTTTCATCCGCATCAATAGATTTTTCTTCCTGATATTGAGCCATCAAATAACCGCAAGTACACAAATATTTTTCTTTTAATATATTTAAACTTTTACCTAGAACAAATGATGCTAAACCTCTATTTCTATAATCTTTTTCTGTAAAAATTAATTCTAAATAAAACTTATGCCCATTTCCACATGCATATCCATTATCTTTTTCAAGTACAAAATGAACAAAACAAACAGGCTTACCGGATTCTTCAAGCTTTAAAAAAAGATTACCATCAAGCTGGTCATACAAGACAAAATCGTAATTTTGATATTTTTCAAGAACTGTTTTTTGAGAAAATAAATGTGCAAAAACAAACAAAAATAAAAAGAATAAAACCTTTTTCATAAGCGCCCCCATCTAAAACATAAAACATTTAATTTAATTTTAGCACATACCAAAAAAACATCAAAAACCTAACCGAAAAGACCTTCTAATCTAAATTTAAGAAAAAACTAATTTTTCGATAAAATTGAAGAAACCTCAAATCCAAATTTTTCATAAAACTTAATTAAACCACAAAGGTCTAAAGCTCCAGATTCCGTTGCGTCACAGGATACTGCAAAAACTTTAATGTTATTAATATCATATCCTTCTTTTTTCAAAATTCTTAAACTAAATTGTATCAACGTTGTTGCATAACCCATATTTCTAAAATTCGGATAGGTGCAAAGCCAAGTCAAACTTAACCCAGTCGAAAATAAAATATAGTTGGCCTCAACAATCTTTTTTTCTTTTTCGAAAAGATTAAATTCAAAATTAACTCTGTCACTTTCCACATTCTTTTTTAAATCAACGCGCAAACTTTCTTTCAGCGTCCAAGATTCAATTTCTGGATGAGGGCGCACTAGAATAATTTTTTCACTTGCCAGAATAAACTCAAAAATTAAAGCCAAACTTAAAATTATATTTTTCATAATCAACTCCTATTTATTGAATTATTGAATAAATTTTAAAAGAAGTTTAAGCTAAATCAAGCATTTATTCAGCATTAACATGAAAAAAGGTGTCTATGGAAGAAATTAAAGGATTTGATCTCATCAATTTACAAGAAATTCCCATTGAAGAAACATCTTTAGATTTTGTTCCAAAAGCTTTTGATGACTATCTTGGACAAAAAGATTTAAAAGAAAAATTAAAAATCTACACACAAGCTGCAAAAATGCGCAAAGAACCGCTTGATCACATGTTATTATTCGGGCCTCCTGGCCTTGGAAAAACAACCCTTTCTCAAATCATGGCATCTGTAATGGAAGTAAACATAAAAATATGTTGTGGCCCACTTCTTGAAAGAACTGGTGATCTTGTTGCAATACTTTCTGGACTTGAGCCTCGCAGCATTTTATTTATTGATGAAATTCACAGAATGCCAACAGTTGTTGAAGAAATTTTATACAACGCGATGGAACATTTTAAAATAGATGTCATTATCGGACAAGGGGCTGGGGCCAAATCAATAACACTTCCTGTAAGTCCGTTTACATTAATTGGAGCAACAACAAAAGCCGGTATGATTTCCGCCCCTCTCAGAACACGATTTGGAATAACAGAACGTCTTGATTTTTACGAACCAGAAGATTTAGCAAAAATTATCAAACAAAGTTCAAAATTTTTACAATTTTCCATCACAGATGAAGCCGCTCTGAAAATAGGCATCTGCTCAAGAGGAACCCCTCGAATAGCAAAAAAACTTTTACGCAGAGTGCGTGATTATGTTCAAGTTCAAAATAAAAGTTCAATAGACATTCAAGAAACAGAAAAAGCTTTAGAATTTTTAGGAATAGACAAAAATGGTCTTTCAACAATTGATAATTTATTACTACAACAAATCATAGAAAAATTTAATGGTGGCCCAGTAGGACTAGAAACTTTAGCATCTATAATTGGAGAAGATAAAGACACCATTGAAGATGTTTATGAACCGTACTTGTTACGTCTAGGTTACTTAGAAAAGACACCTCGCGGTCGACAAATTCCTAGTAAAATGCAAACAAAATTAAAACAAAAATTCGTCGGTCAAATTAGCTTACTGTAACCATTTTTTCTAAACAAATTATTGACATATTATCCTTTGAAAAAATAATTTAATGAATAAACCATATTTTAAAGGAAGATTATGCAATTATTTAAATCTGCTCTCATTCATTGTTTTATCGTTTCAACAATAAATATATTTAGCATTGAACCAACGCTAGATAAAACAATAGAATATACAGACTCTTTACTGTATCCAACTAAAGAAACCTTAAAATACTATCGCCCATTTACACCACTTTTTCCAACATACAATGATTTCAAAGATGAAATTTCAAAATTTATAACACAAAACAAACGCCAAGCCGCGCAAGCAATAACAGTAAATCCTGGAAGTAAAATATATTTTGTTGGTGACTTGCACGCAGATCTTCATAGTTTAACGGCTATGCTTAAATCACTCAAAAGCACGAATCAGCGCGATGATAATTATAAATTAATAAACAAAGACACTTTTCTTGTTTTTTTAGGCGATTATGTCGATAGAGGCTGGTATGATGAACAGGTTTTACACATTCTTTTAAAATTAAAAAATGCAAATCCGAAACGAGTTTTTTTACTCCGTGGCAACCATGAAGATATAACCTATCAATTAGAACATATGAGCACAGAACAACCAGAATCTAAATTCATTCCCAGAGAAGACAAAAAAATAGGTCATGCTATAAACATATTTCAAATAAAAAGAGACGATGACAATTATCTCAAAAACATATCCAATCTTTTAACAGAGCTAAATAACTTATATGAACATCTATCACTAGTACTTTACATCGGTATTAAAGGACCTAATAAAACAACTAATTTTGTTCAGTGTAATCATGGCGGTATTGATTTAGCATATAACCCCACAAACTTATTAAGCAAAGCTGTTCAAAATACAAACATTTTACAAACAGAAAAAATTCAAGAAGATAATAATTTTATTTTAAATGGAGTAGATGCTAATCAATATATTATGGTTAAAAAAGACCCTTTTTATAGATTTTGCTGGGGAGATTTTAAACCCAGCGATTTGATCCTTCAGTATACAGGTAGGCTCTATAGCTACAACCAACCTATTCTTGAACAATATTTTGAAAAAATTTCTACAAATGATAATAAAATCGTCGGTCTTATACGGGGTCATCAACATGATTTAACAAGCCAAACAGAACAAGGACAAATTAAACCAGAAAATGAGCAAGGTTATGATAGAAAATGGATCAGCAACAAATTACCATTAGGTCTAACTACTATTGTTAGCAGCAATTTGTTTAAAAATCCCGTACTTTCAAATAAAGACATATTTACTTTTTGCCTATTAATTCCTCAAACCAATCTAAAAGACTGGAACTTACAATGCTTTACTGGCATAC
The DNA here is from genome assembly GCA_000989525.1 of candidate division TM6 bacterium GW2011_GWF2_32_72. Lineage (GTDB taxonomy): Bacteria > Babelota > Babeliae > Babelales > GWF2-32-72 > GWF2-32-72. The sequence goes on from LBON01000004.1 coordinate 58,197, forward strand.
CAAAACCCACAAAAAACTTTGAAAGTTTTTATCAAGAAATCAATGCTAACAGTACAAAAAACATCTCAAAACGAATAGCCGAAGACATAATCGAAGATATTGATGAAGATAGTGATAATGAGCACTCTAATAAAACACAGTCCCCAAAAAAACTTAAACTAAATTAAGCCAACCTTTTAAAAAATAAACAGTAAAAATCACATAATTATCTTAAAAATGTCAAAGTCGACATAATTAAAACAAAAAGATAATATGATTTTATAAAATTAAAAAAAATAAAATCAAAATTAAACTTGGAGTTTTTACTATGTCTGGACATTCTAAATGGGCCAATATTAAACATAAAAAAGCAAAAGAAGATGCAAAAAAAGGTAAAGTTTTTACCAAAATGATCAAAGAAATAACAATCTTGGCAAAAGAATGTGGCGGAGAGCCTGCATCAAGCCCAAGGCTTAAAACCTTAATCGAAAAGGCTAAAGCCGCAAACATGCCATCAGAAAACATAACAAGAGCTATAAAAAAAGGCACAGGCGAACTTCCTGGAGTTAATTATGAAGCTCAAAATTATGAAGGATATGGTCCATACGGAGTTGCTGTTATTGTTCAAACACTTACTGATAATAAAAATCGAACTGTTTCTGATATGCGCAGAATATTTACTCGTGGCGGAGGTAGCCTAGCAGAAACTGGAGCTGTTGGATGGATGTTCGAAACAAAAGGGGTTGTAAAATTAACAGGAAAAACAACAGAAGATGCTCTTCTTGAATCACTCCTAGATTTTGAAATTGAAGATATCAGTAAATACGAAGACACTTTTACAATTATTTGTGATCCAAAATCAGTCGATCAAGTTAAAAAAGCCGTTGAAGCACAAGGCTTAAAAGTTGAAAGCACAGAAATTGAACCCGTTCCCAAAAACATGTCTGAATTAAATGACGAGCAAGCAGAAAAGGTTGTCGCATTTTTAGAAGAATTAGAAGAAAATGACGACGTTCAAAATGTTTATTCAAACCTTGCTTAAAAGGAATTAAAAATGTTACTAAGTATGACCGGATTTGCATCAACAGACTTCACACTTGAATTACCAAATGGCAGTCGAGCAAATGGCACAATCTCTTTAAAAACTCTTAACTCAAAATTTTTTGAATGTAATTGCAGAATTCCTCAATCAATATCTCAACTTGAAACAGAAATTATCTCATTACTTAAAAAAGATTTAAAAAGAGGTTATACATCCCTGGTCATCCACTTAGATAATCCAAATATTCTTAAATGCAAAATCACACCCGCTCTTTCTACTATTCAAGGATATATAGATGCAATTAATGAGATTAAAAATAAAACAAATATAAATGGTGATTTAACAGTTTCCGATCTTTTTAAAATTCAAAATATTTTTGTTGCAGCAGAAGAACCCCTAGATGAAGAATGCAAACAACAATTATTCAAAGCAATATCCGAAACAGTAACAATGGTTCAAAAAGCAAGAGCCTTAGAAGGCGACGCTCTTAAAATTGACTTAGAAACTCGTCTTACAAAATTAACCGAACATGCAAAACAAGCACAGGCTCTAACCAAATCATTAATTGAAAGCAAACGCAAAGAATTTGAAGACGCGACATCTCTAGATCAAAGCGAAGAACTATTGGAAACCAAAAAATCTATTTTGCTAGCACTACTTGATAAAATAGATACTCACGAAGAAAGCATAAGATTTGATAGCCATCTAAAAACACTAAAAAGTGTTCTTACCTCGGCTATAGAAGAAAAAGGAAAAAAAATAGATTTTATTTTACAAGAACTAACTCGTGAAACAAATACTATGGCTGCAAAATGTTCTGATGCTGAAATCAGTAAATTAGCTATCGATATAAAAGTTGAATTAGAAAAAATGAGAGAACAAACTCAAAATATCGTTTAAAAAAAACAAATTCATTCAACAAAAAAGCTCCGAAATATTCGGAGCTTTTTTTATTGAAAGCTTCGGCACTTAGAAATTATTCATATATAGCCTGTAAAACACATCGCAAATTAAGCAATTCAATTTCTAATAAATCGCACTTTATTAAACACCACAGGACTAATGCGAGATAACGATTGTTTTTTTGCTTCAATCTTGGCATGCCCATCTTGCATCAACCACTCGCCAACAATATTATCAACAAGCTCATTTAATTCATTTTCAAATGCCTTTTGAGTCTCCTCTGGCATTAAACTATATTGAAAAATTTTAATATTATTTTTGGGATCAAAAAAAGATGGGAATAAAACCAAACGCCCTTGGATCAAATCAAGCATTTGCATATCATTACTAAAGCAATTTCCAGACCCATTTATATAACACCCAAGCAGATTCTTTAAAGAACTTTTAACCATTTTTCCTGGTCCTTGTTTTCCAACTTGAACAATATCAAATCGTGCTTCATTTTCGTTTAACGATAATCTAGCCGCTCTAGGTTTATTTTGATCCATAAAATCTTTAAATTTTTTATTTTCATAAATTTCAAATAATGTGCCTGAAGCATCTGATAAAAAAACGTAATCGTCTATTTTTTCTTTTGGTATAAAAATTTGGTTCAAAATTCCATAATATTTATTTATATTATCCGATTCACCAAATAAAGAATATATAATTGGTGTACCAGCTGGTCTATTCAAATATTTATCAATTAATGCAAATAATCTTTCATATGCATTGTGATTCATATCCCATGAATTTAAAAAAAATTTTAATTTTTCAAAAATCACTTGTTGTTGCCAAGTCATTCCACCCAACCAAAAACCAAAGCTACAATCTTTTGCATTTTTTAATTCACTATTTAAATAATTACCAAATAAAGCATAATTCACAGACATTTTCATATCCTGCAAAGCTTCCTGTTCTGTTTCATAGTGCTCATCACTTTCCTCTTTAAATTTTTGAATCCCTCGCGCTTCTTCAAATAGGCTACTTTCATCATCGCTAGAAGAATCCATCATTCCGGCAAAGTCCCAATCAGAAAATCCAAAGGCTCCAATAGAATCTTTTAAATATTTTTTCATTTCAAGCATACAAGGACGCAATTCCTTGGGTCTAAAAAAAACAAAATCTCCTTGTGAATTAACTTGATTTAACTCTTTTTCAATTCTTTCATACAAAGTATAAAGAATTTTTAAAAAAGCTGGCCCAGCATTATATAAAACAAAATGTGTTTCTTCCAAATCTTTTTCTTTTTTAATAATTTGTTGAACTTTATCATCAAGCAAACCGAAAGGATAATCGTATTTTTCAGAAAAATCCTCTAAAATCTCATCATACTTCTCATCAATAACTTCCATATGAGCTTCAGACTGCGTACGATTCATAAATGATTCAGTTTCTTTGAAAAAAAGAGCACCCAAAAACAACAAAACCACTAAAAAAAACCTTTGCATAAATTTCCTTTCTAAAAAATAAATCTTTTAACTCATCAACTTCTAGCACCAATTAAAAAATAGACTCAACAAAATTGTTTTTTTTAGCTAAAATTTAAACACTGTCCGATAAAATTTAAACCGTAAACTAAAAAAATATGTCAGAAAAACACTTTACTCATTTACATCTTCATACCGATTTTTCACTTCTTGATGGAGCAATAACTTTAGATAACTACATCAAATATGGAAAAGAACACAATTTTAAAGCCTTAGGTATTTCTGATCATGGAAACATTTTTGGCGGTGTAAAGTTTTTTCAAAAATGCAAAAAGGCCGGCATAAAGCCTATTCTTGGGATGGAAGGTTATTTCACTCCGGATGTGTCATTAAAAGAAGTAAATGAAAACAAACGTTATTTCCATTCGTTATTAATTGTTCAAAATCAAATTGGATATAAAAATTTATGCAAGTTAATTTCTTTTGCATTTCAGAAAGGCTTCTATTTCAAGCCACGATTTGATTACAGCGCTCTAGAAAAATATTCTGAAGGTTTAATTGTCAGCTCAGCTTGTCTTGGTGGGCACATTCCCCAGCTTTTAATAGAAAATAAAGATGCGGAAGCAATGCAACAAATTGACTGGTTTTTAAAAATTTTTGGTGAAGAAAGATTTTATCTTGAAGTTCAACCACCTTTTATTGAAGCAGATGGCAAGGAAATACAAAAATTTGTTAATGATAAAATTTTTAATATCGCACAACAAAAAGGTTTAAAAACAATTGCAACATGTGATGCTCACTATCTTAAACTACAAGACAGAGAAGCACATGAAATAATGCTAGCTATTCAAACAAGATGCAAAATGTCAGATCCAGAAAGAATGAGTTTTGGAAACTGCCACACATATGCAAGAACACAAGAAGAAATGCTAGAAATTTTTAAAGACCACCCGGAAGCTGTTTGGAATACAGGAGCCCTTGCAGATTCATGTAAATTTGAATATGAAACAGGAAAACTATTTTTACCTAAATTTGAAATCCCAGAAAACGATACTCCAGAATCTTTTTTTCAAAAACTTTGCCGAGTCGGACTTCAAGAATTAATTGATTACGACGCCATACCAAAAAATGAAGAAAAAAAATATTGGGACAGATTAGAATTAGAAATTGATTTAATTATCAAAATGGGTTTTGTTGGATATTTTTTAATTGTTGGTGATTTTATTCAATGGGGTAAAAAAAATAATATTCCCATAGGACCAGGCCGAGGGTCTGCAGCTGGTTCTTTAGTTGCCTGGGCCTTAAAAATTACCAATATAGATCCTCTTAAATACAACCTACTTTTTGAAAGATTTTTAAATCCAGAACGTGTCTCCATGCCTGATATCGATATAGATTTTTGCATCGAAGGCCGTGAAAAAGTTATTAATTACGTTAAAGATAAATATGGTCATGATAAAGTTTGCCAAATTATCACATTTGGAACTATGGCAGCCAAAGGTGTTCTAAAAGATGTCGCCCGTGCATTAGGATTTCCATTTGAAGATTCTAATGCTCTTACAAATCTTGTTCCAGAACAACTTAAAATCACATTAAAAGAAGCAATTGAACAAGAGCCAAAATTACAAGAAATGATTAATTCAAATCCGCAAGTTAAAGAACTTTTTGATGTATCATTCAAACTTGAAGGACTAACTAGACATGCATCTAAACATGCTGCAGGGATAGTTATTTCACCAGAACCTATAGATGAAGTTTTACCTCTGTATGTTCCCGCAAAAACAACCGAACTTGTTGCTCAATATGCAATGACGGAGCTTGAAAGTATCGGCTTTTTAAAAATGGATTTTTTAGGTTTAAAAAACTTAACATTAATCGACCGCGCGCTCAAAATGATCGAAACAAATCATGGTATAAATATAAACATCGACAAAATCCCTCTTGATGATCCAAAAGCATTTCAACTTCTTTGCGAAGGAAAAACAACAGGTGTATTCCAGTTAGAATCTGGCGGATTAAAAGAAGTTCTACGCAAATTACAACCTGACAAATTTGAAGATATTATCGCTGTAAACGCGCTTTACAGACCAGGGCCTCTTGGCTCGGGGATGGTCGATGATTTTATTGAAAGAAGACATGGCAGACAAAAAATCACTTATCAATTCAAAGAGCTTGAACCTGTATTAGATGAAACTTACGGTGTTATTGTTTATCAAGAACAGGTTATGAAAATTGCAACTGCAATTGCTGGATACACATTGGGCGAATCTGACATTTTACGCCGAGCAATGGGTAAGAAAAAAGCAGAAGTCATGGTTGAACAAAAAAAGATTTTTGTTGAAAAATCAATCGCTCGAAATTTTGATGAAAAAAAGGCCGGTGAACTATTTGATCTAATGGCTTATTTTGCCGGTTATGGTTTTAACAAATCTCACTCAGCTGCGTATGCACTAATTGCCTATCAAACAGCCTATTTAAAAGCTAATTATCCTGCCGAATTTTTAGCATGTTTAATATCATTAGAAGCAACCAACCCAGAAAAAATGACTGAATATTTACAAGAAGCAAAAGACTGGAACATCGAAATTCTTCCTCCAGACATAAATAAATCACAAGTTCTATTTACAGCTATTAATGGCAAAATTTTGTTCGGGCTTCAAGGAATCAAAAATGTTGGCCTCGCGGCACTAGAAAATATTGTTATAGAACAACAAAAAAAACCTTTCAGAGATATTTTAGATTTTTGTAAACGAGTTGATCTTCGTACCGCAAATAAACGTGTTATTGAAAGTTTAATAGCTGCCGGCGCAACAGACTCTCTTCCTGGTTATAGATCTCAAAAATATGCCGAACTTGAAAAAATAATTAATATGGCCGTGGAGCAAAAAACCGCAGAAAGCACCGGCCAAATGGGCCTATTTGGAATGGGCGTTAAACCCAAAGGGGAAGAAGGAAACTGTTATACTTTTCAATCACAACCAGAATGGACTGACAAAGAAAAACTAGAAAAAGAAAAAGAGATGATCGGCTTCTACATAAGCTCACACCCTCTTGAAGGCTACAAAAAACAAACACGCAGATTACAACTTTCGTCTTTCCAAGAGCTTATTGAACAAGTCAAAAGCAAAAAATTAAAGCAAGAACCAATTGTCACAGCATACGGGTTGTTAAAAAGCAAACGTGCGATCACAACAAAAAAAGGCGATCCAATGGCATTTATTCAACTGGAAGATGAAACATCTAAATGCGAAGTGATTTTATTTCCAAAAACATTCAAAAAATATGAACAATGGCTTGACGACTATCAAATATTTGTTGTTAAAGGCGCCTTAGACTTAACTTCAGAAACTCTTTGCAAAATTAAAGCAAATGAATTCATCCCAATCGAACTATTTTTTGAACAGTGGCCACAAATGGAAAACGTAACATTAACGCTGCCGGCAAACTTCAGCCCTGCAAAATTAGATGAATTAAAAAACAGCTTCCAACGCGGCAAAGCATCATTAGATTTTAAATTTTTAGAAAATGGAAAAACTCTTAAATTAGCAACCAGACAACTAGTTTCAGTAAATGAAGAATTTGTACTTGATCTTGAAAAAGAAAAAATTTCTGTAAAAATTAAATGCTAATTATTCACAATCAAAAAACAAACTTCTTTATAAAAGTTTTCATTTTTAGTTTCTAAAGTACTCAAAAACCTTTGTAAAAGTTTTTCATTATTAGATAAAGTAAAACCGTCAATTGCCTTTTGAGCCAAAGAAAGTACTATCTCTTTTGAAAAATTGGGTTGTTGAACCCATGAAAAAATTAATTTTTGATAATATTCAGCCAAATCAGCGGAAATAGAAAGACTTTCCATGTCAGCAAGCAAATCAACACACTTTTCAAAGCATTCTGTGCAACGCCAAAGTTCAAATAGATTATGCATAATCGCATAGGCACTATCTAATAAACACTTTTGCTTGTAAATTTCAATTAACTCAATGTAATAATTGGCTTCGTCACATTTTAACACACATAAATGTTCATAAACGGCTGCCGACTCTATCAAACGCCCGCTCTCTTTATAAAGCTGAGCCGCTCGCTCATACCAGGAAATAGCCTCTGAATCTTCAAAAGATAAAAGGAGATCTCCTTGAAGCTGAGCTGTCAAAGCATTATCATCAAGAGAATGTGCAAGCAACCTATAGATGCCTAATGCCCTTTCTTTCTCACCTCTTCCCACGAACTCAGCTAATTTAAACCAAGCTATATTATATTTTTCAGACGGAAATTGCTTCATCTGCGAACCTTTTTGGGAATTGAACGAATATTTTAAATATATAAGAACATAACAATAGTCGTAAGTTAACAAAATTTTTAATGAATTCGTAAAGACTTTTTATAAAAAAAATAAATTTAGACAAAAAAATGGTGCCGAGGGGAGGAATCGAACCTCCGACACATAGCTCTTCAGGCTATTGCTCTACCACTGAGCTAACTCGGCACAAAATTTTAAATAGATGATATGTAGACTATAGAATCAATTGTTTTTGTCAAGAAAAAAGCCACAAAAACCTTGAATGATCTAACCATTTTAACCCCAGTCAAAAACAATCCCTTATTAATCATTTTTCTTCTCAATCAACCGTCCCAATACCAACACACCCTTAAAAAACAAAAAACCCTTGATTTCAATGTGTTTTTTATGAAATACTTAAAGTATAGCATTATAAAACCAAGGAGACATGTAATGAAAAAAGCAGTTTATACGATATTAGCGCTAACTTTAGCAGGCTTAACAATAAATGTTCAGGCAAAACCTAACCGGAATCCACACAACAGGAATCCACACTCGCGACACTACGCTCCTACCTATCGTAGTAAAAGACCGTACATGTATTATGAACCAGGCTATGCAAGATCTTATGTAAGACCATATTATTATGGTTCAATTCAAAGTATTCGAGAGCAAATAAACCTCAATAATATTGAAATAACCAATTTGCAAGCCCAATTAAATCAAACGACAAGCTCGGAAATGCAAGATTATTTTGAAGCTCAGATTGCGGCATTGGAACTCTCCAATTTAAGATTACAAAACAGACTAAATTCATTTAGAAATCGACCATATTTCGGGTTATTTTGGTAAATGACAAAAAATATCAAGAGTTAATAAATACCAAGAAGAAATAATCCCAAATCCAAAAAAGATGATTTTAATTTTATTCTAACCCTATACGGAGGTAATTCTATGAAGAACTTAAAAGCTTTATCCTTAACATTATTGTTAAGTATGACCGCAGTAAATATTCATGCTGGTTGTGGTTGTTGCGGATCTAACACTCCTAAAGCTGATGAAATAACCGATATAATTTTAGTAGAAGAAGAAATCTATACAGACAAAAAAACATCTAAAAATGATGAAAAAATCATGAAAGAACAAAATAAATTAGATGAACTACAAGCAAAACTTGATAAAACAACAGATCAAAAAGAGCAAGACAAACTCACAAAAAAAATAAAAAAATTGGAAGATAAAATTGCTAAACTTCAAAAATAAGTAATATATAAAAACTAATCACCGTAGCCTGCATTTAATAGGTTGAATACAGGCTACCATATTAGGAACTGTTGAATATCAATTTATAAAAAAAGAACAATTATATGAAAAAATTAACAAGTTTATCTCTAATCCTATTGTTAATGACGGCCGTAACTATTAATTCTGCAGTACCTAGAAAAAGTTCCACAGAAATAAAAGCTGCCAAAATAGCCACTGCAAAACAAAACATCGCTTCCGCTGAAGCAGCTTTAAAAGCTAGCCAAACCAATCTGGAATCTGCAAGAAAGGATGTCACAAAAAAAATTGTTGATGCTCAAACAGAGGCAAAATACAAAGTGGAGCATGATCCAGACACATTAAGATATCTACAAAGGGCCAGCGATAGAGTTGGCAACGCACAAAGGGCTCTAGATAAAGCTAACACTGAACTTTACACTCTTACAAAATAAACAATCTAAATACGCACCCTCTTTTGTAAAAAAGGACTGATTTTTATCAGTCCTTTTTTTTATGATTGCCATTCTTATTTAATTGTACACCGTTCGAATTTGCCAACTGACAATTCGTCTGCTAAACTTCTTAACAAAATTAGTTCTTAAAAATCTATAAATAAAAAAGACCCAGATGGCAAATCTAAAAGATAAAATAACCAAATTAGAAACGTCATTTTTTGAAGAGCTAAAAAGCTCGAGCACCATAGAACAAATTGAAGAAGTTCGTGTCAAATTTTTAAGTCGTAAGGGCCTTGTTCAAGACATAATGGCTGAAATTAAAAATTTTAGCGTCGAAGAAAAAAGAGAATGGGGACCAAAACTAAACAAGTTTAAAACCGACCTTGAAGAGTCTTTTGAAAAACAAAAAGAAAAAATTCAAAAACAAATACTAAAACAAGAAATATCAAAAAAACAAAATTTTGATGTCTCCTCCACAAAAATAAATGTTTCACAAGGAAATCTTCACGTTCTTACAAAATTAACGCAACAAATTGAAAATATTTTTTTAAGCATGGGGTTCAAACCAGTTTACGGACCAGAAGTTGAAACCGATTTTTATAATTTTGAAGCTTTAAATATAGCCAAAGATCATCCTGCGCGTGATATGCAAGATACATTCTGGTTAAACACACCAGAAATGTTACTTCGTACACACACTTCATCTGTTCAAATAAGAACAATGGAAAAATCAAACCTTCCCCTCGCTGTAGTAGCAACAGGTAGAGTATTCAGAAACGAAGCAACTGACGCCTCTCACGATTATATGTTCAACCAGCTAGAAGGTCTTTATATCGACAAAAATGTTTCTATGGCCAACCTTTTTGGAACAATCAAAACCTTTTTATCAGCGTTATTTGATGGCAAAGAAATTTCTATTCGAGTAAGACCATCATTTTTTCCATTTGTTGAACCCGGAGCAGAAATCGATATGACCTGTCCATTCTGTGAAAATGGTTGTTCAGTTTGCAAAAAAACAAAATGGATTGAAATTTTAGGAGCAGGACTTGTACACCCCAATGTACTCAAATCTGTTGGGATTGATCCTAACAAATATTCTGGGTTTGCATTCGGCATGGGCGCTACACGTTTAGCAATGTTAAAGTACGGTATAAAAGATATAAGACTATTACACAGTGGGAAAATAGATTTTTTGAAGCAGTTTTAAGAAGCAAATAAAAAAAGTTTAGGAGATAGGATGGAAATAATAAAAGCAGTCATTCCAGCGGCTGGTTTTGGTACTCGTTTTTTACCATACACAAAATCAATTCCAAAAGAAATGCTCCCTCTTCTTGACCGGCCAGCGATCCAAAGCATCGTTGAAGAAGGCATAGCCTCCGGAATCAAAAATTTCATCATGGTAACAAACAAAGATAAAGAATCCATTATTAACCACTTCGATTCAAACCCCTTATTAGAAACATTTCTAAGAGAAAAAAACCAACAAAATCTTACAGAAGATTTAGAAAAAATAAATCGCGCAGCCGATTTTACTTTTGTAAGACAATCAGAACCTCTAGGCCTTGGACACGCAATTTTAAAAGCTCAACATTCTATAGGCAAAGAACACTTTGCAATAATGCTTCCAGATGATATTTTAATTTCAAAAATTCCAGGACTTTCTCAACTTATTCGCGTAGCAAGACAAGAAAAAGCAAGCATAATAGCTGTTCAAGAAGTTCCTCAAGAATGTGTTTCTTCTTATGGAATTATAAAAATCAAAAAACAAATTACTCCAAACTTATTCAAAGTGGCAGAAATAATAGAAAAGCCAAAACAAAAAGATGCCCCATCTAATTTAGCCGTTGTTGGTAGATATGTTCTTTCAAATAAAATCTTCAGCTCTCTTGAAGAAATTGCACCATACGCCATCAACGAACTTCAATTAACAGATGCTATCACCCACATGTTAAAAAATAATGAAAAAGTGTTTGCATTCAAAATTCAAGGTTTAAGATACGATATTGGCACTCCCGTTGGTTGGCTAAAAGCAACTTTAGGCATGGCATTACAAAGCCCTGAATATGGCCCATATATGAGAAGATTTTTAGCAGACTTGGATTCCCCAGAATCATTTGTTTATAACAAAGCCAAAAATATTCACCACATTATTTAACCAATAGATTAACTTAAACAAATCAATTCCCTTATATCACCTAAAACAAATTTATTTTCATAACTAAACATAAGTAAATTTATATAATAAATTTACTTTAAAGCATGCAAAAAACCTCAAAAAACTTCTCAAATAAACCTTTACCCACTCAAAAACTTAAACCTTTTTAGAAAGTTATTGATTCTATTTCCCCTTTTATCTTAAACTTATAAGTGTAAACAACTAGAAAAAAGGGGAAATAATGAACAAAATAATTATAGTTTTTGGAATCTCCACATTTATTGTGGGACTAATTAATACTTGCCCAGATTGCATTGGAACATTAAATGATGATGCTCCACCATTTTTTAGCGATGAATATTATCAGGCACCGGATGAAGCTAAAAAAATTGTCAATCTGAAAGCCACAGAAAATGGATTCGAAATTAAAGAGGAGGGTGAATGATGAATAAAACTGCGATACTTTTTGCAAACTTGGTTGTCATGCTATTTGGAACAAGAACATTAGACGGTCAAGTTGGTTGCCTAAGTGCCAAAAAAAACACTTATAAAGTTTATGAATACGTCAACTGCACGTGTGAATGCAATAAACATCCACGAGATCCAAAAAAAGATTTATGCGTTGCTTGCCGACATGGTCACTCTGTGCAACCGTTAATTATTATTGAAGCTAAAAACAAAACCCAAAAAGCAAAATAATAAATCTATCGATTCATCAAAAAAGGCAAAACCACATCCGGATTCAAAGAAATAGAGTTTATTTTTTGTTCGATTAAAAATTCAGCAAACTCAGGGTAGTCTGATGGCGCTTGTCCGCAAATACCAATATATTTGCCCATATCTCTAGCCTGAGTAATTGCCATGGTAATAATTTTTTGTACCGCAGGGTCTGTTTCCTTAAACAATGCCGCCAAAATTTCTGAATCACGATCAACGCCCAACGTTAATTGAGTTAAATCGTTTGAACCAATAGAAAATCCATCAAAAAGTTTAGCAAAATCTTTAAGCATTAAAACATTTGATGGAACTTCACACATCATAAATATTTCTAAACTATCCCCAGATCGCAACCCATTTTCCAACATTACTTGTAAAACATCTTTTGCTTCTTGCACGGTGCGAACAAATGGTACCATCAATTTTAAATTTTTAAGCCCCATTTTATCACGAACTTTTTTCATGGCCTTACATTCAAGTTCAAAAGCAGGCCTATAAGCTGAGCTGTAATAACGAATAGCGCCACGGAATCCAAGCATTGGATTTTCTTCTACCGGTTCAAAATAACTTCCACCAATTAAATTACGATATTCATTTGTTTTAAAATCTGAAAAACGACAAATTACGGGTCTTGGAAAAAAAGCGGCTGCGATTGTACCAACACCTTGAGCCAAAGAATCAACAAAAAAATCAACCGGGGTTGAGTATGCGGCAGTAATTTCTTCAATCTGCTTCAATTCTTTTTTATCTAATTTTTCCGGATGCAATAAAGCCATAGGATGAATTTTTATAAAACTGTTAATAACAAACTCGATTCTTGCTAACCCAACACCAGAAACAGGTAAAAATGAAAGCGAAAAAGCTTGTGAAGGATCCCCAACATTTACCATCACATCAACTGGTGGTTTAGGAATATCTTTTACTTCAACTTTTTCAACTTTAAAATCAAATTTGCCATTGTAAACATATCCCACTTGTCCTTGACTGGAATCAATTGTAATTTCTTGCCCATCTTTTATTTTTTGAGTCGCAAACTCGGTTCCAACAATGGCAGGAATGCCTAACTCACGACTTACAATTGCTGCATGACAAGTTCTACCACCTCTGTCCGTAACAATTGCACCCGCCTTTTTCATAATTGGTACCCAATCTGGATCAGTCATCGAAGTCACTAAAATATCACCAAAATTAAAATCTTTAACCTGGTCAATATTCTTAATTATTCGCGCACTTCCGCCCGCAATCTTTTGACCAATGCTTTCACCTGTTAGCAGTAATTTATCTTTCATAATGGGCAAAAGCTCTTTTGCAAAACTATATTTTGTATAATATCTGCCAACTTGCGAAATAGCATGCACCGTTTCTGGCCTAGCCTGCAAAATATAAAGCTTTCCATCTTTACCATCTTTACCCCATTCAACATCCATAGGAGTCCATTTATCTTTTAATTTTGAATAGTGGTTTTCAATTGTTTCTGTCATTTTTGCAAGTTTTAAAATTTCTTGATCAGTTAAAGAAAACTTTTTTCTTTCTTCATCAGTTGTTTCAACTGTTTTTGTAGGATTTTGCAGGTCATTAGAATAAATAATCTTTTTTTCTTTTAATCCTAACTGCTTTTTTATGATAGGCTCAAAACCGTCTGTTAAAGTTGTAGTAAAAACAGCAAACTCATCAGGAGTAACAAGTCCTTGAACAACAGCTTCTCCCAACCCATATGCAGAACTTATTTGTACTAAATTTTTAAACCCACTTTCTGTATCTAATGAAAAAGCAACTCCGGCTGCTCCCAAATCTGATCGAACCATTTTTTGAACACCCACAGAAAGCCCAACTTGAAAGTGGTTAAAACCCTTTTCTATTCGATAAATTATTGCTCTATCTGTAAACAAAGAAGCCATACATTTTTGAACAGCCTCCAATAAATTTTCAACGCCAGTTATATTCAAAAAAGTTTCTTGTTGCCCCGCGAATGAAGCATTTGGCAAATCCTCAGCTGTTGCCGACGAACGAACAGCAATATCGCAATTTTTTTCACCATACATTTTTGAAAGTTCAATATAAGCAGCTTCAACTTCTTTTGCTAAATCTTCAGGAATTTTGGCATCGATTATTGTTTTTCTAATTGCAGCACCAATTCTTTGAAGCTTAGGTAAATCGTTTTTGTCGACCAATTCACGAATTAAATCTTTAATTCTAATAAGAATATTATTGTCACGAAGATAGTACCAATATGCATCTGCTGTAACAGCAAAACCATTAGGAACTTCTATTCCTTGTTTAGAAAGAGTTTGAATCATTTCTCCTAAAGAGGCATTTTTTCCGCCAACAGAAGGAATATCTTCTAATTTTATATCCGAAAAAAATTTGATGTATTTGTAATTCATTAAAAACTCCTTTTTTATTCTTAAATTTATTTGGTGAGTTGATGGTAACAAAATGAATATTTTTTTCTCAAGTAATTTGATTTTATCCTTATTTATTTTGTTATTTTTTTGATTTTTTTATTATTTTTGGTCATTTTTAAAATTTGTAAAATTACTGTTCATGATTTGCAGGGGGTGTTGTTCTTCTTTTGATTTTTAAATATTTAATTTTTGTTTTATTAAAATTTGTAAGTTTACGGTTCATGATTTGCAGGGGTGTTGTTCTTCTTTAATTTTTTATTATTTATTTGGTTAGTTAATTTTAATTTGTTTTTTGTCATTTTAAAATTTGTAAGTTTACGGTTTATGATTTGCAGGGGGTGTTGTTTTGAACACCCCCTAACTCCCCCCAAATTTAAGGGCAAGCCCTTAAATATCCCAACGGAATCCAATTCCCCTACGGGCTACCGGCGGTCGCGCAAGCTACGCTTGCTTCTCGCCGTCCGAGATTCCTGATAAGGAGCCTTCAATATC
>LBON01000005.1 GCA_000989525.1 candidate division TM6 bacterium GW2011_GWF2_32_72
CCTGCAAATCATGAACCGTAAACTTACAAATTTTAATAAAACAAAAAACAAATTAAAATTAACTAACCAAATAAATAATAAAAAATTAAAGAAGAACAAAACCCCCTGCAAATCATGAACAGTAATTTTACAATTTTTAAAATAATTAATAATTAAATGATTAAAGAAATTAATTAAAAACAAAGAAGAACAACACCCCCTGCAAATCATTAACAGTAAGCTTACAAATTTTAAAATGACCAAAAATGATTAATAATTAATTAATAAAAATCAAAAAGTTAAAATTAAATTTTTAAAATTTAGGCAATAAAAAAGGGGCCGGGAAAACCGGTCCCCCTTTTTTAGGAGTTGTTTCAATTAAAAGTTCATTCCAGCCTTTACCCAAATACCCCATTGGCCAAGGGAATTTTGTTTTTTGCCAGTGGAGCCATATTGATCCCATTCCCATTCAAAACCAGAACCGATGTAAGGTTCTTGTGCTGTATCTTCAAAATGATAGTTTGTAGAAATGAATAGTTTATGTGTAATTGCTGAAGGTGATGCAGCTACTTTTTCATTTAAATTACAGTTGCTAAGAATTTGTTGATTTGGATATGATGTATCAACACCTATTCCATCGACTATATTTGTAACGGTAGCATTTGTGTTTTCCCAAATTGCCCAATAGGTATCTTCGCCAACTGAAAAGGCTGTTCCGCTGGAGTCTTTTGGATCTTTATTGCTGTTAATATATTCATAATTATAATTACTTGGTGAATCTAATGTGCCCTTACAACCAATTAAAGCATTACTTGCTGTTGAATCTAGTCGAGATGTTCCTAAGAAAGATTTAGGATCGGCGTCATCGTAAATTTTAATTGCTACACCTTCGTCGCCTTTGACTCCGTATGAATCACAAAGATTTTTGTATTTGTTTGTAATTTTTTCTGCTGTTCTTCCATAGAAGTTATAACCTAGATCAACATCAAAATGTTTACATGAGTAGCAAAGTTTTGCAGAAATATCTGCAACGGCATTAATTTTTACTTTTACGTTGTTTTTACGTGTTACAACGTTGATAGCGTTTACTAATTCGCCTGTGTATTTATAACCGGTTGTTGAATCGCTGTTTACATCAGCTATATTTTCTGTAGAAACAATATCAGATGCATAATCGAATTTCTTTAAAAGCATATATCTATCAAGACCGTTTAGTACGCTGCAGCACGTTGAACCTGTGCATCCATTTGATCCACATGTTGTTGTTAGGCCTAATGAACGAGTTTGTGTTTTGTTAAATAGGTGGTTAATGTTACCATCTATGTAAACAGAAAGTGATTGTTCTCCGCCGTTCATTTTCCAGATTCTTGCGTGTCCGCTGAATGCGCCACCAAGTTCAAAGTGTCCACCATTACCAACTATAGGTTCAAATAAGTAGTGTGCATGAGGTTTGTTGCCTGTTGGTATAGCACCTGTTATTGCAATGCCAAAATGTGAATGTTCTCTTAGGAAAAAGTTCCAACCAAATTCTGGACGAATTTCAGCAAGTCTATCTTTTGTTTGAGGTCCGTCTACTTTGCCAAATTCCCAACATTTGATCATGTCACCAAATTTTGTAACGCCTCTGAACGCTTCTGTAATTGACCCAACAGTTGAATCAACAGCAGCAGGTTCACCATCTGTTAATGTTCCTGAATTTCTGCCCATGTAACCAACAGGGAAGGTTGTATTACCTGTTGAATTGCAATGTTCTATAAAATTTAAGTCCCAATTTGTGTGAACAAATGGAGCGTATGCTTTGAAGTATAGACCTTTTGCTATTTTATCAAGCCCGAGGTACCAGCTTAGATCGAATGTCCAGTTAACAACTTTTGGTTTAATTTCTAAATTAGCTTTGAAGTATTCTGATAGACCAAAATTTTCTGCCATAACCTGAGAGTTGTTATCTTTGAAATCATCATGTCTGGAGCCGACAAATTCAATGCTATTTGTATTGAATAAATAATTTGCAATTTTTTTGCTGTGTGTTGATTCTGCGTATTCAGCGGATAGATTAAATGTTGTGTAGAATTTTTTGTCTTCTTTTTTGTCAAAACGATTTATGCATTTTTGCCATCCACATAATCTTTTGGCTGTGTTGTTTGCTTGTGAACGGATTTTGAAAAATGAATAACCGATATTGCTCGAATCGGTTGCATTGGCGATAGCTCCGCATAAAAGAGCAATCGAAAGAACTTTGCAAAGGTGTTTCATTACCTTCTCCTTATTTTGGTTAATAATAAAATTCCAAATTTTGTCTTGCGACGATTCTTTAAAATTCTCCTTTCGGTATGATTTAAAGAGTTTTCTTTAGTTTTTTATAATTTTCAAACCATGATAGACATTATTGTTTGCTTAAGTCAATATATTAGAATTAAATAATGTCTATTTAGTTGATTTTTAAGTATAATCATTGTTCGTAAATCTATTATTTTTGAGAGTTTTTTTGTGAAAATAGGGTAATTGAATGAGACTTGACGCGCTGTTTTTTAAAAAATTTGTTGAAGAATTGCAAATTTTAAGTGATACCGAACAAACGATAGAAGCTTTTTGTACGGATTCAAAAAACGTAAAAAAAAATGAAATTTTTTTAGCAATAAAAGGTAGCAAATTTGATGGTCACGATTTTATACAAGAAGCTCTTTCTCGTGGATGTGCGGGTGTTTTTTTAGATCAAAATAAAATTGCAAATTTAGCCAATATTCCTGACTCGTTAAAAAAAGATAAACTTTTTGCCGCTGTGCCAAATACCGTTTTGGCATTAGTTCAACTTGCAAAAGCATGGCGAAATCAATTTACAATTCCTGTTGTGGGCGTCACAGGTTCTGTTGGCAAAACATCAACAAAAGAGATGTTGACATCAATTTTAAGGCATTCGGGCAAAAATGTTTTATCTTCATTTGGGAATCAAAATACAGAAATTGGAGCATCTTTAAATATTTTAAAAATGCGTGATGAACACGAAGTAGCTGTTTTTGAACTGGGCATAAATAAACCTGGTGAAATGGAAAAACTTGCAGAAATTGTAAGGCCAACCACAGCTGTTGTTACTTCAATTGGCCATTGCCATATGGCAGGACTTGGGTCCATGCAAGAAATAGCGATGGAAAAAAGAGATATTTTTAAAACATTTGAATCAACTTCTATTGGGGTTATAAATGGTGACTTGCCGGTTCTTTCTTCTGTAGCTTATGCACATCCTGTGATTCGTTTTGGCGCAAAAATGACAAATCAAATTCAGGCAAGAAAAATAAAAGTTAATAGTGATAGAATTGAGTTTAGTTTGAAAATTTATAATAAAAAATATCCTGTTGTGCTGCAAAGTAGTCATATGGGTTTTGTTTTTAATACCTTGGCTGCGACCGCTCTGGCTAAACTTTTAGGGCTAGACGATAATGTTATTGTTGAAGCTATTCAGAGACCATTTGTTGTTTCTGGTCGATTTGAATTAAAAAAAATAAAGGGTAGCTGTAGTACATTGATAAATGATTGTTATAATGCAAATCCAGAAAGTATGAAAGCCGCATTGCTTGCGTTTGAGAAGATTGAAACAAAATCAAAAAAAATTGCTGTACTTGGCGACATGTTGGAATTGGGTGTAAATGGACCATTTTGGCATAGGCAAGTTGGTCGGTTTATAAAAAAAGTTACATCTTTAGATCGTATTATTTTGGTTGGCGGCATGATGCAAGAAATTAAACAAATTTTACCAGCTGGTTTGCTAGTGGAGTGTTCAACAACTTGGCAGGATGCTTTGAAAAAATTAGAAAAACATCTAGAAACAGATTCTATTATTCTTATAAAAGGTTCTAATGGTACTGGATTAGGTGGATTGG
The DNA here is from genome assembly GCA_000989525.1 of candidate division TM6 bacterium GW2011_GWF2_32_72. GTDB lineage: Bacteria > Babelota > Babeliae > Babelales > GWF2-32-72 > GWF2-32-72. The sequence continues at coordinate 3,855 of LBON01000005.1, forward strand.
TTAAAGAGCTTGCGGAGAGTTAAATGACAGAGTTAAAAAAAGATTTCTATCATAAATCAGTGTTAGTTAATGAGGTTCTTGAATATTTAAAACCTCAGCCCGGTAAAACATATGTTGATGCTACTTTTGGTGGCGGTGGTCATACTCGAGCAATTTTGGAAGCTGAACCTAAATGCAAAGTTATAGCGTTTGATTGGGATAAAGTAGCTATAGAAACGAATAAGCCACAGCTTGAAGAGGAATTTGGAGATAGATTAGAGGTGATTTGGGGTAATTTTGCGCAGATGTATAAGCTACTTAGAAAAGAAGGTATTTTCCAGATTGATGGGGTGCTTGCTGATTTTGGCACATCTCAGCATCAAATTTTTGAACAGGCAGGTTTTTCAGTTCATAAAGATACGCCCTTAGACATGCGGATGTCTCCTTCACACCAGCGGCTTACAGCCGAAGAGGTTGTAAACAAAGGGAGTTTAAAATTATTACGGGATATTTTTTGGAAATATGGTGAAGAAAAAAATACAAAACGAATAGTTGATGCAATTATTGAAATGCGTGAAAAAACGCGAATTAAAACAACCTTTCAGCTTGTTAAATTAATAGAAAGTGTCTCATTTAAATCATCGCGAGAAAAAATTCATCCGGCAACAAGGGTGTTTCAAGCCTTGCGTATTTATGTAAATGATGAATTAGGAAATATAGATAGCTTTTTAAAGGCATCAGTTAAAATGGTGCGACCAGGTGGGAGAATTGTTTGTATTAGCTTTCATTCACTTGAAGATAGGCCTGTTAAGCAATTTTTTAGAGAACAAGAACAGCTCGGCATTTTGACCGTTTTGAGTAAGAAGTCCGTAACTGCTTCAGAGCAAGAGCTTGAAGCGAATCGGTCTTCTAGGTCGGCCAAGTTGCGGGCGGCAGAGGTATTGAAAAATCCTGAATAAATATTATAATTTTGTTTGACAAATAAGTTGTTAAGCTTTATCATAAAAGCCGTCTATTCGTCTCTTTTTTAATAAATTTTTGAGGATCGCAGACATGAAAATTACAGAGGTAACAGTATATCCCGCATCTAAGAACAACGGTAGGTTGAGAGCTTACGCAACAGTGGTTTTTGACGACAGTTTTATTGTTAGGGATATGAAGATTATCGAAGGCGACAAAGGCTTTTTTGTATCGATGCCGTCAAGACGAAGAAAAGATGGAAGTTTTAGGGATATAGTACATCCTTTAAACGCTGATACAAGACAGGAATTGGAAGACAGAATTGTCGGAGAATTTAAAAAGGTTTTGGCTGAAGAAGGAACAGGAACAATACTAGATTCAGATTCAGAAGAATAAAAGATTTTAAAAATTTGAGTTGGAGCGTGGCCAAGTGGTAAGGCACCAGTTTTTGGTACTGGCTATCGGAGGTTCGAATCCTTCCGCTCCAGCCATTTTTTATTTGATTATTGGAGGCCTTCGACTAAATTAGTCGAAGGTTTTTTTTGAATTATTTTTTAATTTTACTTTAAAAAAGGAGTGAAAAATATGAAGTTGGGAGCCGGGCTCGGAAATTTAGGATTTCTTGGATTTTTAGGTTTCTTAGGTTTTTTGGATTCAAAGTTATTTTTATTTTTTGCTTTGTTTTCATTATTTACTTTAGGAATGTTTTCAAGAGACTAACGGATCAAAAGTTGATTTTTTAAAGCCACTGCTTTTTTAGTAGTGGCTTTAATTTTGTTAAAAATAATTCTTTAGGAAAAATTATGAAAAATATTTTATTACTTGGAACTAAGTCAGAAACAAGAAAAAGACTTCTTGGCGAATGCCAAATTCCATTTGTGTTGGTTGATCAAGATGCGGATGAAACTTTTTGTGATTGGGGCATGCCCCTTCAACGACTTGTGGAAACAATTGCTGTTCATAAAATGAAGCATATTGTTATGCCAAATGCTCAAGAAGGAGATGTTCGTTTTGTTCTTACAGCAGACACTTTAAATATAAGTTCTACCGGTAAGGTTCATGGAAAGCCTAAGGATAAACAAGATGCAATTAACATGATTAAGGATATGTCTGAGGGTTCTACAATTGGAACTGCTATTTGTTTAGATAAAAAAATATTTAAACATGGTGATTGGGAATTGCAACAAAGAATTGTTAGATATTCACAGTCCTTTTGCCAGTTAGAAATACCTGATGAATGGTTTGATAGATATTTTGAAGCAGCTCCAAATGCATTATGTGCAAGTGGTGCGTATGTTATTGATGGTTATGGCTCACAATTTTTAAAAAGGGTAGATGGAGATTACTCTACTATTTTAGGGATGCCAACTCGTATTTTACGAATTGCACTGGAAGAAATTGGTTTTTTTAATTAAGAACGTATGCGAAAATTATTAAATTGATTCAATCCTTTTGAATTTGTCAAAGGATTGAGTCATTATTTATTAAAAAATAGAGTTTGATTTTTTGTATAAATTTGAAGACATTTTTCAGTGATAAAATTTTGATTAAACTGTAGGGTGTTTAAAGGTTAGAGAGGGTCCTTCTCCATAGAATACTTTGTCGACAGTCAAATCATCATAATAATCTTCTTTATCCATAAGGTTTGGTGTTAAATATTCAATTGAGGAGGGATCTGTTTTTTTAATTAAATCTAATTTATTTGAAGCATCCCTTTTTTCAATTAAATCTAATAAATGGCTTGTTATTGTGTCTAGTGATTGCAAATAGATTTTGTCTCTTGATTTTGCTAGTTGAATACGATTTTGGTTTAGCAAGTTGTTTATCGATTCGTTATCTGGGGTAGGATTTATAGATTGCATGAAGTTTTTGCAATTCGTTGACCACTTTTTATTTAGTTCGATAATTTTTTTTATTGTTTTATTTATTTTTGCAGTAGAAAATTTTTGGGGTTTATCTTGTATAGATTTGGCTAGATTTGTGTAAAAAATTTGTTCTTCGGTGATTTGAGCTAATGTTATTAATGAATATATTTGTTTATCTGTAAGATGCGGAATTGTTTTTGGTACATTTTTCCATAAGTCAAATATAGCTTCAGTTTGTGGATGTCTTTGTGATTTTGAATTATTTGGGTCAAAAGTAATGGAACGTTTTGTTTTTTTTCTATTTTTATGAAGGACTGTAAGAAGTTTTGCTTCCTTACACAATGCCCCGAGTAGTGTTCTACCTTTTGCTTGTTTACGTTGCTCTGAGATGTAATCATTTAATTTGCTTTGAAAATTTTGTTCGAATGTTTTTTCAGCCTGTTCTAAGAAGTTGCAAAATTCTGTGGTTGGTTGACGATTATATTTTACATTTGAAAAGGCTTCCAGTTGTAAAATAGAATCGCATAAATCGTAAACATTTTGTTCGATTTCTTCCAGAGATGAAGCTTGAGCAATTAGAGGTATTAATACCAGGCTTAGAATAATTTTTTGCATGATTTTGTTCGTATTTAATTAGTTTATATTTTTTTTGGAATTAAATGGTTTCCAAGTTTTTAACAATTCTTTGTACAACGCGTGTTTGGCATTTTGGTGTGGATTTTTTTCCAGTTCTGATGTTGCCTGCATTAGACTTTGGTTTAAGGTGCTTGTGTCGCATATGCTTGAATCAATTTGGTCAATAGTTGATAAAAGGTTTTGTTGTAAAACTTGTTTTGAAGCATCTTCGATTAAACCTTCATTTAATAAATCGTCCATTAATCCAAAAAAATCTGTAATACTGTAATGAATTTCTGGGTTTTTCTCATCATCCCGATTTTTGGCGGCTTGCATTATGGCTTCAGTTAGACCTTTTTTTAAAGATTTTTTAACAAGTCTTTTTAATGTTGATTGTTCATTTTCTATAAGCCAACGTAGTAAATGTAGAAGCTCATATGATAAAACTACTTGATCTGAGTTTTCATCGTCAAAAAACATTTTTTAACCCTTTACGTGTTGAATTTGTTTATCTATTGTAAAGCTTCTTATGAATTTGTCTAAGTCTTTCTATTCTTTTTTTCATTGGCGGATGTGTTGAAAATAAGTTTAATAAACTTCGGCCCTTAAATGGATTAATTATAAATAATGATGCAGTGCTACTATTTAATTCATTTGGTTGGATAGCGCTGTGTTTTACGTTTAATTGCAGTTTTTCTAAGGCAGAAGCAAGGGCTAGCGGATCTAAAGATGCATTAGCTCCAGATTCATCGGCTAAATATTCTCTTGATCTAGAAATAGAAAGTTGAATCATTGTGGCTGCAATAGGCATCAAAATCGCTGTGATAAGAAGTGTTATTGGATTGCTTTGATCTTTATTGCTTCTTGAATTGGATACGGATTTCCAAAAAGCAACGCGGCTTAGCATATTTGCTAAAAAACCAATAGCAGATGCTATGGTTGCAGCAATTGTTGTTATTAAAATATCCCTATTTTTAACGTGAGAAAGTTCATGAGCTAAAACGCCTTTTAATTCATGTTCATCAAGGATATTAATAATTCCAGATGTAACGGCCACGGAAGCATGCTCAGGATTTCTTCCTGTTGCAAAAGCGTTTGCCATGTTTGTGGGAATTAACCAAAGTTTTGGCATTGGTATATTCATTTTGAATGTTAACTCTTTAACCATTGAATAGATTTGTGGATATTGATTTATATCAAGTGGTTGCGCGCCGTACATTTTTAGTACAATTTTGTCGGAATAAAAATATGCAAAAAAATTTGTTAATAAAGAAAAAATGAACGCAATTATAAGCCCAGATTGTCCATCAAACATCCAGCCAAGCAACATAAAGATGGTTGCAAGTGTTGTGAGTAGCAATATAGTTTTAATTTGATTGAAAATCATTTTAAGCACTCCTTTGTAGTGCGATTATTTTTATTATTCTTCATAATCAATTTCCCAACTGTCTATATCTTCTGTAAATTTAGTTTCTAAATCATTTGTAGCGGTTGTTTTGTTTGAATTTTCTTTATTTTCTAGTTTTAATTTTTGTATTTGTTTTAAGCTTTGCTTTGCTTCTTCTTTTTTATTTTCAATTTGGGTATCTAAGTTTTCATTTGCTTCTTCAAAGATATGATTCATATCTTGCTGCATTTTTTTTATTTGTTTTTTTAGTTTTAAAATCATTTCTACGCCGGCTAGATTAATTCCCAACTTGTGAGTTAAATAAATTATTTCTTCCAATCTTTCTACGTCGCTTTCAGAAAATAATCTTGTGTTTCCATCAGATCGTTTGGGAGAAATTAAACCTTCTTTTTCATAAAGACGTATAGTTTGTTGATGTACAGAAAACATTTCTGCAACAGCGGATATGGAAAAATGTGCTTTTTTTCTTCTCATGAACATTCTCTCCAAAAATGGTTTAAACAACTAGTAAACGTATAAATAAAATATATTTTAAATTATACCATATCTTGGTAGAGAAAGCATTTCGTTTTCTTAAAATATGTAGTATTTTGCACAGGTATTTTCATTTTTTTTAATAAAAAGGTTGATTTATATGATTAAAAAATTTCTATTTGCATATTTTTGTCTTGTTTGCGTGGTTATTCATCCTCGCATGGTGGAAAAAGCTATCACTATAGATATTGTGGAAGAGTGGGTTAATAAGATTCAGTATATTCATAGAATAGATATGATAGATGGAAGTAAGAAAGAAACATGGTCTATTAATGGTAAAACTGTTTCGGCTCAAGAATATGAAGATTCAATATTGCAGGCGGAAATGGAAGAAAATCGAAAAAAAAGGAAAAAAGAGCATGAAGAGCAAGAAAAAGAACTAGCTCTTAAATGGGACCTTAAAACTATGGGTGGTAAAAAACTTTTGGAATTAAGTTTAAAAGATGTTGAAGTTGAACTTAAAAAAATTGATGATAACAAGTTAAATAATTTTTTAGTTTTTGGTGCAAATTCTTTAGCTTCTTATGAAGAGCTTATGGACCTTAAAAATAAAATTATTCCAGATACCAACAATATGTTGAATTTATCTTCAGATAAAATAAATCTTCAAGATTTAAACAAGCAGATTGCATTGTTGGAACCGTATAAAGATTTGTTAAAAAATACTTTTGCAGCAACGGTAAAAAATGCAATCGGTCGATGTGATGATACTAAAATGCTTAAAGAATTATTAGAACTTATTTAAAGTTTACGCGAAAATTATTTAAAGGACTCGATCCTTCGACTAGCTCAGGATGAAAACCATTTTTATTTTTATTTCTAATTAAATACTAAAATGTTAAAAAATTTTAATTTAATAATAATTAGATTGTTTAAGGCTATAGGGCAAGAACAACGCAATAAAATATAAATTAATATGACGGATGCCATCCTGAGCTAGTCGAAGGATCTCATCCTGAGTGAATCCGAACGCAGTAAGGATTTGTATCGAAGGACGAGTCCGCTTTTGATGTAAAAAATCAGTGTTTTTGAATTTCCATATAAGTTTTTGATTAATGTTGTTTATACATTGAATTTTATATGGATTATATCTCCATCTTGGACAATATAATCTTGGCCTTCCATACGGAATTTTCCAATTTCTTTAAGTTTGGCTTCGCTTGGATATTCTAAAATATCTTTGACGTTATATACATCTGCTTTTATAAAACCACGCTCTAGATCTGAGTGAATTTCTCCAGCGGCTTTACGAATAGTTATGCCTTTAGGAATTGGCCATGCGTGAATTTCTTGAGGCCCACATGTAAAGAATGTAATGAGTCCAAGTTCGTTGTAACTTTGGCGAATAATTTTATCAAGTCCAGTTTCTTTGAGGCCGATCATTTCCATCATTTCTTTGGCTTCAGATTCTTCTAATTGAGAGAGTTCACCTTCTGTTTTGGCGCAAATAGGAATAACGTTGCTTTCGCCAAATACCTTGATTAATTTTTGATAATTTGGATTTTTTTTGAACCCATCACCTTCAATTTCTACTTCATCTATATTTGCTATTATTATGAAATTTTTTGCAGAAATTAAAGGAACGGTTTTTACTTCGGCTGTTGTAATTGCTTTTCGGACACCTTGATTATCACCTTTATCAAGAAGAACTTTTACTTTTTCTAGTAAAGCATTTTCTAAAATTAGTTCTTTTTCTTCTAAAGGATTGCCTTTTGCGGCTTTGATAAATCTTGGCATTCTTTCTAATCGCTTATCGACAGATTCTAAGTCCTTAAGCATAAGTTCGGAAACAATTATTTCATAATCGTCTATTGGATCAGCTTCTGTTCTATCCGAAGTTATTTCAGGATCCGTAAAACATCTTAGAACATGAAGAATTAAATCAACTTCTCTGATGTGATTTAAAAACTGGTTGCCAAGACCTTCGCCCGATGCGGCCCCTTTAACAAGTCCAGCAATGTCAACAAAAGAAATTGTTGCGGGAACTTCTTTTTTGGAATTAAACACTTTTATAAGTTGTGGAATTCTTGGATCTGGAACTTCTGTGATAGCTAAGTGAGGGTCTATGGTGCAGAAAGGGTAGTTTTCTGCTGGAACAGATGATTTGGTAAGCGCATTAAATAAAGTTGATTTGCCCACATTTGGTAGGCCTACTAGTCCGACTTTGATTCCCATTTGATTCCTTTTAGCTATTTTTTAATTTTAAAATTTAAAAACCTTATTTTGATTTTTGGTCAAATTTAGGCAAGAAATATTTATTTTAGGCGAAAAATAAGGATTTGAAAAGGAGTGTGTAATATTAGGCTTTACTTTTGGCTTAACTTTTTATTAGGGTGATTTTTGATAATTTTTTTAATTTCCAAACAAGGAGTCCTTTTATGGAAAATACTTCAAGACATTGTTGGTGGAAGATTACCTTCTGGTTTTTTTCTTCATTTGCGGCTATTCATCAAGGGTTAATGTTATTTAACTTTGATCTTTTAACAACATCATTGTTTATGACAACGTTGAATTTCTTGGTAAATCCTATTCTTATTATTTTCTTGTTCAGTGGTTGCTTTAGCATGTTTATGTTAATTAAATATATTTGGTGTGGATGCAAAGGCGATACCTGTACTCATTAATTGGAGCAAAATATGAAAATTAGTTTAAGTTGCATTGTTGTATGGTTGGTTGCAGCATTGGGTTCCATTTTTGCAGGATTGAAGTTGTTTCCTTCTCTTTATCCAACAAATTTTTTTATGAATAATCCAATTGTAGAGCAGACACTTCTTTGGATATTTTTAATATCCGGTTTTTTTAGTGCTTTGATGTTTTTTGTTGTTCATTTCAAAGGCCAGTGTGGCGGTTGTAAATAGTAAGGAGTTTTAATGAATGTTTTTTTTAGATCTTTAAAATGTTTTGCTTGGTTGGTTGCTTGTTTGGCTGCTATTCATGTTGGGTTAACTTTATTTCCAGCATGGAGTGTTTATTGTCCGATGATGTATCTTGTTCAGTATCCAATGTTAAATACCATTGTTCTTTGGATATTTTTACTTTCTGGTATTTTCTGTTTATATGATTTTATTAAATTACATGTAACAAAGCATTGTTGTACATGTAATGATTGTCATTGTAAAAACTGTCACTAATTATTATAAAAGGGGCCTTGTAATAAAGGTCCCCTTTAAATTTTTAAGCGATATCGTACTCATTGCAAAATTCAACATCATTGTGATTTTGTTGAATTTGGTTATTTGTTTCAGATAATAAATTTTTTAATTTATTGAGTACTTGTAGACTGAGTTTGTCTTGTGGTGTTAAATATTCTTTTTTTTCAAGCAGTGTTATGCCTGCAAGGCCCAAGAAATACAGCGTGTAAAGAAATACATCACATGTGGCTTCTGCACCTTTGATAATATATTCGCGATAGTTTGTTAAAATAAAAGTTATAATTGTTAAATCTAAAGCCTTAGATGATGTGGTTAAATAATTTACTTCAGTTATTGGAATAATTCCCATTACAAGTGTGTATGCGCAAACAAAAATACAAAAAATAATAAAAATGGCAACGGCTTTTTTGATTCGACAGGCTGTAAAGTTTTCTTTGAAGCGTGACATTTTATTTCTTGAATCTATAAAAGGTTGCTGGCAAGAAGGGCATAGGTGGGCAAGAAAATGATTGTCTTCTATTCGTTTAATTAAACATTTTATATGGGTGATATGAGCCATATCATTTGTGCATTTATAACTATAGGCGGCAGTTTTTGTTTCATTAATTATTTCTTTACAAATAGAACATGCTTGTTCTTTGGTTAAGTCGATATCTTCCCAGTCTTGTGTTTTAAAATTAAAAATTTCTAGAATTGTTTGCTCTGTTATTGGGGGTTGTGTACTAATGGTATTTGATGATGGATGCCCTTTAATTAAGCCTAAACTAGGTGTTCTATCTATCTCATTTGACGGGTTGGATGAGAAAATATTTAGAGGAAAAAATAAAATTGAAGCATAAAAAGATATAAATTTGAGGAATTGCATGTTTTTCCGATATAGAATATTTATAAATGATTTTTAAGCTATCAAATATATAGTTTATGCTTTGTTTTGTCACGTGTAAGATTAGCTTTTTTTTAAAAATGTTCTGCTTGGTAGGTTTTAATATTTATATTGTTTTGTTTCCACGCATCTTTTGAAAGGCCTGCTTTTATACAAAGACTTGATAGAAATTCATCTTTGTTTGGAAGATCTTTCCAAACCTGAGGTAGATAGGTTGCTGAGTTTAAATTTTTACTTAGAATTACTCCATCTATGTTTGGTTGCAATTTTTCAAGAAGTTCTTGAGATGATTTAAAGGAAAGATTTGTGGGTGGAGTTAATACAGAAATTTCTAATTCAATTTGAGTAAGTTCTTCTTGTTGAATTGGGCTAAATCTTGAATCATTTACTGCGGCATTGATTGCATTATCTAATATGCATTGATAAAGCGGCTTGTTTGGTAAAATTGTTCCAATGCAGCCGCGGAGCTTGTTGTTTTTTTTGATAGTTACAAAACATCCCTTTTTTTCTAAAAATTTTTTGTCTAAGTTTTTTGAATCTATTTTTATGATTTTATTTTGTAAATGATTTTTAATTGCTTCTTTTGCCCAAGAATGTAATTGTTGTTTTTCAGCTTCTGAAAATTGAGATTTTTTTTCTACAAATATTATTGAACAATAACCAACAACCCCATTTGTTTTATTTCCAGAAACGTCACCAGAATTTTTATAAGTTATAAGTTGTGGCTTCCAATCTTTTTCTTTGGCAATTTCTAAAAGTGCCGCAATGGCCCATGGTGCGTCAACTTCTTGAGAAAGAATTTTTTGTGAATCTAAATTTAAAATTGTTTGAATTGTTTGATTGTCCAGTTCAACAGCCTGGGCATACGGATGATAGTGTGAAAGATCGGCGCTAACAATTATTAAATCGTTTTTCTGTAAGTATTTATTTAAAATATTTTTAACATCGCCTGGGGGGCATTTTCCAACTAATATTGGCACAATATTTAAATCTTGAATTTGTTTTTGTAGAAATGGAATTTCAAGCTCTAAACTATGTTCGCCTTTGTCTGCTTGCGGTACAAATTTAATTCCGGGTTCTTTTAAAATATCTTTTACTGTTTGTGAAATTTTAACTTGCCCCAAGGGTGTCTGCCAATATTCAAAATCAATTGGGCAGATCCCAATTAACGGATATTTATGTGCAGGCCCTAATATAAAAACAGTTTCGTAATCTTTTTCAATCTGGTTAAATGCATCAGCTGCCACTTGGCCAGAAAATGTATAACCAGCATGCGGTACAATTATTGCTTTAATTTTATTTTCTACTTTTTTTGTTTTTGCCTGTTCAAAAAAATTATCGAGTGTTTTATTTAATGCTTGCTGTGTTGCTGCATACCAGGTGCCAGCAACATACGGTGTGCGAATGGATGCAAAGAGTGAGGAAAAAGTGAGGATAGCCAAAATTGCTGAAATGCATAAAAATTTTTTCATTAAAAACCCTTTTTAATTTGTACTATTTTACAAGTAACTCGCAGTATAACAAAAAGGATTAATTATATTCTACATTGCGTTTGTTAAAAGTTTACTCAATACAAATTGCATGACCAATTGGCCGTTCTTGTTTTTCTTTAATTTTTCGAATACTGAGTTTTCTTTCACCGGATGGGTTGTTAATTATTTCCCCGTTTAAAATCATGGTTGTGGATCCACCGCCGTCAAGATTTAGGGCTCTATCGCAGCCTAATTCAAGCATTAAGTATGCAAGAGTATTTAAACTTGCTCCGAGGCTGTAAAGTAGTTGTCTTCCATCGAGTGCGACAAATACCCATGTGCCGTCTGGTTTTAGGCCAACGGCTGTCCGCGGATGTGGCAGTTGTGCAAAATATCTAGAGTTATTTTTATTAATATTTGTATTGATTTGACCATTGTTTATTAAAATTGGATTTGCGTCGACAATATTTTCAAAATTGTTCCATTTGTTGTTGAGCTCTTTTTTGTTAGTTGCCTCTTCTGTGAATTCAAATTGATAAATGAATTCGGCGGAGCTATTTTCTTTGAATTTATTTAAATCAATTTCTGCATCTGGTCCAATTGAAATTACAAATCCATTTTTTGGGATATTAGTGTTACTCGTTGTTTTAATAGATTTAATTTGTTTATTTGAGACAGAAATTTCTGTTCGATTTTCAGAAGATTTTGTTGTTGTTCCAAATGTGGGTGTAAAAACTACAATATTATTGTCTTTTATTTTTCCATTAAGATTTGCAACGGGAATTATTTCATCATCAATTTTTACACCATATTTTATGCCAACAATATCTATTTCGGCATCTTGTCCTTTATTACTCCAACCAAGAGTTCCTAGTAACGCTGTTCTAGGCATGCTCATCCATTTATTATCTTTTTTTAACATAAACTCGGGAGCGCCGTTTTCTTCTGGTAGCCAAAAACTTCCATTTATTACAGCGGAATAACCTTTATCAAATTCAGAAGCAGGTTTTCTGCCTTGAGTAAATTCAGTTGCAGTTTCAAGATGAATTGGATTTTCTTTTGGATTTACTTCAAGAATATGCGCAACGTAAGGATAGGGTAGATTTCTTTCTAACTTGTAATATTTGATTTCTGCAGCAACTGTTGTAAAAAGACACGAGTAACAAGTTAGTATTAATAATAATTTTTTCATTAAAGCCTTTGAATTTAGGGTTAAAATATGTGAGCAGTTTAGCATAAAAAGTTTTTTAATTCTAAAATGCGATATTTTAAAAGTTACCTTGTATATCATTTTTTATTTCTGATATCATACCCTTGGTTTTTAACCAATAATATTGAGTTCTAGTCAACTTGCCCCTTTTGTAAAGCTCTTCTACTAATGATCTTCCATAATTATTTATATTAGATGAGTTAACTGCTACAGCCTGTTGCGCAATTTCAATAGCCTTGTCTAGTAATTTTTCTGGAAGATTAGGGCCATGTCTTAGAAGTGCTAGAAGTAGGCTGATTTGGTGTCGATTAGTTTCTTTTTCTTTAAATTGTAGTGCAAATTGGATTGCTGTTTCAAGTGCTCCGGGTCTTTTGACCTCAACAAGCTTAGCCAGCAAATCAAATCCTAAATTCTGTAGAGTGCTGTTCTGACTTTTTATCGCATGTTCGGATAGGTTAACAAGTTGTTGGGTAATGTTCTCATTATAGAACTCTTTATTGTAATCAAGATTGTAATCAAGAAATAATGGAATACATTTTGTTTGTATCGCATCAGGGGCTTCAATTATTTTTTCAATTATAGAGGATGTAATATCTTTTTGTATAAAATCCTTGAAAGTAATGGCCAGCATTAGCGAAGTTTTTAGATTTTCTTTCTGAAAGTTTTGGTCGAGAAGAGTTTTGTTTAATTCTTGAATAAATAGTTTTCCATATTGTTCGATAAATTTTCTATTTGTTATTGATTGAGCTTCTTGCTGTGACTTTACCTTTTTTTTAGATTGATTTTCTTCTTCCAAGAAGTATGAAAGTGATGTGATGTCCGTTTTATTGGAGATGATTTTAATTAGGTCTAGAGTTGGCTTTGGCAGCTCTTTTAATAAAAATTTATTGGAGAGTATAGTTTCAAGCATTTTTAAATTATTTGCATCATTGCTAGATATGTTCGTTAAAAACCAATATTTAAGATTAATGGATGTAGTTGTAATCGGATTTTCTATGTAAAAAGGCATGCCGCCAATATAAAAATGTTTGTAGAAATACTTCATTAGAACTGGAACTAAATCATAACTTATAAGTGTTTCATATCCCATAGATTCTAGGTATTTTACTAGTATCAATGTTTCTTTTTTTATATTTGAATGGAAATTGCAAGATGCATGCCCTTTTCTAAGTGAGATTATAGCTTTTCGTTTGTCTGGAAAGGCTACATTTAGACTTGCGTATCCTGTTTTGAGTTTTTCGGTTGTCGAGTAAGTGAAATTTAGTTTTTCTGCGATTTTTGCAGTATAGATTTCATAAAAGTTAGAGTCTAAAAATGTTTCATATATATTTTGATTTTTGAATATATCTAATTGAAAAATTTGATTTAAGATTAATATAAAATTGGCTAAGCAAGATTTTATTTCAAATAGTTCGTATTCGCTTGGGTCAACAATAACATATGTATCTTTGCCCCAAGTGAATTGATCAAAGGTTTGGTCATCTATTGTTTTTTCCGTTACTTTAATTTTTTTATTTTCTAGAGCCTGTTTCATTTCATCATTGTTTGGTAAGTAAATGAAAGCGTTGGTCTGTATTACTTTTTTTGTTTTTTTATTTAAGGCTTTTTTATATTTAACCCATGGTAAATTTTCAACAACTTTTAACCAATGCTTTTCAGCAGAACCAGTTTTGTTTTGCTGATCAATGTATTCTTTTAGGCTTTGGATTGGTTTTGCCTGAGTTGTTATTTTTTTGACATTTTCAGTTGAGAAAATTCCTTCCTTTGAGTACGCAATCAGATTAACAAAATTTCTTAGTGCATTATCGGCGCAACTTAAAAATGCATTGTTTTTGTAGTGCGTTCTAAAAGATCCAGTCTGTGGTGGATATCCTGGATTGAACAAGAGTTTGACCACTATTTTTTCATAATTTTTTTCTAAAATTAAGATTGGATCTATCAGATGTTCTTGTGGGAATGCCTCTTCCTCAGAAGTTTTTTTTAATTCTTGGACTGTATATTTTTGATCTGGCCAGTTTGTATTTTGAAGAGTATTTATACCATCTTTTGTTAAAACTTCTTTGCCTACTCCTTCTGCTAAGCCATCATAAAATGTTTTTAAATTTTCCTTATTGGTTGTGCCCTTGCGGTAAAGAGTTGCAAGTAATAAATAAATTACAGTGTTTTTTGGATACTCGATTTTATATTCTGTTTTCTTTTTTTCCCTTTCTTCTGTTGGTTGAAACCAGCCGCAATTTTTTAAAGCAGCGGTAAGAATATTTACGGGTGTTTTTATATTGAATTTATTTTTATTTATATTTTCTGGAAGTTTTTCTTTTTGTTTTTCTATTAGTTCTGTGACTTGGGTTTTAAACTCGTTTTCTTGTTCTTGTTTTTGGTGGCTTTCAATCAGGCCAATAAGTTTACCAATATCTTTTTGATCAAAATAATTTATAAATTTCAGTTCGCCTGTTGCAACACCTAAATCGCCCTCGATTTCATTGAATAGAACCTCTCTTGTAAGCTCAACAACTTTGTCATTTCGTGTTGGAGTATCAAATGTTTTTCCAAAAGTGTAAAAATTTTTGACTAACCCACTTTCCCACCAGATGCCCCCGTGAATTGGAGAAAGATGTTTGTACTCAGGTTTTAAGATATTCCAGGTATCTTTGAGGTCAAAAATATTAATGTCTGCAAAAACAAGTTGTGCGTAAATAATTGCGGGTAAAATTAATAATATTTTTTTGTTCATTTGTTTCCTTTTTTTTAATTCTTCTGCGAGTCCCCAGGCTTTGCCAAGATTACTCTAGACACAGCGTGATGAGCGCGAAGAAGAGTGCTTTTTTGATTATTCTTAGTATTTAAATTTTTGACTTATTTGCTCATCTTCAATGTTAAATTTTTGGTTTATTTAAAGTCAATAGATTTTGACTTTGTTAATTAATTAATTCATTAATTAATTTTTTTGTTGCGCGCAATCCTTCGATACATTTTGCTACGCAAAACACTCAGGATGAACGGCGGGAGGGCAGCAAAAAGGTCCGGAAGAAACCAGGCCCAATACATAAAAAAGGCCCGGAAGAAACCGGGCCCAATGCATAGTTTTGATGAGTTTTACTCGTTTATTTCTGGTTCGATTGGTTCATCATTGTTTTCTGAGTTTCCTGAATCGTTTGATCCGGAATCGGATTGTTTTTGTGCTTGTTCGTAAACAATTTGACCAATTTTTTGCGATGCTGTTAAAAGTTCATCAGTTGCTTTTTGAAGAGCTTCTGCGTTGTTAGCATTTTCTTGCATTTCTGTTTTTGCTTTTTCAATAGCTGCTTCTACTGTCTTGATTTCATCTTCAGACAGTTTTTCTTTATGCTCTTTTAGAGCTTTTTCTACTTCTAAAATTACACCATCGAGTTTATTTTTCTTTTCAACGGCTTCTTTTGCTTTTATGTCTTCTTCTTCATGCAGTTTTGCTTCTTGAACCATTTTTTCTATTTCAGATTTATCTAAACCGCCGCTACTTGTAATTTGAATTCTTTGCTCTTTGCCTGTGCCTTTGTCTTTTGCGGAAACATGCACAATGCCGTTTGCATCGATATCAAAAGTAACTTCAATTTGAGGTACGCCACGAGATGCCGGAGCAATGCCCTCTAATTTGAATTGACCAAGAAGTTTATTATCTTTTGCGAATTCTCTTTCACCTTGAACAACTCTTATGTCCACGGCAGATTGGTTGTCTTCTGCGGTTGAAAAGACTTGAGATTTTTTGGTTGGTATTGTTGTGTTTCGTTCAATCAACTTAGTTGCAATTCCACCCATGGTTTCGATACCAAGAGAAAGGGGAGTGACATCAAGAAGAAGAATGTCTGTAACATCTCCTGCAAGCACACCACCTTGAATTGCGGCACCGATAGAAACAACTTCATCTGGATTTACAGATCTATTTGGTTCTTTACCAAAGAAATCTTTTACAATTTGTTGAATCTTTGGAATTCGTGTAGAACCACCAACTAAAATAACTTCATCAATTTTATCTTTTGTTAAACCTGCGTCTGCAAGAGCCTTTTTGCATGGTTCTATTAATCGTTTAAAAATGTCTTCGCATAAACTTTCTAGCTTTGCGCGGCTAATTTTTATTACTAAATGTTTAGGACCAGTTGCATCGGCTGTGATGTAAGGTAAATTGATTTCTGTTTCTGACAATGTTGAAAGTTCTTGCTTCGCTTTTTCTGCGGCTTCTTTTAATCTTTGAAGCGCCATTTTGTCATTGCGAAGATCAATTCCTTGGTCTTTTTTGAATTCTTCAATTAAATAGGTTATTAATCTGTGATCGATATCATCACCACCTAAGTGTGTGTCACCATTTGTGGATTTAACTTCAATAACGCCATCACTGATTTCTAAAATAGAAATATCAAAAGTACCGCCACCAAAATCGAATACTGCGATAGTTTCATCTTTCTTTTTATCAAGACCATAAGCTAATGCGGCAGCTGTGGGTTCATTAATAATTCGTTTAACATCTAAACCAGCTATTTTGCCAGCATCTTTGGTTGCTTGACGTTGTGAATCGTTAAAATATGCAGGAACTGTTATAACCGCTTCTGTTACTTTTTCTCCTAAATAATCTTCAGCTATTTGCTTTAAGTGGCTTAAGACTGCTGCGGAGATTTCTTGAGGAGAGTATTCTTTGCCTTGAGCTAAGATAGCAACATCGCCATTGGCTTTTTTTACAATCTTGTAAGGTAAGTGAGTGGCTTCGTTTTTTACGTCATCATATTTTTTGCCAATGAATCGTTTGGCAGAATAGATTGTGTTTTCAGGATTGGTTATAGCCTGTCTTTTTGCAAGCGTTCCAACAAGTCTTTTTCCATCTTTTGTGAAAGCAACAATTGATGGGGTTGTGTTGTTACCTTCTTTATTTGGGATAACTTTGGCGCTACCACCTTCCATTATTGAGACAACTGAATTGGTTGTGCCAAGATCAATTCCTATGATTTTTGCCATGTGCTTTTCCTTTCTAATTATTGTTAATTCCTTGAGGGTTAAAAACGCGTCTGTATAACACTTATTTTACATATATTGTTTTTTGAGTCAATAATTAGACTCAAATTATCTTAGTCTTTTACACTCAGATAATCTTAATATGTTTTTAGTAAGCTTTTTTGGCTTACGGATCTGTCGTATAATTTATATATTATTGTTAACAAATGCTTTCACTTTTTAAAACTTGATGGGTTGCTTGGCCCTAGGTGTAACCTTTGTTTAAAAGTCGTTTGGTAACTATTTTATTATTCTTTTTGTTGAAAAAGTGCGATTTTTCACTCCGTCTTTGTCCCTTCGCCCTTTACTGACGAAGTTATACAAGGGGGCTCATGGCCTTGACTACGTGAATATCTAATACCTGTGGACAACACCCGTGGATTGTGAGTCTTTAATTAAAGCGGGAGGGTGATGATTGGTTAATAAGTGTAAAGAGGGGATGGGGATGATGAGGGGATGATGATTGATTAATATAACGATGATGATTGATTAATATAACAATGAAATGAAATGAAGGGATTGATATATTATAAGGCATAATAAGGCATAATTATGAGGCATAATAAGGTGATTGTATATAAGGTGATTGTATATGATGACTGTATAAGGAATGATGACTGTATAAGGAATAAGGAATGAAGATGATTTGATACAAGAAATTAAGAGATGATTTGATACAAGAAATAAGGAATAAGAATGGGTTATATTTTAAATATATACTTACTTAACACCTTAATATATTCACTTACTCCTTCATGCATATAATACGCAATAATTAAATGTAATGTATAAGCAAGAAGCGTAAATGCTAAAAATAAAGAACTTATGAGCATAATTGGAAATAGCAATCCGTAACGTTTACGTGCAAACCAAACCATTATAAAAACACTAACCAATCGCACGCCATGTATTAACAAAAGAGAGTTTATTAAACCAATATACGATATAGTATTAAATAAGAATAAAATAATAAGCATTACACAATAGGGACTATACGCGATAAACAATCTTACATATTCGCGCTTAATTTCAAGCACGCGTTCATACGGAGAAAAAATCGCCTCCAGTAAATACCCTAATACCATAATAAAAAAGAGTTTGAAAATCATATGATCAACATGATTGTTATGAATTAACTGTAAAAGCAAAAATAATAAAATTCCAAAAAGGGGAAGGCAGAGGCCGGCGATCTTTGAGATAAGTTTTTTGAAGGCAGTTTGCAATGATGTTTTTCCATCTTGAATCATATCTGTATATGCAAGTAAAGATGTGTCTGTTGTGCCAATAGTTTTAATCACGGATCGATAAAATAATAATGCACCATCACTTGCGATCTTGAAAAAATTACCCGCTTCATAACCTAATATATGAGTAAATACAGGAAGTAAAAAATTACGCTCAGTTAAACTTTTTATTCCATTGCTTCCCCACATTAATGCTGAATGCTTTGTGAAACTCCACCATAGTGAATTAGTGTTTTTAGACGATGTATACGTCATTTCTTGATAAAATTTAGGAAGCATTATTATAGCTGCAGCTAATATTCCTAAACCAGTAAATAATTTAGTAAGAAGTATTGCATGAAATAATTTGTGAGAATCCATTTGAAATATAAAAATAGTAATTAAGTTTGCGATAGTTTCTAATGCTGTCATGACTGAGATTAATAAGTTGAATTGCTTTTGCCAAAAGTGTGCGTGATAAATTAATTTTACTACGCCTATACAGCCTTCTATAACATATATCAACACAGCTAGCATAATGATCATGGGGCATATATTTTTTATAAAACCTTTCATTAAAAATTGAATGGTAAATAAAAAAATTGGTGTGGTAATTATCAATGCTAGGGTCTGGAATAGCATAGTGTAAATTGTAAATTGTCTGTGTGATTGTTTATTTTGTGCAAAGTGGGGTAAAAATAAAGGGATTGATTTACGAAAACCAAAATCAGTCCAAAGAAGAAGTAAAAAAATTATACTATTTATGTTGCTCCATGCGGAAAAAGCTTGTGGCGCGAGGTATTGGAAAAATAAAATTGTAGCAATAGCACTGGTTGTTTTGTGAAAAATATAAACGATGGCATTCCAGTTAACGCCTTGATTGAATTTGGAGATTATTTGTTTTGAATCCATAGTAATTTCGCTATTTTATAAAAGAAAATGATAGTATACCATGGGGATAATTTAAGAAAAGGTTAAGTGCTTATATTAATTTTAGAGCTATTTTTAATTTTAAAAATAGCTCTAATTCTTTAACATATATGTTGTTTATTTGGAAATTTCTTTTAGTTTTTTCAAAAGTTCTTCTAATTTGGTTTTTAGTGAGCTTAATTGTGTTTGAAGTTGCGAAATATCGCTGATAGTTTCAGCGGGAAGAGTTTTTTTAGATATATCTGCCTGCATTGCCGCATAAAGTTTGTCTTGCATTTTACTTGATTTGGCCAAATCATATGCCGTTTGGTTTTTCTTGTTTGTTTCATTAACATTAATACCTTGTTTAATTAAAAGGCTAGCCATCTCTAGAGCAGCATTTTCGTTGTAAATGTCGTTGATGTCGTTGGTGCTGCTGAAACTCTTTGAGCGTTTTGCGGCTAAATGTAGAGGAGTTTCGCCATCATTGTTTTTTGCGTTAATGTCGGCATTGTTACTTAGTAATAATGTTATTATGGGTGTGAACTCTGTTGAGTTTTCAAATATTTTTGGTGAGTCTATCAGTAAATGTAAAGGCGTATTGCCGTCTTTGTTTTTTGTGTTAGTCTTAGCACCCTTTTTAACTAAAAACATTATTAATTGGTTGTCGGCACTGATCATTGCCAAATGTAATGGTGTATTGCCATTTTTGTTGATTGCGTCAATATCAGCACCATTGGCAATTAATAACTCTGCCATTTTTAAATTGTTTTTTTGTATTGCTAAATGTGGTGGTGTGTCGCCTTTTTGGTTGCTTGCATTAATGTTAGCACCCTTGACAATTAAAAACTTTGCCATTTCAAAATTATCAGATTCTACAGCTAAATGTAGTGGTGTATCGCCTTTTTGGTTACTTGCATTAATGTTAGCACCAATGGCAATTAAAAAATTTGCCATTTCAAAATCGTTTTTTTGTATTGCTAGATGTAATGGTGTCTTGTCTTTTTGGTTGTTTTCATTAATGTTGGCGCCATTGGCAATCAAAAACTTTATCATTTCAAAATCTTTGTTTTGTAATGCTAGCCTTAATGATGAAGAAAGATTTTTGTTGGCACCTTTTTCAATTAACAACTTTATCATCTCAAAATTTTTTAATTCTGTTGCTAAATCTACTGGTAGTTTGTCATAATCACATTTAAAATTAATAGATGCAGGACTACTTTCTAACAATATTCGTGCTATTTCTAGTTTCCCGTTCTTTATGGCTAGACATAAGGGTGTTTGATCATCATGTCTTTCACTAGCCCAGTGTTTATGATTTTTTATTAATATTTCTACTTCGCTTGAATTATTGTTTTTTATCGCGGTAAAAAGTGGTAATGCTGGCTCATTGCTTCCGTAACAACTCCATTGAATCATTGTAATAATTAATAAAAGATATTTGGACGTTATTTTTGAAGTCCAGGCCAAATTTATTTTTTTCATTATATTTTTGCTCTTACTTATTCATTATATTTTTTTGGAACAATTTGATTTGTAGACAACTTGATGATTTTTAGGATCAATTTCAAGTTGAATGAGAATGTTTCTTCCAATCAAAAAGATACTTAGCACAATTAATGCTATTGTTAATATTTTCATTTTCTTCTCCCCCTAATAGAATTTGATAATAGGATAACAAGTTGTATTTTCATTTGTAAATAATTAGTTTATAAAAAAATAAAATCATGGCATTTAATAAGGTTTTTTTGAGTCAATCTTATATGTCTTTTTTATTTAAAAAAACAAAGCAAAATAGTTCATTTAGACATCTGCTTGCGCTTTGTTTTGAGTTTTGCCCCAGGGTTTTGATTGAACTTGTTTGTCAGTGGTTGAATTGTGCGGCCTGAAAAACGTTCATTATAATCGATCTTCGAATGCCACACTTAGAATAAAGAGATTTTTATTCTTTTTATATTTGTTTCACATAGAAAAATGGGTATGGTTTTACAGATAATGTTGAGTTCTGTGGAGCTGAATTGTTATAGTTATTGTGTATTTAATTAAGCGAATTTGGGTAGGAGCGAACAATGAGGGTTTTAGTTTTATTATTTTTTATTTATTCAAATGTATTGATATGTCTAGGAAATCCTTATGTAGACCATCATTCGGAATTACTAGTTATACATAGAAGACTAGCTAAACATGTCTTTTTTTTAAAAAGTTTGGGAACAACGAATCAATATATTTATGTTCCTTCCAAAAGTGATTTTCGGCTTTTAAAAAAATATCAATCAGATATGTTTGGGATGTTTAAAAGAAAAAAATTTTTAACATTGAAAAAGCCTCAATTTGATAACACCTTTATTTTTCAACATCCTTTAACCAAAGCATGTGTTGATAATTTATCTTTATGCAAAAATAATCTTATGTGTTTATTTAAAACTTGGGATAAATTTTCTATAGAAGATGATCCACAGGCAGATTTATTTTTGCGAGAATATTCTATTGTTATTCTTGCGTGCTACAAAGAGGTTTTAATAAGTTCTAAACAAATTTCACCGTATGTAAAAAATTTTTTACCTGATGTAAAAGGTGCATTTAGTGTTTTGCAGGAGGTTGATTTAACTGAATTAATCGGCATATTAGATGATTATATGCGTTTAATTTCTATGATTATTGGAATTTATCAATCTAGTTCGCAGCTTTCTTGGGGGGACTGGTTGAAGTCAAATTGGTGGATGATTCCAGCTCTTTCTGTGATGTTGTTGTTAAATTTTAGGCATGTGCTATTTGGTGGAAAACCAAGTGGCTTAAATTATGGCATTGGTGGCGGAGGCGAATCGTTTGATGGCGGACTTCCTTTTGATCAATACCAATAAATTTGCGGGTTGTGTTAACTAGTCATTAAACAATATTTTTTTTCTGTTATACTTAATTCTAAGATATTTTATGTTGGCCGGAGGTTCTTCCCAAAGGGGGCCGGATGTTTTCTTTAAATGACAAAGTTATCTATCCTGGGCATGGTGTTGCAAAGGTAGTTAGAATTTTGGAAAAATGCATTGCAGGAAAACCGACTCAGTTTTTTGAACTTCATTTGATGAGCAAAGATATGACGGTATTAGTTCCTGTGTGCAACTTAAGCGTCATCGGTGTCAGAAAAATTAGTTCGTCTGATTTTATTCAAGACATTTTTAATATGTTAGCTGTCCCTATAAAAATTGCTGAAAACACAGAAGGGTTGCCTGTTAATTGGAATAAACGGAATAAGGATTATCAAGCTAAATTAAGATCCGGTGATCTACTGGAAATTTCAAAAATTTATAAAACATTAAAATTGATTTCCGCAAGAAAAGAACTTTCTTTTGGTGAAAAATATTTGTTACAACAAACAGAAGGTTTGCTTGTTGAAGAAATTGCTCTTGTTTATAACTCTGAAGAAGACAGTGCTTTGGAATGTTTGAGATCAGCTTTAAGTAAAAATCAGATGTTTTCTTCTTTGTGATATTCATTTATTATAAGAATAAAATTTTTATTTAATTTTAAAATACAATTGGTTTTATGAACAAGACATTATTAATTATAAGCGGCCCAACTGGTGTTGGCAAAAGTGATTTAGCAGAAAAGATAGCGGCTCAGGTTGGAGGCGAAATAGTTAATGCGGATATGGGCCAATTTTATGAACCCATTGGGATTGGTACTGCAAAGCCTAATTGGAAAGAATCTAAAATCCCTCATCATTTATTTGATATTATTAATCAACCTAAAAATTTAACTGTTTATGAATATAGAAATCTTTTATTTAATAAACTTAATGAACTTTGGGAAAAGGGCCGTCTACCAATTTTGGTAGGAGGTTCTTCTTTTTATTTAAAATCTTTATTTTATCCCCCATTAGATATTCCAGAAAATGAGTCAGCGTTTTGTAAGTTAGAAGATCTTGACGTTACCTGGGAAACTCTTAATAGTATTGATCCTAAACGAGCTGAGGATATAGAGTCAAATGATATCTATAGAATTAATCGTGCATTAGAGCTTTGGTGTAAGACAGGTAAAAAACCTTCAGAATTAGAGCCGGAGTTTGATGTTAATTTTCCATCCGAATTTCATTTTATTTATGTGTTAAGAGATCGAGCAGAACTCTATAACAGAATTAATTTAAGAACCCGTCAAATGTTAAATGAAGGGTGGATTCAAGAAGTTCAAAATATTTTGGGAACGTCTTGGGAAGATTTTTTAAATGAGAAAAAATTAATTGGATATCCTGATATAATCGATTATTTGACACAACAAAAAAACATTGCCAATAAAGAAGATTTAATTGAAATTATAAGCAAAAAAACTAGAAATTATGCAAAGCGGCAAATAATTTTTTGGAGAATGTTAAAGAGTAAGTTGGGCAAAGATCTTGAATCATTGCAAAAAAGCGGTTGCTATTTAGCATCAACTTTGCATGAGGTGAACTTGACGACCGAGCCTATTGAAGGGTATATTGAACAGCTGTTATGGCATCTTAAAAATCGTTAAAAAAGGTAGAAAGTTTATGAATTTTGAAACATTAAAATCAAAAAAAAATAAATATTCTGAAATCGTTTTAAGTAGTAGGCAGATCAGTTGGATTGGATCTGGCATTGTGATTTTTTCTTTTTTTGTATTTGTTTCGGGATATTTTTTGGGATGTAAAAATTCAGTTGAAAAATTTACAGATAAAATGGAAAAAGAAGCTTTTGTTGATAATATACATTATTCAATGGCTGACATGTATGATAAAGGTGAAAATATTGCTTGCAAGGAAGATTTAAGGGATGATTTAGATCAAATTCCTTTACTTGAAAATAAAGAAGAAAAAATGGAAATTGTCGCAGCAGAGCTTCCTGAAAAGGCACAAGTAGTAAAAAATGAGAATGTTGCAGAAGATAAAGTAACAACCAATATATCGGATGTAAAAAAATCTGAATCGGGTAAGTTGTTTTATGCGGAATTGGTAGGGTTTGGATCAGCTAAAGCGGCACAAAAATTTGTAGAAAAAATGGAAAAAAATGGATTGAAAATTTCACTCAAAAAAAGACAAAGCAAAGGGAAAAAGGGTCGGGTAGTCACATGGTATCAGGCAGTGACTGATAAGTATTTAGAAAAGGAAGAGTTGCAAAAATTTGTCGATAAGATAAAAACAATAGAAGCGCTTCATGATGTTAGAATTTGTGTTTAAAAAATTAATATTTTTAAGAAAGGATTAAGGCTGTGATTAGTTACATCAGAAGAGGAATGCAAAACGAAATTGTTTACAAGGTTATTGTTATCGGTTCGGTCGCCTTTTTGATTATTGCCTGGTACATTTTGCCAATGTTTGATCAGAAAAGAAAAGATTATTTGAGTCAGACAGTTGTGACGGTTAATGGTTCATCGGTTCCTCTAAGGGAATTAAAAAAGAAGTCAGAGAATATTCAAAATCAAATTAGTGCTATGAGGCAGGCTTATGGTGCCGTGGTAGACAATTTCTTAAAACATATGGGATTAGATAAAAATCCTGAAACTGCCGCAATGAATCATATAATTAGACAAGAACTTATGGCTCAATCTGCAAATTCTATACCTGTAAATGTAAACCCAGATTTTGCAACATTGCGTCTGTTTAATCCTTTTTTTGTTGCCAAAGAGCTTGCTGATATTGTTCCTTACTATCAGATCATGGATCAGTATGGTAAGTTAGATATGGACGCGCTTAAAAGCTTTCTTCAACAAAGACAAATGACGTGGTCTGACTTTGAAAAAGAACTACAAAAAAGAGTTGCTGTTTCAATAGCAAAAAATTTAGTAGAAAATGCTTTTTATACTCCTAAGTTTGATTTAGATTTAGAGTTGATTGCTCAAAATCAAGAAAAAGATTTTACAATTTTAACTTTCCCTATTTCTAAGTATGTAAATGAACTTAAATCACAAAAACTTGATGAAGCTGCGTTGGATCGTTTTTATAAAAAACAAAATAAAGATTCAAAAAAATATTTAGTCCCAGAAAAACGAGATGGTAATCTTTGGTCTTTTGATATAAAAGAATACAACGCGTTAGTAAGTAATGAAGATATTGAAAAATATTATGATAAAGTAAAACGATCCAAATATATGGAAGCTCCTGCAAAAATTAAAGTCAGACGCATTTTATTTACAGTAGATGAAGCTAACCCTTCTGATGGTGTAAGAACTAAGGCGGAAAGTTTAAGGCAAGAAATATTAATTGATAAATCAAAATTTGCAGAATTTGCAAAACAGTATTCTGCTGATAAAGAAACAGCAAAAAAAGGTGGATTGATTGAATTCTTTGAACGAGGTTCTAGGGATCCAAATTTTGAAAAAGCAGCCTTTATATTACAAGAAGATGGCGATGTTTCAGCGGTTACAGAAACAAAGGATGGCCTAGAAATAATTCAAAGAATTTCTAAGAAAAATCCAGAGTATAAACCACTTGAAAAAGTTAAAGCCGAAATTCGTGATTTGCTGGCTGTTAGAGAATTTAAACAAGCATTTGCGCAAGATATAAGTCGTGTATTAGATTCTGAAAACTTTGTTGAATTTGCAAATTCCAAAAAAGCAAAAAAAGAATTCAAAAAAGGTATTTCTAAAGATGGTTCACAAATAGCACAAAGATTGTTCCGCGTTTCTTCTATTGGTGAAAGAGCCTATTTTGTTGATGTTGAAAATAAAAAAGGCGTTGTGGTTGAGCTTGCAAACATTGATAAGAGTTATACTCCTGAATTAAAAGATGTTGAGGCATTAGTTAAAGAAGATTATTACCAAGAAAAGGCAAAAACTTTATTGGAAGAAAATCTTAAAAAAGCAAAAGCTATGAGTTTTACAAAATCAATTTCTGAAGTCGCAAAAGAGTTTAGAGTTTCAGAAACCAAAACAGGATTTGTTTTGGTAAAAAAAGCTTCTGAGAATTCAGTTCTTAAAAAACTAGAAGATCAGGGAATAACTGTATCATCATTGTTTCTTTTAGATCAAAAAGGAGCAGTTAAGGTATTTGAGGGTCCTCAAAGCGGATTATTAGTAAAGTTAGAAGGTACCAAACTTGTTGAAAAGTCCGATCAAAACCCAAGCTTAAAAGAAATTGAAGCAGGTCAAGAACAAAGCTACAGGCAAATAGGTGAAGCATCATTTGTTGCTTCTTTGTATAGAAATGCTAAAATAGATATCGACAACACCTTGTACTCTGTGAAAGAATAATAAAAAAATGAAAATAAAGAATGAGATTAAGGCCGCAAAACAGGCTCCTGATAACGAATTTGATGCAAAAAAGAAGGCCTTAGAGGTTACATTTGCACAGATTGACAAACAATATGGACAAGGTTCCGTAATGATGTTAGGTCAGTCTGAAAATAGAAAATTTGATGTTATTTCTACCGGATCTATTCTAATTGATCAGGCTATTGGCATTGGGGGTTACCCAAAAGGTCGAATAGTTGAGATATTTGGCCCAGAGTCTTCTGGTAAAACAACTTTAGCATTGCATGCAATTGCCCAAACCCAAAAAAAAGGCGGAATTTGTGCATTTATTGATGCTGAACATGCTATGGATCCATCTTATGCTGCCAATTTAGGTATTAATATTGATGATTTGATTATCTCACAGCCTGATTTTGGTGAACAGGCGTTGGATATTGCTGAAATTTTGGTAAGATCTAATGCTGTTGATATGATAGTTATCGACTCTGTGGCAGCGTTAGTTCCTAAAGCTGAGTTAGAGGGTGAGATGGGCGATGCCCATATGGGGTTGCAAGCTAGATTGATGTCTCAGGCCTTAAGAAAGCTTACTCCAATTGTTCATAAGTCAAAAACTGTAATTGTTTTCATCAATCAGGTGAGACAAAAAATTGGTGGCATGGCTTATGGTAATAATGAAGTGACAACAGGTGGTAATGCTTTGAAATTTTATTCTTCACTTCGTCTTGAAGTTAGAAAAATGGCTAGCTTGAAAAAAAATGAGGATCATTTTGGCAACCGTGTTGTTGTCAAAGTGGTTAAAAATAAGATGGCTCCTCCATTTAAACGTGTTGAATTAGACTTGTTATTTGGTGTAGGTATTAGTAAGGAATTAGATCTTTTGGATGCAGCGTTGCATTACGGTGTTATAGATAAATCCGGGGCTTGGCTTGCATATAATGGTTCTAATTTTGCTCAAGGTCGTGAACAAGCACTTAAATCTTTGCAGACAGATAAACAACTGGCTGAGGATGTAGAAAACAGCGTGTTTAAGGCTATTCAAGAAAAGCAAGCTGTTGTTGATTTATTTTAATTAGTTAAAACGGGTAGGTAAAATTTGAAAAATAATGTTAAAGACACTCAACAGCCTATTAATGAGGCGATTAAAGCGTCTTCATTACAGGTTATTGGTGAAACAGGGGAAAATCTCGGAACAATCTCAAGAAGTGAAGCTTTGAGGTTGGCAAGAGAAGCAAGCCTTGATTTGGTTTTGTTATCGCCAGAAGGCGGTGAAGGTTTGCCAGTCGCTAAGATCATGGATTTTGGCAAGGTTCTTTACGCCAAGAAGAAAAAGCAATCTGAAGCAAAAAAGCGTCAGAAGGTTATTCAGATAAAGGAAATCAAAATGCGTCCTAAAATTGGCGAACATGATTTTCAAACCAAATTAAAACATGGTGTAAGCTTTTTGCAAGATGGCAATAAGTTAAAGATTACACTAATGTTTAGGGGTAGAGAGATAACAACTAAGGAAGAGCGTGGAGCAGAATTCTTTGATAAAATTGTCGCTACCCTAAAAGAAATGGGTATGGATAACTTGATAATGGAAAAAGATTCCATTACAGGTGGTTTTTGGTCTAGAATTTTTAGTACAAAAAATATTAAGTAACTCGATAATTTAATAGGATTTAAAATGGCAAAAGCACAAGCTAAAATGAAAACTAGATCGGCTGCAAAAAAAAGATTTAAGGTTTTAAAAAGTGGGGCGGTGAAGCATGGTAAGGCATATAGAAGACACCTTTTGACTAAAAAATCAAGAAAGACCAAAAGGAATTTGAGGGGTGCTGGCTACTTGCTTAGTGCCGATGCAAAAAATATGTTAATTTGCATGCCTTATGCTTAAGTATTTAACGTTTAATAGTTTATAAATAATTAGGATTACATTATGTCAAGAGTAAAACGCGGTATCGCTACAAAAAAAAGACACAAACGTCTTCTGAAACATACTAAGGGTTTTTGGGGACAAAGAAAAAATATTTTTAAAAGAGCCAAAGAAACTCTGTTGAGAGCATGGGCCTTTGCTTTTAAGGGTCGTAAGCTTAAAAAAAGAGATATGCGCGCCTTGTTTATTACAAGAATTAGTGCCGCTGCAAAATCTAATGGTTTATCTTATAGTAGATTAATTCATGGTCTGAATAAAGCTAATATTTCTCTTAATAGAAAGATGCTTAGTCAACTTGCAATCTTCGACTCAAAGGCATTTTCTGCGATAGTTAACAAAGCAAAAGTTAGCTAATCTTGACAATTAAAAGACCAACTTATTAAAATAAGTTTGTCTTTTTAATTTTTTGTCGAGGAGAATGAAGTGGAAATGCTAAAAATGTTAGAAGATAAAGTTGCTGGTTTAATAGCCATTGTGAAAGATCTAAGGCTTGAGAATATTAAACTTACCGAAGAAAATGTATTGTTAATGGAAGAAATTAATACATTGACAGAAAAACTAGGTAAATTGGAAGATTCTCTTCTTAAGGGATCAGCCGATGTTAGAGAACTTAGCGAAGAAAAAGTTTTGGCTAAACGCGCCATGGATGAGTTGATTAGAAGTATAGATTCATTTGTCGGAAGCGAAGAGTAGTCGTATGGGAGAGCAAAGAAAATATACAATTACAATTTTTGCTAATCCGTACGTTCTTGTTAGTGATGAAACAGAAAAACATCTTATGTCTTCTGCGAGTTTAGTTGATTCATTGATGACTGAAATCGCTACTAAGGTTGGTGCGGAAAATGTCGTTCGTGTTGCTGTTCTTGCCGCTGTCAAGTTGGCTAGTAAGACTTTGAAGCTAGAAGATAAAATTTCAAGAAACAACTATGAAGTAGAGTTATTGGCTGATATGATTGATCAAGAATTAAAAACCTTGCAAAAATTTTAAATGGAAGCTTACCGCTTAAAAATTTTTATTTTTAGATTCTAACGTTTTTCCAACTTTTAGTGTTTGAACCACTTCTTTTTTTCGTATAAGAAAAAAGGATGCTGTTTGCATATAAAATTTTATTTATTAGTTGATTAAAAAATCGTTAGGAAAATATATGTTTGTTTGGATTATAGGAGCGGTTTCTTTATTGATAATCGCAATTGGTCTCGTGATATTACGCGCAGCCAACGCAAAATTTGCTAAGGCATCGGAGTTAATGAGTGATGCAAAAAATCGTTGGAAGAATGTTAAGCAAGAAATTGAAACAGAGCGTCGCGAAGCATTACTGAAACTTAAAGATGAAATTTATAAAAAAAGAAATGAGTTTGAATTAGAAATTAAACGTGACAAGATAACTTTGGAACGTTTGCAAAATAAATTGAATGATAAGTCGGAAAGTTTAGAAAAAAAAGAGCAACAATTAGATGACCTCAAAAGAGAGCTTCAACAGAAAGAACGCGCTGTTTCAAGAAATGAAGACATGCTTCGTTTGAATGAAACTAAGTTGAAAAATCTTTATGATGAATTGATTAATAAATTAGAGCGTTCTAGTAATATGACCCAAGAAGAGGCTAAACAAGCTTTATTTGATACTTTAAAAGCGGAAGTACAGCTTGCAAGTCAAAAATGGGTACAAAAGGTTGAAGAAGAGGCTCGTCAAACAGCAAAACAAAAATCAATTGATATCGTAATTGGTGCTATGCAGAGATTTAGCGTAGATCAAGTTGCTCCTCATGCCTCAAATACCGTTCAACTTCCAAATGAAGATATGAAGGGACGTATTATTGGTAAAGAAGGTAGAAATATCAAGTCTTTGGAAATGGCAACCGGCATGGAGTTTGTAATTGGTGAAATTCCAGAAATAATTACTATTTCCGGCTTCAATCCGGTGCGTCGCGAAGTTGCAAAACGCGCATTAGAAGTTCTTGTTGCAGATGGTCGAATTAATCCGACAAAAATTGAAGAAACTGTCGCAAAATGTGAACAAGAAGTGGATGAAATTATTGAAGAAAAGGGTCGAGAAGCGGTTCTTGAATTTAATCTTCAAGGTGTTCATATGGACATAATTAAATTGCTTGGAAAATTACATTTTCGAACTAGTTTTTCACAAAATGTTTTGGCCCACAGTAAAGAAGTTGCTTTCATAGCTCGAATGCTAGCAGAAGAGTTAGGCCTCGATGGCAAAATAGCTTTAAGAGCTGGATTATTCCATGATATAGGCAAGGCTTTGTCTGAAGAAATAGAAGGGCCTCATGCTTCAATAGGTGCGGATGTGTTACGTCGATGTGGTGAAGATGCAAGAGTTGTTAATGCTGTTGCCGCTCACCATGAAGAAAGTGAATTTAAATCAGAATATGCTCCGATCGTTTTAATCGCAGATGCCATCTCAGCGTCTCGTCCAGGAGCAAGAAGAGAAACATTATCAGCATATTTAAAACGGCTTGAAAAGCTTGAAGAAATTGCGAATTCGTTTGAAGGCGTAAAGAAAGCTTACGCTTTACAAGCTGGTCGTGAAATTAGGGTCATTGTTCAAGAAGATTTTTTGACTGATGAAAAATCTGCAGAATTAGCAAGAAATTTGGCTCAAGCGATTGAAGCGAATATTAATTTTCCAGGTCAAATAAAAGTTAATGTTATTCGAGAAAAAAGGGCTATCGAGTACGCGAGGTAAAAAAGTGGCAAAGCTTAGATTTTTAATGATCGGTGATGTTGTTGGTGCAATCGGTCGCATAATGTATCAAAAACACATAAAGGCATTGAAAGAAAAATTTAATGTTAATGGTGTTATTGTAAATGGAGAAAATTCTGTTCATGGTCGAGGTATAACATCAAAAGCGGTTAAGTTTTTTAAACATAATGAAGTTGATATGATTACGTCTGGAAATCATGTGTGGGCGCAACGAGAAATAATTCCAACATTGGAAGAAAAAAAAGACCTCTTAAGGCCGGCAAATTATCCTTCAGGTGTTCCAGGTACTGGAATTGGTTTTTTTGATTGTGAAGGTTATAAGGTAGCAGTTATCAATTTACAGGGTCGTGTTTTTATGCATGATGATGTTGATTGTCCTTTCCGTTCAGCTGATTCCATTTTAACGTATGTAAAAAGTCAAACTAATATTGTTTTAATTGATTTTCACGCCGAAGCTACATCAGAAAAGATGGGCTTGGCATACTATCTTGATGGACGTGTGAGCGCTGTTGTAGGAACACACACACATGTTCAAACAGCCGATGAAAGAGTTTTGCCAGGAGGAACGGCTTACATATCAGATATTGGAATGGTTGGTGCGTTAAATTCAATGATTGGTGTTAAAAAAGAGATAGTGATTCAGAAATTTTTAACTCAAATACCTGTTAAATTTGAAGTTGATGATGAACCACCAATTGTTTTAAGCGGCGTTTGTATAGAAGTTGACACAAAAACAGGTAAAGCAACTAGTATTGAACGCGTAAGAATAGTTGATTCGGATGTGGTATTAGATTTTCATTCTTGTTAATTGGATTATTGTTATTCAAGGGTTAATATGATTTTTTTAGCATTTTTATTGTTTGCTTGTTTGGCATCGACTTTTCATATGGGTGCGCAAGTTGTTAAAGTGTCGGATTCCTTTTTCTTTGTTGGATTTAGAATGATCTTAGCCGGTCTTTTGATGCTAAGTTATCTATTTTTCTTTAATAAAAAATATTTCAAAATTCAGCGCAAGGATTTATGGCTTTTTGTTCAATTTACATTATCTTTAATTTTTTTATCCTACAATTTAGAATTTTTGGGAATGCGCTATTTAAATCCTTCCAAAGCGTGTTTGTTCTTTAGTATGACTCCATTTATTACTGTTATTTTTGAACGTTTTATTTTTTCAACTAAAATAACTTTTAAAAAATTCATTGGGTTAGTTATTGGTATTTTGGGATATGCCCCGCTTGTCATGGCAAAAACTGTTGGCGCAGAAAGTACCGTTGCACACGTTGCATTTTTTTCTTGGCCTGAACTAATTATGCTTGGCTCTGTGGTTTGCTATTCATATGGTTGGATTGTAATGAAAGAGCTTTCTCAAGTAAAACAATATTCACCTATTTTAATAAATGGTGTTGGAATGTTTTCTGGTGGGGTTGCTACGATGGTAATGGCTTTATCGCAACCGTTATTTTTCAATGTTGGTCCTTTGGTTACCAATTGGCCTTTATTTCTTACTTTTACCCTTTTAATGATCTTTGTAGCAAATATAATTGGTTATAATTTATACGGATATTTACTTAGATTTTATTCAGCAACATTTATGTCTTTGTTGGGTTTTGTGGCACCTTTGTTTTCCGCTCTTATAGGATATACTTTGGGCACAGAAGTTTTAACTTGGCATTTTTTTGTGTCAGCAATTACAGTATTTATTGGTTTGATTATTTTCCATCAAGATGAATTGGTAGAAGTTACAAATTAATAAGTGAAATAAATTGATAAAGACTCGATTCCCAACGAATCTTGGAATCGAGTCTTTGTTTTATAAATAAGGAAAACAATGTATTTAGTTTTTTTGATGTATTTATTATTTGCTTCAACATTTACAATTGGTAAAGCTGCATTACAATTTGCACCGCCTTTTTGGTTTGTGGGTGTACGAATGATTATTGCGGGTTTGCTTTTGCTTGGTTATTTATATTTTTTTAAACGTAAAAAATTGTTTTTGCGAACGGCAGATTGGGCTATTTTAGGTAGTATTATAATATTTCATATCTTTTTACCTTATTCGGCAGAGTTTTGGGCTTTGCAATATATTTCCGCCCCTAAAGCATGTTTGATGTATAATTTGTCCCCTTTTATTTCTGCATTTTTTTCTTACATTTGGTTTGCTGAAAAAATGACCAATAAAAAATGGTTGGGTTTGCTAATTGGTTTTTTTGCCCTTATACCGTCTTTGGTTGCAACAAATGGTGTTAATGCGTTTTTATTTTTTTCATGGGCAGAAATTGTAATGTTGATTTCTGTGGTTTCATCTGTTTATGGATGGGTCTTATTTAGAGACTTAGTAAAATTACGCGGTTATTCTCCATTTATGATAAATGGTATGGCGATGTTGATTGGTGGTATTTTTTCATTAAGTCTTTCACCAATGGTAGAAAGTTGGAAAGGTCTTCTTCCATTGACAGGAAATTTGATGGAATTTGCAACATTACTTGGCATGATTATTTTGATTGCGAATGTAATTTCATACAATTTATATGGTTGGCTATTACATAAATATACTGCTTCATTTTTATCTTTTGCAGGTTTTTTGACGCCCGTTTTTTCAGCGTTTTTTGATTGGTTTATTACAGGTAAACTTTCTGTAGGACCAAGCTTTTTTATTTCTGTAGGTTTAATTTTATTGGGTCTTTATATTTTTTATAGTGAAGAGCTTAAACAGGGATATATTGTAAAAGAATAATGTGGCAAATTATATATGAGAAAAAACAATAAAAAAAGAGCCGAAGTTAATAACTTCGGCTCTTTTTTTTAACACTGAATTTTTAACAATTATGCTTTTTTAGTTTCTTTTTCTGTTGGGTTTGTCCAGTCAGCAACGGAGTACATCCACGCAGAAAAAATGTTAGCTTCTTTGTTATTTGTTATTTCTGCTTTTGTTCTACCATCAACTAAAGAACCAGTAAATCTACATGAGGTAGCTATTATTGCGGCTAGATAAGATAGGAAAACACCTCTATTTTTTGTTTTATCAGCGATTTCTTTTAACGTTGCGATTTCATCAAAATCACTTCTTAACGGATTGAATTTGGAAGCAAACCATTGACGGTAACTTTGTCTATATGTTTTACCATATTTTGCTTTTTTCTCTTTTTCTTTTTCTGTTTCAGAAACAGTAAACCAGTTCCAGGTTCTTGAACCTAAAGAACTAAACCATTTACCACAACTATCTTTCTTGATTTCTTCTTGTTCTTTTTCAGCAGATTTATATAATTCATGAGATTTATTAATGATTTTGTTAATTTCTTGTTTTTCTGAACTTTTAGTTGAATCGGCTAAATCATGAGCGGATTCATTAATAAAAGAAAGATTTTCAAGTGTTTTTTCTAGATTGTCTGTTTGTCTTTTCTCTATTGATTTAATTAGAGTAGCGACTTTTTCACTTTCAGAGTGTAGGCCTTTTGAAAAATCCAAAAGTTCCTTCATTTGATTTGTTGCCTGAGTTAAGGCAAATGATGTAGCTAAAGCTGCTACGAGCATTTTTTTGTTTAACATATTGTTTCCTCCATATGTGTTAAACATTGATAAATAACCATCACATTATACTTTAAGTTTATAGGGTCTAGGTATTAATTCAATACCCCCGCCTCCTTAGCCTAAATATCTTTTCAGTTTGTAATTTTAAAGCCTAATTGAGGTTCGTATTTAGAAAGTCGTCTTCTTTCAATCCATCTAATAATCGCTGATTTTGGTTTGTTGAGTAACCATTGTATTGGCGTGGCAACGATATTAAAGTTTGCTAGTTCAATTCCGCCGTATAGGCCGAGTTTTCCTATATAGATAGGATTAAACATTTTTAATAAGGAACTATCTTGTTGATTTTCCATGTTTGTTACAAAATTATTAAATTTTGTGGATATGCAAGTTGGTGTATGTTTACTGCCTAATAAAAGGTTTATCGGCTTAAATAGATGCATTGTTGTACCTACTGCAAAAGTCGTTAAAAGATCAAAAGGAAGAGCTATAAGCCTGGATGTTGAATAAATGTTATGTTTGATTTTAAGACCTTCTC
The DNA here is from genome assembly GCA_000989525.1 of candidate division TM6 bacterium GW2011_GWF2_32_72. Lineage (GTDB taxonomy): Bacteria > Babelota > Babeliae > Babelales > GWF2-32-72 > GWF2-32-72. Next base: position 38,976 of record LBON01000005.1, read on the forward strand.
TGATAATAATTTTTTCCATGAATTCTGAATATTTGGAGTTTTTATTATTTTTTATGGTCAATTCATCTATAAAAATAATTTTATTAGTTGATTTTATCCATAATTGACTGCCTAATATGATTTTATTAATTTGGTCGGCAGGGACAGTTCTTTGATCTTGGATACCGGCATTTATTGTTGCCAACTGAATGTAATTAGGGTTTATTTGTTTTATTTCAATTTTATCTGGATCTGGAATTCCTGCTTTATGAAGGGCAAGTCGTACAAAGTTTTGAACAGAAATAGAAACGGGTGTATCTTCTTTGGCTCCATAAAGGTCTATTTGATAACCTTTTCTCCAGATTTGGCTTGCTGTGCTCCAACATGGTTTTATATAGTGACTTGAAGCTTTCCATATATCCCATGTCTGTTTACCATAAGTCCAGGCACTTTTTTCTTTTTTTTCTATAGATGCTTGAGCTTTTTGTTTTACAATATTGTAGATTGTAGGCTTTATTTCAACGTCCCAATAAAGTTTTCCTAGAGGTTTGATGCTTTCTGACCAAACTTGAGATAAGGAAATATCTTCATCTTCGGATAGATCTTCATCAGCATAAGCTGGCATAAACTGTCCAAATCCGATTAAGATTAAAAGACCGAATAGGAAATTGTTTTTTATTGTTTTATTCATAAATATAACCTCTCTCTAAAGTTTATTTAACACTTTAGTTTCTGTTTAATAGGTTATACGATAAGATTATCGAGTCAATCGGGTTCGGCCCAACAAAGTTTTGAATGTCTAATTGAAATTTAGCTATTTAAGCACTTGACCTGTCATGTGCTGCCAGATCGCCAAATCCAGGTAATCTAGGGGAATTTGAGCCTGTTTAAGGATTTCTTCTAATTTTAGATAATTTTTTTTGGATAAATTTGAGGGTATTTCTTGGATTAGACCTTTTTGAAGCATAAAACGAAGTATGTGTCTATCGATTATGGCTACATCAGGCCTTCCTGTATTTCTAAGAAAATGGGAAGCCTCTTTGAATCCTAGTCCTTTAATGTGTTTAACTAAAAATTCACGGGCGCAAATGGAGCTTAAGGGTTCCGTAAGATCCTTTATATTTTTGTATTTGCGGGCTAAAACTATGAATTTAGCCTTGTTATTGTGGAATCGGTGTCCATAAGATTTGATGGTTTCGGCGATTTGGGTTTCTGGTAGATTCAAAAAACCGTCTGGTCTCAAGTTTTGTTGAATAGCGATGGCCGATTTAGCTTTAGAATTTGCAGTAAGCAGGCAAAAACAAAGTTCGCTGAACCATTCTTGCCAAGAAGCTTCTTTTAGTTGTTTGAATTCTTTTAGGCGAATATCGACCAAATTTGGATCAAAACTAAGGTTTTTAAGTATGTTTAACATCTTATAAGTCTTATCATTAAAGGTTAAATGTTGTTTTAGTGTAAATCTTTTTAAGGATTTGGCGAATTTAATTGATAAGCTGAGCAATAATTTACTTTAAAGCTCTATTTATGTATCCTAATTTATCATATTGTTAACCCTTATTCTGAGCTTTAAAATAATGAAATTACCAAATATAAAAGAAAATTTTGCAGATTGGTACAACGAGGTTATTTATGCATCCGAGTTGGCAGATCAATCTCCTGTTCGCGGATGTATAGTAATTCGACCATATGGGACAGCCCTTTGGGAAAATATGAAGTCTGTTTTGGATGAAAAATTTAAACAACACGGTGTTCAAAATGCATTATTTCCATTATTAATTCCTGAATCATTTTTGAAAAGAGAAGCTGAACACATAGAGGGTTTTGCGCCTGAATTGGCTGTTGTTACACATGCTGGCGGTAAAAAATTAGAAGAAAATCTTGTAATTCGACCAACATCTGAAACTATGATTCATTTTATGTTTGCAAAGTGGATTAGGTCATGGCGAGATTTACCTTTAAAAATTAATCAATGGGCAAATGTGATGCGTTGGGAAATGAGGCCACGTGCTTTTTTAAGAACATCTGAATTTTTTTGGCAAGAAGGCCACACCGCGCATTTAACGCAAGAAGAAGCTAATAAAATGGTTTTGGATATTTTGAAAGAGTATGTAGATTTTGCCGAAAATTATTTAGCAATTTCTGTTATTACTGGTTTAAAATCAGATGCAGAAAAGTTTCCAGGTGCTGATTATACTTATACATTTGAATCTTTTATGCCAGATGGAAAAGGCCTTCAAATGGGGACTTCTCATCTGCTTTCGCAAAACTTTGCAAAATCTTTTGATATGAAATTTCAAGATCAAGAAGGCAAGCAATCATTCCCATATCTTACAAGTTGGGGTGTTTCAACTCGTTTAATTGGCGCAACTGTTATGGCGCATGGTGATGATAAAGGGTTGGTTCTTCCCCCTAAGATAGCTCCAATTCAAGTTGTGATTATTCCAATTTTAAAAAAAGATGCAAATAACCAAGCAACTTTAGATGCTGCTTATAAGATAAAAGATTCTTTGATTGTAAAAGGCATTCGTGTTTTGGTTGATGATAATGATCAACAATCGCCTGGATTTAAATTTAACAACTGGGAAATGAAAGGCGTGCCTTTGAGAATTGAAGTTGGGCCAAGAGACTTAGAAAATGGTCAAGCAATTGTTGCTGATAGACTTGGCATGAATAAAGAGGCTGTTGTATTAACGAATATTATAAATTATTCAGAAGCGCTTCTTCTTAAGGTGCAAAAGGAAATGTTTGAACGCAGTAAAATACAACAAAATAAAATGCTTCATAAGATTGCAAAACTTTCTGAGTTTGGACCATTATTAGATACAGACGGAATTTATATTAAAACGGGTTGGTGTAAAAATCCGGCTTGCGAAAAAGAATTGAAAAACTTTAAAGCATCTACCAGATGTTTGTTGCAAACACATGAACTTGTTGACTGTTTTTATTGTGGTGAAAAAAGCAAAGGTGATGTCTTGGTGGCAAGGTCATATTAATACCTAGGAATTTATTATAAGGACTGAGTCATTTAAATTAAAAAGGGAATCTGATGAAGCAAATTATAAATAAATTCGAAGCCTATCTTCTCACAGAAAAATGTGTAGCACGAAATACATTTGCGGCTTACAAAAATGATATTAATCAATTTGTGACTTTTTTAAACACAAAAAGGGTCGGCTCTTTTGAGGAGCTGACCCTTGATCATTTAAAAAAGTTTTTGCAGTATTTGGTAAAATCAGAAATTTCTGCAAGTAGTCGTTCGCGTAAGCTTTCTGCGCTTAAAGTTTTGTTTGAATATCTTGAACGCAATTGTGGAATAACTAATTTTACAACAGATTTGTCTTATCCAAAGCTTGAAAAAAAGCTTCCAGAGTATTTGAATGAAAATGAAATTAGTACCTTTTTGCAGACAGCTTCTTTAGACAGCTCTCCAATAGGTGTGCGCAATAAAACTATGCTTTATTTGCTTTATACATCTGGCATGAGAATTAGTGAGCTTGTAAATTGTAAACTTTCAGATTTTCAGTTTGATTCTCAATTTTTTAAAATATCTGGTAAGGGAGGGAAAGAACGATTAATGCCTTTGCCAAAGATGATGTTTGAGCTTTTACAATTATATATAAAAGATGTTCATTCTAAATTTACGGCCAAACATTCAACCGATTGTTTGTTTCCCGTTTTGTATGCTGGTCAAATAAAACCAATTACACGACAATCTCTTTGGAAGATTGTAAGTGATGTTTGGGCTAAAACAGGTATAAAAAAATCAATTTCACCTCATAAGCTTCGGCATTCATTTGCAACTCATTTGCTTAAAGAAGGTGTTGATTTACGTTCTTTGCAAATGTTACTTGGTCATGAAAATATTTCTACTGTTCAGATTTACACCCATGTTGAGGTAAGTCATCTCAGAAATGTTTATGATAAAAAACACCCAAGGTCTTAAGGATTCAATCCTTCTTTTTTTAAAAATTAATTAAATCATTTTTGATTGTAAATTTTATGTTATAATATTTTTTTATGTCTTAAATTACCGCAATTATTGTGAAACATTCTAAGGTTAGGAATAAGTTTGATGAAAAAAAGTTTTGTTGTATTACAAAAAGATTTACTTCTTCATTTATCGGCTATGCAGCCAATTTGTAGTAAAAGAACTACTTTGGATGCCACTTCTTACATTTTGATGCAAGTTGGATATAAGGAATTAATTTTAAAAAGCACTGATTTAGAAATAAGTTTACAATCAAGTTGTATTTTAGAAAATTCTAATTTGGATGAACCTCAAACTATTTTGGTTTCTGGTAAGCGTTTATTTGATTTAGTTAAAGAATTAGATGGCGCAATCGAATTTGAAATAGCCAGCACTCAGTTAACGGTTAAATCGGGTGGAATAAATGTTTCCTTAAATATAAAATCATCAGAAGAATTTCCTCCGTTTCCAGAGAGAATTGAAAATTTAATGGATTTACAGGCAAGCTTTTTAGTGAATATGTTAAATAGAGTTGCTTTTTTAATCCCTCAAAATAATTCTAATCCGGCTTTAAATGGTTTGTTTTTGGAAATCAACTCAAAAGAATTAAAAATGACTACAACAGATGGTCATTGTCTTGCTCAAGCCAAAACAGAAAAGTGTAAGCTTTCTGAAGGTGAAAAAAAATGGTTGCTACCAAAGCGTGCAATAATAGAAGTTAAAAAATTATTAGAGCAAGCAAAAGATGCTTCGGTTTTTTTGGGTGAATGTGGTAATCAACTTGTGTTTTCTGGTGAACAATTTAACTTTTTTACAAAGTTGTTAGCTCAAAGTTTTCCTGAATATAGCCCAATTTTGAATAAGACTGATTTTATTCCAGCACGTCTTGCTAAAAATGATTTGGTAAAAAGTTTGAGACGATCAAATTGTTTGCTTTCTGGTCAATTTATAGCAACTAAATTTGAATTTGAAAAAGAAGCCTTGAATGTTTATATGCAAAATAAAGAAGTTGGTGAGCTTAAAGAAAAGTTAAATTTAGAAGAATTTACTGGAAGTAAATTAGATATACGATTTTATGCCCCATATCTTTTAAGTGGTTTACAAGCTTTTGATGAAGAACAAATAAATTTTTCTTTAAGAGATAATTCTAGACCTATTATTTTTGAATCAGATAAAGATGATTGTAAGTTGATTTATCTGGTAATGCCCGTTTCACCAACCAATATATAAAGAAAAAAACAGTGCTACTTAGGGAATTACAAATTAAAAATTTTCGCTGTTTTGAATCTAAGGTTATCAATTTAAATAGTAAAATTGTATTAATTGAAGGTGAAAATGGGGTCGGCAAATCTTCCATTTTGGAAGCCTTGCATTATCTTTGTTATTTAAGGTCTTTTAGAACTTATGCACCAAAAGAATTGATTCATTTTGAAAGCGATAATTTTTTTTTAAAAGTTGTGGTTGAAAATGCTCTATGCGCCCAGGATGAATTAAAAGTAGGTTTTTCTGGCAAGAAAAAAACGGTAAAAATTAATGAGGTTGCTGTACCTTCTTTTCGGGAATTGTTTGAAAGCTATCGAATTATTACGGTTACAGATGATGATCTTTCGTTAATCAAAGGGACACCTGAAGAGCGCCGAGCTTTTTTAGATCAGTTTATTCTTTTATGTGCGCCAGAATACTTGGATATGCTCAAAAAATTTAAGCATATTTTAGATAGTAGAAATGCCCTTCTTGCAAGTAAAAGGGTCTCGCGTTCAAATTATGATATTTGGACCAAGCAACTTTGGGAAAGTTCCATTGTTATTCAGCGTTTTCGGGCTGATAAATTAAGAATTTTGAATGATATTGTTTCAGATTTGGTTAATGTTCATTTTGGTGAAGAAATTACTATTGAACTTGGGTACAAGGTTAAAAAGGGATCTTTAAATGAAGACTTTGACGGTTTTTTACAAAAAAATCATGAATTGTTTGATTTAGAGCTTAGGTTTGAGCGTAGTTGTTTTGGCGCCCATCTGGATGATATTTCTATTATTTTTAAAGATCAAAAAAGTAAGCAGTTTGCGTCCAGAGGGCAGCAGAAGCTTATATTGTTGCTTCTTAAGGTTGCGCAAGTTAAAAATATTTTAGCACAGAAAGGGGGGGTGATTTTTCTCCTTGATGATGTTATGTCAGATTTTGATGAAAAAGTGTTAAAAACGATTTTAGATATTCTGATTGAATTGGATATTCAACTTATTTTAACTAGCCCTGTGGTTAACAAAGGTGTCGAAAAGCATCTGCCAGAAGGTATTTTGAAAAAAATACAGATTTAATTTGACAAATAGTAATCTAAAAACAGTGTAAAAAATAGTAATAAAGGGCCTTGTTTACGCAAAACATGTTGACATTGTTAGATTTTGCTTTATATTTTTTAATAACTGTTGACCTAGTTGGCAGTTATTTAATTAGGCTTCATTACTACTCTCCTTTTTTCCACCGAGTCCATTGTTTACAATGAACTCGGTGGTTTTATTTTGTTGAAAAAATAATTAAAAAATTGTTTTACTATGAATTAAGCTTTTGCGGGTTTAATTTTTAATTAAAGGAAGAGTATGAAACAATTTTATTTTATTGTTCTTATCCAGTCATTATCAAGTTGTGTTTTAAATATTGACTGTCAATCTTGTGAATATTTATATCCGGTAGGTTATTTACCTAGTCAAAAAAAATTATTATTGACTTATCAAACTAATCAAAAAGAGACTGAGTTATTTTCTTGGGATGTTAATACTAGATATTTGAATAAGGATTTATCTTCTTTTTATAGCCCAATGGGTGTACAAGTTTTACCGAATGATATTGGATTTAGTTTTATTCGCAATGGAAAAATCTATGTCAAAAAATTTTTTGTACGATCTACCAGATGTATCCATCTGGATGATATGATTTATGATGTGAATCATATTTTTTGGAAGAATGAGGAGACTTTCTATTGTTCTGCAAAAAAAGATAAAAGGTACGCTATTTTTAAAGGGAATTTTAAAGAGGATTGTGACTGTGTTTTAAGCAGTAATGAGCACGATTATTTGTATCCATATATTGTAGGGGAGGAACTTTTTTGTTTAAAAAGAGAAAAAGAATTTAAATACTCAATAATTTTATTGGTTGGCGGCAATGAAATTGTTTTAACAGATTTAGAACAAAAAAATATTTCACATTTTAATGTTATAAATAAAGATGAAATCTTTTTTTTAAATTTTAATAAAAAAGAAAAAAGTTCCTATTTGTTTGATTATTTTTTATGGAAACGTACGCAACATGAAAAACCAATTAAGCTTTTTACATTTTCCATACCCCAAATGTTCTTAGAAGAAGGCCTATGCGAAACGTTTTTACCTTTTTTGCCTAAATGTCTGGGAAATAAAATTTTGTTTGTTAGCGAGAGTTTAAATTTTGGAAATATATCAAAAACATCTATTTTTGAATTTGATCTGATAAAAACTCAAAGTTTGGAAGTTTTTAGTCACGTTGATCGCAGTCTATTTGGAATTATGCCAGCAGAAGATAGAATTTTTTTTGGCGGAGCTTTTTGTGGAAGTCAAATTCAAAAAGACAATGTTGAAATACAGATTCAAAAAGATAAGGATGAAATAGGTTCTTTTACAAATGTTGAAATAGATTTATTTGATGCTGAATATAAATTGGATCTTCCTTTTATTTATAAATAGTAATAAAGTCCGTTTTAATTAAAGCAAGGAATGTTTTAACATAATAATCATTATCGGACCTGCCGTTAAAAGATCTTCTATGTTTTTTAAAAAGGAAAAAGGCCGCACGCGGCCTTTTTCCTTTTTAAAATTTTATATTTATTACGCGTTTAATTATTTTTTAAGAGAGAGGATGATTACAGGTAAAGAGCCTATTAAATTTAACTCTTCCATTTTTGCCATAAACTTTTGATAAATAACATTGTTTAATAGTTTTATATCTTCCTCTATCCATATAAAATCAAAATTAAAATAATCAAGAAGAAATTCTTCCATTAATTCATCATTTAACCAATTAAACTCACTCGAATGCGTCATAAGGAAATCATATAAATTAAGGCCTCGATTTAACTTAATACTTGATGAAAAACAAGCGATATTTTGATAACAATTTAAAGCATTTAAAAATGTATAAATAAAAGAGCGACCCATTTCAAAACTTTTAACTTGAATGCGACGCTGACCGTTAGAAAGAAAGATGTCTTGATATTCTAAAATATCTTTTTCTGTGATGTTTTTTGTAAGAATTTTTTCACATTGATTGTTCAATTTTGTGTCTTGGTAAACACCCTTTTTTAGTGTCTCCATAATTCTTCTCCCTAGTATTTTCCCCATGTCCCCTACTAATCGTTGTTATCATACTATTTATAAGAATTAGAATGCAATAGTTAGCGCAAAAAGTTACGCTGTGTATGCCATAACCCGCAGAGCATAATCGCCAATGCATCGGTTACATCAGCTTTTTCAGGGGAAGAAATTTTTGGAAAAAGTTGCAAGATTACGCGTGAAACTTGTTCTTTGCTGGCTCCTCCAAAGCCCGTTACCGCAAGTTTTACCTCTCGAGGAGCAAACTCATGTAATGTTAATTTTTTTTGCGCCGCCAGAAGATATAAAATTCCTCGCAAGTAACCTAATTTTAAAAAGTTTTGTGCGTTCTTTCCCAAAAAAGATGTTTCTAAGGATATATCTGTAACCTCAAATTTTTCTATTTTTTCAAAGAAACAGTCATAAAAAAAACCCACACGTTCGTGCAAGGGTTTGCTAGAAGACATTTTTAAATATCCATAATCTAATAAATATATTTTATTAGATGCTTCTTTTTTTAAAATCCCAAATCCACTTGCCGTGAATCCCGGATCAATTCCCAAGATTACCATCGCCCTTTTTTACCTTTTTATTCAATGTATTTTAATTAATAATCCTTTACATCCTCAAACCTAGTCAATTCACGAAGGAAATTCATATAAACAGTCCCTGTTGGACCATTTCGTTGTTTGCCTATAATCAACTCCGATAATGCCGGATTTTCAGTTTCTGGATTATAAACAATATCTCGGTACAAAAACATAATAACGTCCGCGTCTTGTTCGATAGCACCTGATTCTCGTAAATCAGAAAGCATTGGCCGTTTATCCATACGACTATCAACTGCACGCGATAGTTGAGAAAGAGCAAGAATGGGAATATTTAATTCTTTTGCCAACGCCTTTAACGATCTTGATATTTCAGAAACTTCTTGATGACGATTTTCATGTATTTTAGTTGAATGTAAAAGCTGTAAATAATCTATGATTAAAAATTGCAAATTGTGTTCTATTTTTAATTTTCTAGCTTTAGTTCGAATATCCATAACAGAGCTCATTGCCGTATCATCAATGAATAATTTAGTTTCTGCTAATCTTGCTGCAACATTAGTAAGCTCTATCCATTCATCTGATGAAATGGTAGCGTTTCTAATGTTTTGATGAGGAACTTCTGATTCTGAAGAAAGAAGACGCAATGTTAATTGCTCCGCAGCCATTTCAAGCGAAAAAATTCCGGTACAAATACCATTCATGGAAGCATATGAAGCCAAATTTAATGCTAATGCTGTTTTACCCATAGACGGTCTTGCCGCCAAAATAATTAAATCGCCTCCTTGCAATCCAGAGGTCATTTCATCTAATTTTGAAAGGCCCGTTGGTATGCCTGTAATCCCCTTACTCTGGCTTTTTATATTTGAAAGATGCTCAAATGTTTTTTTTAACCAAATATCTAATTGAACAAAAGATGTCGCGCTTCGTTTATTGCCAATGTTAAAAATTGTTTTTTCTGCGTCGTCTAAAACAGCATCAATCTCTCTTTGATTTTGATCGTAACAATTAGTAATAATATCTGTTGCAGAACTTATTAGGTCACGCAAAATAGATTTTTCTTTTATTATTCTAGCATGTTGTTCGGCCATACCGGTTGCGGCAATATCTTCTTGTAAAGAAAGTAAATAAATCACTCCACCTATAGCAACCAATTGCCCTTTTTTTGTTAACTCATCTTGCAGCGTCACAATATCAATACGCTTAAAATCTGCCGTAATTTCTTGCATCGTTTGAAAAATAACTTTATTAGCCGGGCTATAAAAATCATCTGCTGTGATAATTTCAACAACCTGGCTAAAATTTTTATCATTCAAAAGAAGACCGCCCAGTACAGATCTCTCAGCGCTTAATGCAGCCGGCAAAGATCTGCCCAAAGCCTTTTCTGTATCTATGGGAACTTTTTTTTCGAAAATTTTATTTTTTAACATTAACTAAATCTAGCCTACTCACTTACAATAACTAGTGTGAATTCAGGGGTCAATTTTGAAGACAACTTAACTGTAACAGGGTGACTGCCCTTAGTTTTAATAGATTTAGTAAAAACAATTTGATCTTTTGATACATTAACACCATTTGCTGCCAATAAATCAACTACTTCAGAAGATCTAACTGCCGCATAAAGTTTATCATCATCGTGCAATTTCTTTTTAAGAACAACCTTTAATTGTTTTATTTTTTCAGCAAGTATCGATGTCTTGGATGCAATTACCTCTTTTCTGTGCTCTACCTGTCTTACTTTTGATTTGTAGAATGCCTCGTTTTTTTCTGTAAGTTCAACACCTAATTTGCGAGGGATTAAATAATTTTGTGCATATCCATCGGAAGCTTTGATTATTTCGCCAGCTAATCCTAATCTTTCAATATCTTTTAGTAAAAAAATTTTCATAAACATTCCTTTGAACAAAATTGTGTATAGATAACAAATTAAAAGTAAATTATATCCGAAAAAATCCACATCGTCGATTGGATTTTCTCAAAAAATTGTAAATTTTCTATGCCCTACAAAGATTATGGTTACTCCGAACTCCATCGCTTTCATATTTGCATAAAGCTGACAGGCTTTATGTAAATATGTGCAAGAAAACCAATCTTCATTAACTAAAAAAATAATAGGTAATCCTGATGAGCAACAATTTTGATAACAGGGAGAATTTTTAAAAAACAAATCTGAGCAAATCGCACAAGAAAAATTTTGACCGTTTAAACATAAATTATTTTTTTTCTGATTAGATAAATTGAAAATTACCTTTTTTTTTAAAAAGATATTCCGCATAAAATTTAAATAAGAAGGTATTCTTTCCGTTAAAAAAAAGCGATGCGTTTTGTCATAAAAATTTATTATGCGTCCTTGGTGTAAAACAAACAAACAATTATACAAGTTTGCCCCTTCTTTTCTATGGCTCCCCAGAATCAAGCGTCTTCCTTTTAACGCCACTTCATCCCAGAACTGTAAATATTCCTCAAATTGATTTAAAGGAAATGCAAAAGAAGATTCCGGCATCAAGATCACTTTTGCTGTCGGAAATTGTTTTACACTATCCATCAAATTTAATGCTATTTCTTGCGCTGCCGCAACTGGACTATGTATCTTTTTTGAAGGAAGACAATAACCAAATATTTCTTCATTCAAAAAAAATTTAGGCTGTTGCTGTTTAATAAAAAAGCCAATTAAAAAAGGCGCCGCAAAAAACAAGGCAAGTAATAAGTTGATTTTTTTTCTGTCCATTAAAAAATTGACTATAAAAAACTGCCACCCAATCAAACAAAACAACTGCCCTTCAAATTTAAACCATGTCATAGTTGATAAAAATGAGGGAAACGTCGCAAGTGGCAACAATGGATTTAATAAACAACACCCTTCCATTTCTCCCATCACCCAAAATATCCCTGTATCATTCCACCAAAAATAAAAAAATGTTATAGGTAACAAAACAATGGACAAATTTAATCGTTTACACAATAAAGTTGTAGCCCAAAACCAAAGCCCTGAATAAATTGAAAGATTCAAAAGTAACAACGGCCAAACAAACCATTTCAAAACCGATTCTCCGCGCTCTATGGCCATCCATAATATTCCATATGTTGAAATTGCAAAAGTTGTTGCCCCCCATAAAAGCCCATCACTGAATTTCAAAAAAATGTTTGCTTGTTGTAAATAAAAAATTGGGATCAAGAAAAGAAAAATTAAAAAACATAAATTTTCTGGAAAAATAAAAGGCAACCCAAACAAAATCGCTGAAATAAAAATTAATAGAATTTTAAAGTGAGTTTGATCCTGTTTCATTCAAAGCCCCAATTTTTAACGCAAAACATTTTTTCGTTTATACGATCCAAATGACATCCTATCCCCATGACTTTTTTTGAATCTTGGGAAAATACCACAACTATATGTACTACATTGTCAGTAATTTTTTCTGTTACAATAAAAGCCTTCTCTCCTTTTTCTAAAAAAAATGACGGTATAGAAGATTCTTTTTTTTCACTCATTATCACATTATTAAAATCTTTAATTATTTTATTCACTGCAAAATTCAATAAACCATCTACTTTCCTAAATTTTTTTTCTTGTTGCACTTTCAACGCAACAATATCAGCTGCAAAACTCCACGACCTAAAAATCGTAATACCAAGTAAAGAAAAGCTTAAAAATACAATAAATACAATAATTGTTATCCACCCTTCTTGTTTACACATAAATAATCCTATTGCGTAAAGCAACGAGTCGATCTATATCCATATTTTTTGATTTAATTTTAAAATTCACGCTTTTAACAATTTCTACAAATAAAGGATCTTCCTGTTTATCAATATTCAATAAAAAGCTCTCAACATTATTCATAATTGGATCTCGTTTACGTTTTAACCATTTATGATTTTTTCTATCAAATTGACCATAAATTCGAAAAACCGAATCACCCTGCTTTTCCCAACAAATATCTACATCTTTTAACTTAAAAACATACTCACCAGAAGATTGTTGCGACCATTGACTAATTTCAAATGGTGCTGCATACAAATCACGCTCTAAAACTGTTATCGCTGTTAATAAAGTACTAATTCTATTACTGGCAATACCACATTCTTTAAATCTTGACTGAATCAAAGAGTAAGATCTAAAAAGAATAATAGAAAAAATCGATACTGCCGCCAAAAAAACAAGGCATTCAATTAAAGAAGTTCCTAATGTTTTAAAATTTAGAAAAAATACTTTCAAATGAAATTGATTTTTCATTGCCACAATCATCTTTCCATGAAATTGTTTTTATTATTTTTTCACACTTGATTTTATCTACAACCCCATAATCCAAACAATTTTCTACAACATTCATGCCTATAGGGTCAGGTTGTAGATGAATTAATTTTGCATCCAATTGGTTTTGAATTGACGTAACAGCTTTCATTTTTTGGCGCATGTTAGATGTTGTTTTAAAAATATTTTTCATCACCATGCCACAAGAAAAAATAAAAACAGAAAATAATAATAACGCACAAGAAAGTTCGATTAGAAGATAACCAAGCGTGGCATGTTTCAACCTCACATTCACAGAATATAATTGACTTTGAGATAAACTATATTTAAGTTTTACTTTCATGTAACATTCCTTTAATTTTTATTTAACTAACACATTAAGGATAAAAAATGAACATACTTCAAAAAACAATATTTATATTTTCTTTAATCTTTTCATTTTCAGTGATATTTGCACCCGCTCCTTTACGACAACCTGATGTATCCCAATTTGGACCTATGGGAATACCAGATTTAAGCCCTGAAGACATGGAATCTTTAGCTATTCAAGCTCAAGATATGTTAAATCAAATGACGCCTGAAGAGCGTGCAGAGCTTGAGCAACAAGCCATGCAATTCATAGAGTCAATGCCACCAGAAGAGTTTGAACAATTTAAAGGTTTTGCAGGAAAACTGGATGATACTATGCGTAGAATTTCACCTCAAATGGAAATGCCTACAGAAAATGTAGAACCAGAAGAAACTATGCTTCCAGAACAAAAAACAACAATTAAAAAAGAACCTGTCAAAACAAAGAAAACTTCCGCTAGTTTCATTCCAACAGAAGTTGAAGAACAATTAATTAACTTAATAGAAGATCTTTTACAATCAATTGCTGCTATTCGTCAAAAAGCGCACTCTAAAGAAAGTACAACAAAACAATTACAACCAATCGAAATCAATCTCGACAGCTTTGTTTACTACCTAAATGTAATAAAAAACAAAAAAGAACATCTTGCAATATTAAATAATGAAACATTTAAAAAATTAAAAAAACAAATTGAAAAATTAAGAGACTTTTTAGATGAAAAAGAACCAATACTTCAAGTAGAGGAATTTGCATCTAAAAATATTGATAATCCATATGATGTCTTAGATATTTCACAATTTGCATCTTCCTCTGAAATAGAAAAGGCATACAAAAAACAAAATGAAAAACTTGCTGAAAAAAATAAAAAATTTAAAAAAGAATTTGAAGAAAAAAAACTTACAAAAAAAGAATATGATGCACTAGTAAAAGATTTTGAAAATCAAAAAAATATATTTGAAGATGCTTATAAAACACTAAATTCACCAAAATTACGAGTTAAATTAGACAAAAGTTTAGAAAATAAAATTAGTAAAAAAGCTATAGAAAAATCAAAAAAAGCCTACATAGACATAATTAATGAATTAAAAGATTCCTTTAATCAAGAAAAGATTATTGCGCAACTAGAAGATGTTATTAAAAAACATGAACCAGAACTTGTTAAAATAAGAAAACAAATAGAAGAAAACGAAAAAAAAGCAAAAGAACTTCTTAAATCTTCTCCAAAGTTCAAAGCTATCGCAGATGTAAGTTCTGGAACAGGCTCAAAAGGACAGCTGCAAGATCCTTTTGCACAATACGGCTACAACCCATACTACGACCCTTATAATGACTATCAATACAAAGAACCATATAAACCTTATGAAGCAAAATCTTCTTCAAAACAACCCTCAAAACAAGAGACCAAGAAGCCTCAACAAACAACTGTTCCATCTGAAAAAAAAGCTGAAAAAGAAAAGCTCGAAACTAATCCAGAAATAGATTTATTGATCGACCAAGTTAGCAATCAATTACAAAGTCTTTCCAAACCTTGCGAAGAAATAAAATTATTGCTTGAAAAAGCGATGGGTTTAAGTTCCGAAGAAGAAACAGCCAAAGAAGCCTTTGCAAAACTCAAGATTTATTACACATCAATGATTCCAACAATAGCTATACAAGAAAAATCAAAAAATCAAAAAACAATTGCAGAAGAAAAAGATACAACTGCGGAAACACAAACCTTGACGGCAGACGAAAAAAAACAAGTCTTAACTCAAAATATTTTCGATCAAGACCAACAAATTGCATTCATTGGTGCTCTAAAACACCTAAATACTATCTACCCAGACCTCAAGCTCAATGATTTCGCAGATCATGTTAAAGAATTAATCTCAGATAAATATCAATTAAAAGAAGCCCTTTTCCCAGATGATAAAACTAAGTTAGATAAGAAATCGTTTTTTTCAGCAATGGAAAAAATCTTTGGCGATAAAGAATCATTAAAGTGGTCGCTAGATAAATATATAGATTTCTTTGATGGTAAAGAAACTGAAGACGATAAGGCAAATGAAAAACTTGCTACAGATAGAGCTCAAAAAATTATTGATAGTATAAAAAACGAAGCCAAAACATTCTCATTAGATGAAGCCCTTGCTGTTAAAGGTTTTTTTTCCGCTAGTTATGCAAATCTTCCTGAAAAGTCAAAAAGTATAATTATCTCTGGAACAAACAAGCAAATTGATAAATTCTTAACATCCGCAAAAAATAATACTGAAGCCACACAAAGTATTTACAATGTTATTTCAACATTTATTAAAACAACCAAAGAAGAACTTGATACAATTATAAAGGAAGGCAATAAATATCAAGCGCAAAAGGAACAAGTTCCACTTGAGTTAAAAGAAAGGGCTCAATTTCTTGATAACACAATGATCAATCTCATTCCATTACTCAAAGCTCCTTTGTTTTTATCCAAGAATGATAAAGATACTAGCCTTCATGATAAAATTAATAAAGAATTTCTCTCTCTGGTAAATCAAAATGAGTCTTTACAAAAAGCCGAAACTGAACAAACCACATCAGTAGAAAACGTTAAAAAAATGTCTAATGCAGAACTTGCACCAATGATTAAAAAACTTGGCAGCGAACTGGGTACATTAACAAAGCTCATGGCAGATGCGATGAATAAAACAGCCAAGTTAAAAATAAATGCAAGTCGCTATGTATATTACAAAAAACTAAGCGATGTGCTTGCCAAGTCTTCCGATGTTATGCAAAACATTGGAGCCATTCACAGTCGCTTGGAAGAATTAAAACAAAAAAACTATATCGGCATATCTGAACTCAAAGAAGCGCTTGAAAATAATTCTGCTGCGTTTAAATCTAACTTTAAAACATTCAGCAATTTATCATCACAAATTCTGTCTAAAACATCAGAAACTGCTAACGCCTATGGTGAATATCTTAAAGCTGAAGCAAAAGCTAAAGAAGAAAAAGAAAAAAAAGCTGCAGAAAAAGCAAAAGCTAAAGAAGCCCGTGAGGAAGAAAAAATCGCTAGAGAAAGAAAATATGAAAAAATGTCTGAAGATTACATAGCTGAACAAAAAGCTGCAAAAGAAGCTGCTGCCGAACCTAACCAAGAATAAAAATAATAATTAATAAATCATTTAAGAAAAAACCGCACACACTAAAAAGCCTCGGTAGCTCCCGAGGCTTTTTTAATTCAATACAACAAACCAGCTTTTTTATTTTTTACTCAAAACATTTTGACATCTTGGACATAGACCATTTTTGTCAAACACGATTGACCACTGCCAACATCTTGGACATTTACTTCCTTGTGCATGATCAACTTTTACATCCATACCAGAAATAGATTCCGCGTCTTCAATAACCCCTTCGAATTCGTCGCCTTCTACTTCCTCTTCTTCTTCTTCATATTCATCTTCAAAGTTATCAACTATGTCAAATTCAGACACGATTACAAATTCTTTGAAGAAATCTTGCACAGTTTGTGAGGTATCTTTTAGTAATGCCATGATCTCTTTTACCGCCCCGTAAATTTCAGATGTTTTATCAAACTTTATTTTAACCCGTGCTTCTAACGAATGCTTTACGACTCCCTTTTCGCGTAGCATTTCTATTGCTTTCAATACAACATCTCTAATTTCTTCAATTTTTGCTCGAACGCCGTGTTTTTTTATATCCATAAACACTTTATTCAATTCAATAATACCGTTCGCTGCTTCAGCTTTTAAAATTGATTCAAAAGCACTTTTTGCTGACAATTCTTCTTGAATCTTTTTAAGCGAAGCAAAGCTTTGCAAATGAATGGATTCTTTTTTGTCCTTTTGATAATTATCAGAGATAGCTTCTGCCGTAAAAGAAAGAATCGGAGCCATTAATCTAGTTAATGTATCCAAGATGTACCAACAAGCTGTTTGTGCAGACCGTCTTTGCAAGCCATCTGCTTTTTCAACATATAATCTATCTTTAACTATATCTAAGTAGAAAGAACTCAAAAAAGAAGTACTGTAATTTCCTAGTTCATGAAAAACAGCTGTAAAATCATTTTCCTCATATGCCGCTTTTACCTTTGCATCAAAAAGAATCAAATCTTCTAAAGCAAACTTATCAAGCAACAACATATCCCCAATCTCAACAGCATCTTTTGTGATGTCAAAGTCATAAAGGTTAGAAAGCATAAATCTACATGTATTTCTAACTTTACGATAAACTTCAGCAACATTTTTAAGCAACGTCTCTGAAACAACCGCATCGCCCTCATTATTAATACTAGAAACCCACAACCTCAAAGCATCTGTTCCCAGTTTTTCAATAATTTCTGAAGGAGCTACAACGTTGCCCACAGATTTAGACATCTTGCGACCTTGTTCATCAACTGTAAAACCATGGCTAAAAACTGCCTTGTAAGCCGGTGCTTCTTCAATTGCCATGCTTGTTAACAAAGAACTTTGAAACCAACCTCTATATTGATCTATACCCTCAAGATACAGGTCCGCTGGAAATGCTAAAGCTTTGTTTTGTTCAAGAACTGCAAAATGACTTGTTCCAGACTCAAACCAAACATCAACAATATCCATTTCTTTTCTGAATTCTTTGCTTGAACAATCTTTACAAGAAAGATCTTTTGCCAACTCAAAAATTTCAATGGTATCCCAAGCCTCAATACCTTCTTTTTCAACTCTTTCAGCAACTTTTAAAATTAATTCTTTATCTAGAATTGCTTTGTCACAATTTTTACAAATCAACGCAACTATTGGCACACCCCAAACTCGTTGACGAGAAATGCACCATTCAAGTCTATTTTCTAAAACGGCTTTAAGATAGTTTCTATTTTTTGCCGGAAAAAACTTAATTTGTTCCAGAGCTGTTAAAGACCTATTCCTTAAATCGTTTTTTGCAAGATCACAAAACCATTGTTTTGTTGCACGGAAAATCAATGCATTTCTGCAGCGCCAGCAATGTGGATAGTCGTGACGAATACTGTTTTTAAAGAATAATCGATCATTTTCAGTTAATTTTTTCATAACCCAAATTTGACCATCTGTAACAGCCATGCCTGCAAGTTCTGCTGGTTTTATTTCATCTGAATATGTGCCTGCGGCTGTCAATGGAGAATAAATTTCTAAACCATTTTTAACACCAACTTCATAATCTTCTGGACCGCATCCAGGAGCACTATGAACACAGGCTGTTCCGTCTTCCAATAAAACAGAATTATCTAACAAAACTGGCGACAATTGACTTTCGATAAACGGATGCTCGACAAAGGCGCCCTTCAAAGCGTCCGACGTCAAGCTTGCTAAAACTTTTTTTTCAACACCCATTAAACTACAAAGCTTGTCAGAAAGAACCTTTCCAACAATAAACAACTTGCCATTGGCCTCTAAAAGTTCATATTCAGCATTTGGCTTTAATAAAACAGCCCTATTTAAAGGCAACGTCCATGGAGTTGTTGTCCAAACCAATAAATTTACATCTTGATTGATAGCAGGAAAAACTTTGTTTTTTGTTGCTGAATCCAGCTTAAACAACACATAAACCGACGGATCTTTGCGTTCTTGATATTCAATTTCAGCAGAAGCCAAAACTGTTTGACAAGACGCGCACCATGGTACCGTCTTATTTTTCCTATCAATATAACCTTTGCTTACCATGTCTGCAAAAGCACGCATGATCGAGGCTTCATAACCATAATTCATAGTTAAATAAGGTTGATCCCAATTCATTAAAACACCGAGTTTTTTAAACTCTTCTTTTTGAATATTTACCCAATTGGCAGCATATTCTCGACATTTCTTTTTAAGTTCTACTCTTGACGCCCCTGGATTAGCTTTGGCCACGGCAAATTCAATAGGTAAACCGTGACAATCCCATCCTGGTGTCACAGGAACATGCTTGCCACTCATTCTTTGATATTTAGTTACAAAATCTTTTAAAATTTTATTGTAGGCATGACCTAAATGAATATTACCATTTGCAAATGGAGGACCATCATGCAAAATATATTTTTGTCTGCCAAGATTTTTTTCAAATGTTTTTTTACACAAATCTTCGGCAGCCCAACGTTCTAATAACTTAGGTTCATTTTCAGCACTATTTGGGCGTATTGGAAAATCCGTCCTTGGTAAGTTAAGTGTGTCTCTAAAACTCATTTTATCGTTTAAATCAGCCATTTTGTGCCTTTTTTGATCTTTTAAGATTAAATTTTGCTTCAACATTCATAAAGATAAAGTATACTACCTAAAAACTGTACGGCAAGAAAAAATCTGGTTTTTTTTCAAGATTTTCAAATTAAATTTTAGTAGCACCACAAGGTATTACGGATAGATATTAACACAAAGAACACAAGGCAATGTTTTTCAACTTGTAATTATTTAAAACCAAAAAATTAACGAATATAATTCTAAAAATTAAGCCAAAAGGTTATCCAAATCAAATAAATAAAATTCACATTCTAAACAAAAATTATTACAAACCTCTTTGAAGAGCTGCTGCATAATTAAAGCTAAAAAAATATTTTTGCCAAGATTCATCAGATGAAGAATATTTGTTATCAAATACAAAATGATCCACTAACATCTCTCTAACTCTTAAAATTTCTTTCAATCTACCCTTATTTTTAGGCGAAGAAACAGTTAAATCTATTAATTCAAGAGCTCTTTCAAATGCTTTTTGACTCCATTGCGTATTTCCTTTTTGTTTCCACAAAATAGTTCTTTCAACCTCACTGCCAATATTTGCTAATTGTTCAACAAGTGATAACTCAAACCAGCGACCATTAGCCAAATCCTTGTGTATAATCATTATTTCACCAATTTATTAACGATGGTTTTTATTTTATCCTGAATGATCTTGTCATTAATGCCGCGACTTAAATTTCCACTTGATGGGCGTAAATTAATCATGGAATCAAATTCTATCCAATTTTCATCCCCTATTAAATCTGGATAAAGATTAATCCCCCACAGGTTTTTTTGTAACGAACCGCTTTCCAACAAAAAATTTTCTTGATCTGCATGAAGTTCAGCATCAATGGCCATAATTTCTTTATCAATATCCACAACTGCTTTAACTAAATTGCCAAACATTTTTTTAGACATCTGTTTTAATTCATCAACCGAAATTTTATCTTGAACAATTTGCATACTCTTCCTTATAATCAAGATTCTTAAACTATAAATTTTAATTTAAACTTTTTCGATTTTAGCCGCTAGAAATAAAAAAGACAATAGATTTTTAACTGGTTTAGTTTATCCTGTTTTTTTAATTTAACTTTATAAAAGGATATTTATGGAAGGCAACAAAATAGGGATCTGGGGTTTTGGAGTGGTCGGCAAATCGGCCGTATCATTCTTCAAATCCAATAACCAAATTGAAGTTTTAGACGAAAAATTCAGCTCCGAAGACACTGAATATCTAACCAAACAAGCCATAACAACCTTTAACTCAAGCAATCTTATAAATTTTTTAGAACAAAACAACCAAATTATTCCAAGCCCAGGAATCAATTTAAATAAATACAAGGCCTATGAGCACAAATGGAAAGTTGAAACCGATATTTTTCAAGAATATTTTCAAGGTAAAAAAATCGCAATTACGGGTACTGCTGGAAAAACATCTGTAACAACCATTTTGCAAGAAATCATGAAACAAAATGGTATAAATTCAATGGCTGGCGGAAATATCGGCCTAGGAATGTTAGACCTAATTAAGCAACCAATAGACTCCGCAGTATTAGAGCTTTCTAGCTTTCAACTTGAATACAGTAAAAAATTTGCTCCGAATATTGCTATTATTACGAACTTTTTCCCCAACCATTTAGACCGACACGAAACAGAAGAAAATTATTTTAATGCCAAGCTAAATATTTTATCTCATCAAACATCTAATCAAATAGCACTAGTTCCTGCAGAATTAGTGGACAAAATATCTCCTCATACACAAGCAAAAATTTATTCATTTGCAGCAAGCAAACACTATTCACCTAGAACCGCAGGTCAATTTTTTATTGAAGATAATTTTATAACTATGGCAAGCGAAATAGAAACAATAAAACTTATTCATGTAGATAAATTACCAACTAACACCTTTTTACAAAATTGGGTTACCATAACCGCAGCATTACATTTACAAAAAATGTCGGTTGAAAACTGTATTGCCCAAACAAATTTTGAAAAAATAGAACTAGAACACAGACTTGAAAAAGTAGCAACCATTAACGGTATAACTTTTTACAATGATTCAAAAAGCACAACAATAGATTCAACTCTTGCCGCAGTCAATAAATTCAAAGATGCCAAAGTTACACTTGTTTTGGGAGGACTAAGCAAAGGTGTTAATCGAGAAATTCTTATTGAACAAATAAAAAATAAAGTACAAAATATTTATTGTTTTGGTGGTGAATCAGATCAACTCATAAATTTTTGCATAAAACAAAACGCAAATTGTCTAAAGTTTGATACACTAGAAGAAATTATTAAATTTTCTATCGAAAATCTTTCAACCGATACAATTTTATTATTTTCACCTGCAGGATCTTCGTTTGATTTATTTAAAAATTACATTGAAAGAGGGATTCGATTTAAGGAGCTTGTAAAAAAATATGAACAAAAAAAATAAATTTTTCTTTATTGTTTTTTTTATTATATTTTCAAATCGACCAATTTATAATTCACCAAATAATCTTATTCAACTTTCACCTCTTGAACGATTAGAAGCTGCACGACTTCTTAACTTAAGAAACGCAAAACCTTTTCTTTTTAACAATCCTTTACAGAAATATACCACCCAAGAAAAATTAGCTGCTGCAGTATTATTAATATTATCTCAAGAAGATATTGTTGAAAAAACCAAAAATAATCCTTGTATAGCTGCTGATCAATTAGTTACCGAAATTCACAATAACAATATTTTAGGCGTCTTAGCTTTGCTTATGGCAAATATAAATCCCAATCAAAAAACAAAAAGGGGGCGCCTGCCTTTAATAGAGGCTGTAAAAACAAACGATCCTGATATGGTACAAATACTTTTACATAGCATGGCAGATATTAATCAAGAAGACATTGAAGGATATACCCCGTACCGACAGGCTCTATATAATAAAAATGCATGGCTCCCAAATAGTCAGCAAATGATTGACTTGCTTGTAAAAAATGGTGCAAAACAAGCAGTTGATATCCCAATATTTCGATTTAAAAAAGAATACCTAATAAAGCATCCTGGCCGCCCCAAAAAACAAAATAACAAAAAAAGATTGTAGGAAAAAAACATGTTTTATACAGCCAAATTTTTAAAATCAAATTTAAAAATATTTTTAAGCATAATAGCATCATTAATCATTATTGGATTATTATTTATTTATTCTTCCAGCTCAGTTTATGCCCTTGAAAAAATAGGATCTTCTTTTTATTTTGTAAAAAAACAAATTTTAGGTGTCATAATTGGAATAATTGGGCTAATTATCTTTAGATTTCTTTCTCTTGATTTTATAAAAAGCAAAAGTCCTTTTTTATTTTTCGGATCTCTTTTTCTAACAGCATTAACTCTTGTACCTAAAATAGGAACTAGAATCCACGGCTCTAGCAGGTGGCTAAACATAGGTGGATTTGCATTCCAACCAAGTGAACTTTTAAAAATTTTTCTTTTAATTTACGTAGCGTATTTTTTAGAAAAACAAACAGGTAGACTACATTCATTCAAACACGGTTATTTACCATTTTTAATAATTCTTGGAATTACAAGTTTAATCTTACTCAAACAACCTGATTTTGGATTAACAGTAACTCTTTGTACAACGTGCTTTGCAATGTTTTTTATAGCAGAATTCAAACCAAAACATCTTTTAATGACAATTGGAGCTGCGCTACCAATAATTGGCCTTTTAATTGCATTAAAGCCATATCGAGTAAAGCGTGTGTTAACTTTTTTAAATCCATGGGAAGATCCACAAGGTGCCGGATTTCAAATAATTCAATCATTAATAGCAATAGGCACTGGGAGCTTTTGGGGAACTGGAATTTCTAACTCCAAACAAAAATTTTTCTATCTTCCAATGCAACATACAGATTTTATATTTTCCATCATCGCAGAAGAAACCGGCTTTATTGGATCTGTAATTCTAATAACTCTTTATATTTTGTTTTTATATTATGGAATAAAAATCGCAACACTACTCAAAAATAATTTTGCAATATTTGTTGTGCTTGGATTCACAATTTTAAACAGCTTACAAGCAACCATAAATCTATTTGTAGCAACGGGAATGATGCCAACCAAAGGAATAGGCCTTCCATTTGTCAGCTTCGGTAATTCAGCTCTTGTTTGCAACCTCTGCATGGTTGGATTAATAATCAATATCGTAAATTCAAGGCAATAAAAAGGCCCGTTTTTTAATCAAGCCTTTTTTAAAATTTTTAATCTTAAATTTTTAATTTATAAAATCTCATAAATTAAATTTACGTATAGAAGCACCCCTTGACCGCAATAGCAATACTATTTCTGTATGCCCGCTGTACTCAGCTACAAACAATGGAGTATAACCACTTTGTATAGGGATATTAAAGTTTGCACCTTTATCAAGTAATAACTGCACAATTTTTAAATGACCCTTCTGACAAGCGATATACAATGGTGTTATCCCACATTTTATAGCCTTATTTATATCTACACCTCTATTAATTAATAATTGCACAACATCTAGATGACCTTCCTGACAAGCAAAACACAGTGGTGTAAGTCCATTTTTTGCGATTCTATTAATATCAACACCTTTATCAAGCAACTCATTCACAACAGCTAAATGACCTTTCTGAATAGCCGCCTGCAAAGCTTCCACAAGATTGATATTCCGACCTCTACCAGTTTGCTTTTCAATAAAAAACTGCACAATTTTTATGTGCCCATTGAAAGCAGCGATGGTCAATGGAGCAACTCCCGTGTTTTCTAACTGATTAATATCGGCGCCTCTTTCAACTAATAATTGTACAATCTCCAAATGTCCTTTTTGAGAAGCAATATACAAAGGTGCACAACCTTCGTTCATAGCCTTATTAATATCAGCTCCATTATCAAGTAACTCTCGCACAACATCTAAATGACCATTATGGGCTGCAACATACAATGGAGTCATGCCATTATCACTAGCTATATCAATAAGTGCTTTATTCTTAAGCAACTCTTGAACAACTGCCAAATGACCATTCTGAGAAGCCATATACAATGGTGTTATTCCACATTTTATAGCCTTATTTATATCTACACCTCTATTAATTAATAATTGCACAACATCTAGATGACCTTCCTGACAAGCAAAACACAGTGGCGTAAGTCCATTTTTTGCGATTCTATTAATATCAACACCTTTATCAAGCAACTCATTCACAACAGCTAAATGACCTTTCTGAATAGCCGCCTGCAAAGCATTTACAAGATTGATATTCCGATCTCTACCAGTTAGCATTTCAATAAAAAACCGCACAATTTCTAAGTGCCCATTTAAAGCGGCGATAGTCACTGGAGCAGTTCCTGCATCATCTTCCTGCCTAATATCAGCGCCTCTTTCAACTAATAATCGCACAACATCTAAATGACCCTTCTGAGAAGCAATAAACAACGGAGTAGTGTCATCATTCATGGACTTATTAATCTCAGCTCCTTTACCAAGCAACTCTCGCACAACATCTAAATGACCACTCTCAGAGGAAATATACAATGGAGTCGCGCCATTATCACTAGCTATATCAATAAGTGCTTTATTCTTAAGCAATTCTTGAACAACGGCCAGATGACCATTCTGAGAAGCAATATACAATGGTGTTGCCCCACATTCCATAGCCTTATTGATATTCGCCCCACTCTTAATTAATAATCGCACAATATCTAAATGACCCTTCTGAGAAGCGATAAACAATGGAGTTGCCCCACCTTCTAAAGCCTTATTGATATTCGCCCCTCTCTGGATTAATAATCGCACAACATCTAGATGACCTTGCTGACAAGCAAAACACAATGGTGTAAGTCCATTTTTTGCGATGCTATCAATATCAGTCCCCCTATCAAGCAAATCGTCTACAACAGTTAAATGACCTTCCTGAACAGCCGCTCTCAAAACTTCACCGAGATTGATGCCCCGATTTCTGCCTGTTTGCGTTTCAATAAAAAACTGCACAATTTCTAAGTGCCCATTGAGCGCAGCGATGGTCAACGGAGCAGTTCCTGCATCATCTTCCTGCCTAATATCAGCGCCTTTTTCAACTAATAATTGTACAACATCTAAATGTCCATCCCGAGACGCAATATATAAAGGTGCAAAACCTTTATTCGCAACTTTA
>LBON01000006.1 GCA_000989525.1 candidate division TM6 bacterium GW2011_GWF2_32_72
CATGTTTTGTGTAGACGTATCAAGTAAGTCTATTTGATCTTGCAACGATATTGTCGAAGTTGAAAGCAGACCTGTGTCAGTAGCAATCGCGTCTATTTGTATTTGCATGTTTTGAGTGCTTGTATCCAATAAATCAATTTCTGCCTGCATGTTTTGCGTTGATGTGTCTAATAAATCTATTTGATCTTGCAACGATATTGTCGAAGTTGAAAGCAGACCAGTATCGGTAGCAATTGCATCTGCTTGAATTTGTAAGTTTTGTGTAGAAGTATCTAACCAATCTATCCACTGCCTTAAATCTGTTGTGTCTGTCATTACTTGGTCTAATTGATTTTGTAAACTAATTGTTGATGTTGAAAGTAGTCCTGTATCCGTTGCTATTGCGTCTGCTTGTATTTGTAAGTTTTGTGTACTTGTATCAAGTAAATCTATCCAGCCTTGTAAATTTGTTGTGTCTGTCATTACTTGATCAAGTTGTGATTGTAAATTTGTTGTGTCTGTCATCACTTGGTCTAATTGATTTTGTAAACTAATTGTTGATGTTGAAAGCAATCCTGTATCTGTTGCTATTGCGTCTACTTGTATTTGTAAGTTTTGTGTCGATGTATCAAGCATAGTTGCATAATTCCAAAGATCTTGAACCGCAAGTGTTTGAATTGTACCACTATTTACAGACGTATAATAAGCCTCAAATGGTGCACCAAAAGCAATATCACCGGCATAAGTATTTGTATCAATATGATCTTTCCATAATGTTACACCATCAACTGTTAATGAAGCTGATGTATCAAATAAAACTGTATAATCTGCAATTTCCCAAGTTGAAGGCCCTTCAACATATAAACCACCCTGTGTAAATGTAGTATTTCCACTAAATTGCAAATCAACATTTGAAAGATAAATAATTGGAGTTCCATCTTCAAAAATAAAAGATCCATCAACAACACCGCGAACAATAACATCCGTTAAATGCAAAGTTGAACCTGATTTTAAAAAAAACTTACCACCAGATGCTAATTCCAAAACATTACCATTACCATTTAAATTACTATCATTCTTAAATGTTTGTTGTGATGTCCAAATGGTTCTACCATTCAAAACAATGTCTCCAACATCTGAATAAGTAAATGATCCTGTTACCATAAAATCTTTTAAACCACCCATTTCAATTTTATGTTGCGCAGCATTAATTGTTCCAGAACCCGTCAGCATTTTTTCATCTGTAAACTTAAGATCTTCTTTTAAATAAAGAGTTGCATTATTCATATTAATGTTTTGATTAATTCTAGACTGCAAAGCAAATGTTACTGTTGTAGCAGCATCTTGCAAAGTAATAACATTATTAAAAGTTGGCTGTCCTTCAACCAAATTATCCACACCACTTATAGTTAAAGTTTCTAAAACATCTCCATTAGAAGCATTTAAAAAACCATTACCAGAAAAAGATACCCCTGCCACTGCTGGATCGTAAATGCCAGACATAAACAGACTATTATATGGATCTTCAAAAACACCATAATTAAACGTTACAGGTTGACCTGAAATACTGCCTGTTGGAAGCTTGATCAAAGTTCCATCAAAACTTGCAATTGGTTGAGCAATATAAAAAGTTGCAGATGGTTCAACAATAAAAGCAGTATTTCTGTTTGCAAAATTTATATTTGCTTCAAGCACAAAAGACAAGTTTAAAAAAAGTTGTACTAATAAAAACTTCTTCACCACTAATCCTTTTTTTAAATTCAAGAAAATTTTTACATGCGCACACGCTACCACAAAAAAGGGTAAAAAATAAAGCACTTACACATTGTGATATGAAACACAGCCCTGCATTTTTAAATCTGCCTTTGGATCTATATGTAAATTATTTGCCGCAATATCATTTCCTAAACTTATACTGTCTGCGTCAACAACCCCTTCTGATATCAAATAAGAACGAGATGCAATATTTAAAGTTCCATTGATCAATCGCAACCCTGTTGAAGTTGAATATAGAGTTGCACCATTCAAAGTTAATACAGAAGTTTCATCCACCATAGCTAATAAATCGCGATTACTTGTTGTTGGATTGTAAGAAAATGTAGAGCCATAATCCAAAATAAATTCACCATTACTTGTAATTGTACTTATCTGATCCGTTTGATATGCAAATACATATCCACCAGAAATTTTAAATTCACCCAATACATCAAAGTGTCCTTGATCAAAAATAACATCTCCAACTTGAATCAAATCAACATTTCTTAATGACACTGTACTTGTACTATCTTCACAAGAAAAATCACGCCCAGAAACATTTTTAATTGTTACATTTTCAAGTAATAAACTTGAATTAATACCTACAGATAAACTTCCTGAACCAATCAACTCAACTGAACAGCCATTACCTAAAATTGCTGAATTACCAGAAAACTTTAAATTACCACTAACTTGCAAATCACGAGTCAAAACTACAGTAACATTGTCCCAGAATGACCCCTGAGTAAATGAATAAACCCATTCCATACTAGGTAAAACAGATCCAACAATTGTGCCAAAACCAAACGCACAATCTCCTGGGTGCCATCTTATATCCATGACATCCGAACCAAAGGTTGCCCCCGATGTAAAATTTATTGTTGTTGCTGTTGGGCTAAATTCAAACCCCTTTAATTCAGGGACTCCGATAACAGAGTCTTGGCCTGTAACTAAATGTAAACCAGAATAACACCAAGAAACTGCAAATGGATTTGCTGCTCCAATGTTTTTAGAAAGTTCTTCTGTTAATGTCGCTCCATCAAAACTAACAAGCCGCAATCTGTTTGTTTGATTTCTTATTCCAACAGCTATAAATGTTCCTAATGGACTATAATCTATAGCATATATTGTATCTGCCATTGTCAAAGAATCTTCTAAAGTTAAAGCCGCTCCATTAAAACTAAAAAGATGTAAATCTGAAGCAGTAGGCATGGCAATATAAACACCTGTGCTATCCCATGAAAGAGCTCTAAAATATGGGAGATCTCCACCACCTAAAACTCCATCATCTATTGCCGCACCAAATGCACCATCAGTAATTGGATAAACTGTTAGTTTTTTAAGCGCCTCTGCCTTTGTAATTGCCAAATAAGCTCCATCTGGACTCCATTCACCGGCATAAGTATTTACATTTGTATTAATGCCATCTATGTAATATAGATTTTCACTTGTTGTAAAACTCAGAGTAAAAACTTCTGAGCCAGCAATTGGAGTTGCGGCATTTTTTGCCGCTATAACAGCAAGATAATAATCAGCTGGGTTCCAACGCACACTATAGATATCAGCATCTGTTTGAAAAGAAGCAACTTCAGTTAAAATTTGATTTACAAAACTAAACACAACAACTTCTTTTGTTCCTAACGCATTCAATCTTGCGGAAGCCAAATAATTTCCATCAAATGACCAATCAACTGATTGCACAGCTTGATCTGACTTGGAGTTTGTTATAAAAAAAAGTTGTTTATATGTTGGAGTTGATGCTGGTTCCAAAAAGCTTACCGCACTGCCCAAATCCAAAACATGACCATTGCCCGCAATTTTGGCACCCAGTAAAGTAGCTTGCGAAATTGGTTGCTTTAAGATTAAATTCTGCTCCAAAATTAACTGACCACTATTTAATAAAATTTGATTTGCAACAGGAAATACACTATTAAAAATTAAAGCAGTATCTTGGTCTGCAAGTATAAAACCACCCTCATCATAAGCAAAAATATTAATCTCATTAAATTGACCGGTAGGAAAGGTTTGTAATGCATTATAATAACTAACAATGGAATCTGAACCAATAACAAGGCCAAGAGCATTTGTGGTAAAAAATATTAAAATTAAACCTATTTTTTTCATCTAAAACTCCAAGAGCCCTTCATCAAATATTCTCTAAATTAATAACGCCCACAGGTAAAACATTACCAATTAAAATTGAATTATTAGCTGCTGCTAAGGTTGTATTGTACAAGAACCTGGCTTGCCCCGAACCTATATCCATAGAATTATAAAGAACCAACCTACAATCATCACCAATCTGCAAAACCGTTCTTGGATTTTGTGTGTTTAGTGCATAAATTGACTCATTGTTATAAACAAAATTGCCATACTCAAAATAAAGATTACGTCCACCCAAAATATTTATTGTAAAATCATTTGCCAATGTTGCATCCCCCAAAACAAAACCATGGGCATAATCGGCTGAAGAAGCCGCAGAAATATAAGAATTTTCCTGAACAACCATTGTTCCTTTAGTCAAATGAATTCCTGTTTCTGTAGCTCTCAAAGCTCCACCATTCAAAACTAATTGCGCACTTGAATCCTCAAAATTAATCAAGTTGTCTGATGTGCTAAGTGGATCATAACTAAAAGTAAATCCACTATCCAAAATTAACTGACTTTCTGCCAAAATTGTACTTGTTTCCACCGACTGATAAACAAATGTGCAAGTGCCTACAAATGTAACCATATCTCTAATAAGCAAAGATCCCGATGTAAAGGTAAAATCTGCATCGAAATAACATGATGAGCCTTGAAATTCTAAAGTAGACCCTGCTGAACAAATAATATTGTTAGCTTGAACATGCTGAAACGATCCATTTTTAAATGTTATTCTTGAATTAGGACCAATGGTTGCTATTCCAACAGGTGAAAATAACGCAGCATTTCCATTAAAATTTAAAACAGTATTTCCATTAAATGTTACAAGTCCCGTAAGAATTGAATCACCACCTAAACGAAACTCTGATGCATCATTAATTACAACTGAAGAACTAAAATTAAGGTCTCCACTAAGAATAATCGAATATCCATTGGCATTTATAGTACCAAATCCACCAATACCTGTTCCTGGTATAAACTGTAAATCTGCTCCCAAATAAATTGTCCCACCATTAAGGTATATACTTTGATTCAATTTAGACTGCAAAGTCAAAGTTACTGTTGTAGATGCATCTAGCATATAAATCATATTTGAAAAAAGAGGCTGTCCTTGAATTAAATTATCAACCCCACTAATTGTAACTGTCTCCAAAAGAGTGCCTGCTATACCATTCAAAAAACTATTCCCCTCAAGAGATATTCCATCAACATCCGGGTCATAAATAGCTTTTAAAAAGGCACTTCCCAAAACGTCTTCATAAAAACCATAATCAAAAGATATTGTTTCGCCAGAAATAACTCCACCAGGACGCTTAATTAATGTTCCATCATATAAAGTAATAGGTTGCCCTATATTTAAATGTCCTGTAGGTAAAACCCTAATTATGTTATTTCGACTTGAAAAAAATAAAGGCGCCCATAATTGTGATTTAATTAACAAACCTAAAATGAAAAAAAACTTTATACTTCTCATTAAACACTCTCTTTTTAACTTCAGTCATGCTTTTATGCAATATTAATCAACCCCTTTAAAATCTACCCATCCAGAAATATCTAAATCGGCCTGAGAAACTATTGTTAAGTTATTTGCAGGATTATCATCACCCAAACTTATTGCCTCTGTTTCATTACTACCTTCTGCCTCTATTAATGATTCAGATAAAACCTTTAATCTACCTGTAATTAAGCGCATACCAGTAGGGGTTGAATGTAACGTTGCGCCATCCATAGATAAAATAGATGTATTATCTGTCATTTTAATTAAATCTCTGTTGTCAGTTATTGGATCATATGAAAAAGTAAAATATCTATCCAATAACAAATTACCACCAGAATCTATTGTGCTAGTTTCTTCAGACTGATAGGCAAAAATATGCGGTCCCACAAAAGCAACATTATCTTGAATCAATAAAGAACCAGATGTAAATGTAAAATCACCATCAAAAGTTGTTTTTATATTATTTAAAACTAATGATGCGCCGGCAAAACAAGAAACATTTGTTCCATGAACATTTTCAAACGCCCCATTTTTTACTGTAATTATAGAATTTGAGCCCATTTTAACAACCCCAGTTGGTAAAAATGTTACAGAATTTCCATTGTAATTTAATGTTGTATTTCCATTGAATGTTAAATCTCCAGAAATTGTTGAGTTTCCACCCAGCCTAAATTCTGCCAAATCATTTAATTCTAATGTTGATGTAAATTCTACACTTCCAGCAAGAGCAATCGTATTTCCATTACCATTAATTATTCCATAACCTCCTATTCCATTTCCAAATGTAAATTCAAGATTAGATCCCAAATAAATAGTGCCACCATTAAGATATATACTTTGATTCAATGGAGTTTGCATGGAAAATGTTACTGTAGTAGAAGAATCTTGTATATAAATTGGATTAGCAAAAGAAAGTAAACCTTCAATTATATTATTAACACCACTAACAGTAACAGTTTCTGCTAACTCACCAATAATACCATTTATAAATTTATCACCAGAAAGAGTGATTCCATCAACCGAAGGGTCATAAACACCAGAAAAAAGCATTGATTCATCAGGGTCATTCCAATAACTATAGTCAAAAACCATGTTTTCACCTGCAACAATAGAATCTTCAAACTTAAAAAATGTACCACTAGAAATAGTCATTGTTTGACTTAAATTTAATGTCGCCGCAGGTTGCAATCTAAATGTAACTCCATTAGTTGCAAACTTTATAGAAGCCTTCAAAGAAAAACATGTTAAACAAATAAAAATTAATAAAATTTTTAGATTTTGCATAAATAACATTTTCTCCTTTAGGTATTCGCAAATATTTTAAACCAATCCAGACTTCAAACATTTGCCCAATCAATGCCACCAACAATATCTAAGTCCGCCAATTGATCAATTATCAAATTGTCACTTAAAACACCGTTTCCAAAACTAATAAACTCTCCTGCAACCGTTCCTTCTGAATATATTGTCGATTTATCTGTAATCTTCAACCTACCTTTAGTTAAACGCAAACCAGTTGTTGTTGAACGCAATGTACCACCGTTTAAAACAAGCAATGAAGAATCATCAACCATATATAATAAATCTCGATTGTTATTTGATGGCGCATAAGTAAAAGTTATACCATTTTCTAAAATAAGTTGGCTGTTAACATTAATTGTACAAGTTAAACCTGTCTGGAAACCAAAACTGTGGTCACCTGTAAAACGAACCGTTCCCAATACTTGGAACCCGCCCTTTGGGAAAATAAAATCATCCGTAAAATTAATATCCACATCCTGAAAAATAATCGAACCTGAATCATCCAGGCATGTAATATCTGTACCTCCAATATTTTCAAAACTGATATCTTCAAATCTAAGTATTGAAATTGGACCTACAATAATACTTCCTGTATCAACTAAACTTAAAAAACCACCAAATCCATAAATTGCCGAAACTCCTTGAAATTGCATCTTAGATTCTAAATTTATCTGTCCGGCGCGTAATCTCATTAATAAATTACTAATAACAGCGTCACCCTCAAGAGAAAAAACATATGCAGTACCCGGGGCAACCCCACTGCCCAAACCCGTGGCCAAATAAGAAGTTGTTATGCTAGTTACAGGGTCTACAACTTCTGTCCAAGCAACAGAAAGTAAACTTTGTCCAAAATATTTTTGTGCATTAAGGGTTAAACTTGGTGTAGATGTAAAATCTACTGCGTAATTATAAAGTTCTGCTGAACCATCTGTAACAAACCCAACAGCCAAATCATCTCCATCTGTGCAAAACCTAACAGCAGATAGATTTCTTAGGCCAACATTGTTTGAAATGTCTAATGAAATGGTTTCTGCGCCATAGTTGAACTTGTAAACGTTAAGTCTATTTGTTCCTTCATTAAGTCCAACGGCTATGTAACTTCCCGAACTCATCCAGTCTAACGAGCTGACATTAAGCGCAGTTGCTATTGCAAGCCCTAGATTTGTTAACGTTGAGCCATTCCATCTAAAAATAAAAACACCACTTTCACCAGCGCCAGCATTGGAAACAGCTGCTGCTAAATATTTATTTCCAGATTTATCCCAAACAATTCCATCTCTTAATTCATTTCTAGCTACGCCTAAACCGGATGTAACAGGAGTTCCAAATGAACCACCTGTCATTGGATAAACTGAAATTTCACTGCCGCCAACATTTCTTAGTGTTGCCAAATAAGCGCCGTCTGATGTCCAATCAACGCCATAAACAATTTGACCTATTTCTACACCAGACAAAGCGTACAACGTTCCAGATGTAGGGTCTAAAGAATATGTTTGCAGTTCTGCTCCTGCGGCATTAACTGCAGAACCTAACGCTAAAATATAATTTGTAGGGTTCCACGCAACTGAGTTAATATTGGCACCAACATTTACAGAATTTACTAAAGTTAAAACACCATCAACAAAAGAATAAACTGCAAGATCATTTCCGGCAGTAGTGTTCATTCCAAGAGCAATATATTTGCCGTCACCACTCCACTTAATACTGTTTACCAAATCTGCAGTTGATGCAAAGTCAATCAAAGCTAATAACTTTTGGCCAGCAGGCACGGAGCCACCTCTTAAATATGTTAAAGTACCCTGCAAATCCAATATGTGATTTTTACCAGTGATACTTCCCAAAGAAAATGTTGTGGATAAACAAGTTAAATTTTGCTTTAAAATTAACTGCCCATTATTTAAATAAATTGGACCAGAAACTTGAAACAAATCATCAAAAATGCAATTAGTTCTGTAATTTTGTAATTGAAAACCACCCTCTATGGACGCAAAACCTAAAATTATATTTGTGTCTATTTCTGGGAAATACTGCAATGCTGTAACTCTAGAAACGGCAGTGTTGGAACCAACAGTTGCTCCAAAGGCAATAGATGGAAATAAAACCAATATTATAAATAAAATTTTTATATTTTTTTTAATTTTAAACATCATAAGTACACCTATGAACTTGCAATTGAATAAGTTATTGAGCCATCCATATTTGTTGATCCAACCAAAACGGAAGAACCGATGCGTTTGAAATAAGATTTATTACCAAAATAAACAATACCATCTCCAAGATCTAAGCTTGTTGCTAAAATTAAACTAGCATTAGAATAGATCTTTAAATGATTACCCGATGTAGGCAAATCCCAAGAACTAACATTAATATTTTTATTAACCAAATTACCCTGAAGCAAACAAAGTTTGGCTCCTTGTTCAAACTGACAAACAATATCATCGACAGAGTTACCAAAGAAGATGCCTTGACTGGCATCAAAATAATCAGTTGCTTCTGAACTTAAATAAGAAGTTCTTTGAATAGTTAAAGTACCTTTAGTTAATTCCAAATTGGTTACTGTATGAATTGTTGCACCATTTAAAATTAATTCAGAAGTTACATCTGTAAATTCTAATAATTGGCTAGAAGAACTTATTGGATCGTAACTAAAAGTTAAGCCTTTATCTAAAATTAATTCACTATTTTTAAAAATGGTACTTGTTGCAACAGATTGATACGCAAAAGTATGAATGCCCTTGATTTTGACGCTATCTTTTATTTTTAATGCGCCAGAAGTAAAAGAATAATCTGAATCCAAAACCAAAGTTGAATTTTGCAATGTAATTGTAGACCCTGAATAACACTGAATATTATTTCCACCAACACTTTTTATAATTACATCTCGAATTAAAAGTGATGAATCAGAACCAACTGTTATTTGTCCAGAAGTTCCTAAATCAAGAACATTTCCATCACCACGAATTGTATTATTACCTGTTAAAGTCATAATAGAAGAAAGTTCTGTAGTTCCACCCAATTTTATTCCAGCAGAACTTGCAATAGTAATAGAACTAGTCAAATTTAAGTCTCCACCAAATTCAATCATTCTATTATTTGCATTAATAGCGCCAGAACCCGTAAAAGCTTTATCACCAGTAAACTTTAAATCGTCATTCAAGTTCACGGTACCATTATTAACAACAATATTTTGTGAAATTCTAGATTGCACAGCAACCGTGACAGATGATTCTTCCCCGCCCAACGTTATATCCCCTGTAAAAACAGGTTGACCTGACAAAGAATTTCCAGTCCCAGAAACTGTTAAATCTGTTATAGTTTCACCCGACGCAGCAATAATTGTTCCGCCACCTTCAATTGCTGAAGATGCTGAATTTGGATCATAATTTGAAATTCCACCAAGCGGAACAAGAGCTCCGCCATTTGTAAAAGTTATGTTTGAACCAGTAACGGTTGAACTGACATCTTTATAAATTGAACCACCAAAATCTGTAATTGGATTATTAACTTGAAATGTAGCGCCAGAATGAAGAATCAGGCCTACGTTTTTACTTGTAAATTTATAAGTGGCCTGAATTTGAATAAAGAAAAATGCGAATAAAACAAATTTTTTTATCATACTACTCTCAATTTGTTTCCTTCTTCGCTCTTTGAGCTTCGCAGGACAGATTGTTTAAATTTGCATACGACGCTATCAATAAATACCCCAATAAGTCAACATCCAAGTAATCAAAATTTTATAAATAAATATTGACGAACCAATCAATGCGTGATTTTATGACAAATTAATCAAAAAAGGATTTTTTTAATGAATAATTTACTAAAAAAACTAATAATCATTGTTGCGCTAATTCTTTGCGTTATATTAATCAAAAAAAATATTTGGAAAAAAAATCCCGCAATCCATGACCCAAAACAAATTGAAAAAATATTTCTCCAAATAATATATTCATCTGATACAAAAATTTCTGCCGAAACAAAAAAAATCCTCGATGCCTGTGGTGTACAAAAAAATCTTAAAATGAATGGAATAATAGATGAAAATTCACATGAATACCCTCACCTTCTACAACAGGTAATGTCGCACAAAACAGCCAAATGTTACATAAAAAAAATAAGCGATCAAGTAGGATACGGGTGCTTTGCTGCAGAAACAATCAAAGCCTATGAACTAGTCAGTGAATATACAGGATTGATAAAAACATCCGTGACTGATACACAATACAACTGGGAAATTCCATTGATGTTTTTTTACAATAACATGCCTTATTCTCTTTATATGGATGGAAAAAATTACGGTAACTTTATGCGTTTTGTTAATGCTTCAAAAAATCCAAACATAGATGTCAGATATATTTTTGATAAATCTGGGTATCCCCATGTTCTTTACATTGCAAATAAAAACATAATTAAAGGGGAACAGCTTCTTGTAAGTTATGGCAAAAAATATTGGGAACAAAAAGATCGCAAGTTTGTTGAATTAAACAGGTTTGATGTTTATTAATTTTTATAAGGACTCGATCCTTCGACTGAAGGTAATAGCTCTTCATGAACAGGCTGATGACATCCGTCTTTATTTTTATTTCTAACTCAATATTAAAAATTTAAAAATCTAATTTAACAACAGTTTCATATTTAAAGCCTACAGAGGCTAGAACAACTCAATAAAATATAAATTAATATGACGGATGTCATCCTGAGCTAGTCGAAGGATCGAGTCATTATAAAAAACAATTGTTTTTTGCAAGCAAATACGCCTTTACTTTATGCATTTAACAATTAAAATATTATCTTTTAGATCACATATATTCAAAGGCCATGCTGTGAAACAGTTTTTTGTTTACATTCTTAAATGTCGTTGTGGAAAATTTTACACAGGATTTACATGCAATTTAGAAAGGCGGTTGAGTGAACATAACCAAGGCCTTTGTGAATATACAAAAGAAAGACTCCCTATTACTCTTGTCTTTCATCAAACCTTTCCCTCAATGCATGAAGCTTTTTGCGCTGAACAAAAAATTAAAGGATGGAGCCGAGATAAAAAGAAAGCTTTAATAGATAAAAACTTTGATCTCTTATGTATTCTTTCTAAACCTGTCAAAGCTAAAAACAACTTTTTAATAAAGACTCGATCCTTCGACTAGCTCAGGATGACATCCGTCTTTATTTATAACTATTTTTTTGATTATTCTTTCACATCTAAAACGACTATTTAAAATATTTATCGCTATTTATAAAAATAGCCTCGATCTTAAAACTAACGAAGGATCAAATCAGTTCAAAATTATAAATAAAGACGGATGTCATCCTGAGCCAGTCGAAGGATCGAGTCCTCTTTTAAATAATTTTTGTATAAACTCTAAAGTTATAAATTTTTGATGTGATCTCTTTTTTTTTCGATTGATGTATAAAAAACAAAGTAAGTTTTGATAAGAAATGTATAAAAATCAAAGCAAGTTTTGATCATTTATGTATAAAAATCAAAGTAAGTTTTGGTAGAACCAAATTAAACATTGTCGCTCAAAATAAAACCGTCACAAATAAAATTAGACCTAAATTCAAAATTTAAATTGTTTTCTGCTATACCATTACCAAAAGAAATGCCTTCTGTAGGTAGCAAGCCTTCTGCGTAAATTGAAGGTAAATTTTTTAACCTTAATGTGCCATTTGTCAAACGCAATCCCGTTGTTGTTGAATACAAAGTTGCATTATTTAAAGTTAAAATAGATGAAGAATCAGCCATTACAAATAAATCTCTATTAGCCGTTTGGGGATCGTAAGAAAATGTTGTGCTGCATTCGAAAATTAATTCTGAATCTGATCCCAATTTCAACCCACCACTGTTTTGTAAAACGAATTTATGCGAACCCTGAACTTTTACGGTACCGTAGATTTCAAGATTTGCGATTGGCCAAACAAGATCGTCAGAAAGTGCCAAAACGCAATTTTGCAAAGTCACCGTTGCAGAATTATCAACACAGTAAAATCGGTTAGACTGAACATTGTTTAAATAAATATTTTCTAGTTTAAGCCCTTTTGAGTCTGTCACCACAATTACGCCATTTATTAAATTTAAAATACTGTTGTTGCCATTTATTCCACAACCACCTTTAAAAGTTACACTTTTTTGTAGATCTAAATTATTATTTAAATTTAAATAAATATTTTCAAACTTATAAAAATCTGTGATATCCCAAGTTTTTACATATTTTCCGTCAGATTCACCACTGGCAACAAATTTTCCATTATGAGAAAATCCAACAGTCCTTACCTTCTGATTAATTTCTTTATTACTCGTTAAATTCAATGTTGTATTTGATGAATTAAAACAAAAAAATTTAAGTTCGCTTCCACCTGTTAATGTATCCTGCCCTAAAACAAGCCTGCTGCCATCTAAAGACCAAAAAACATCGTTAACTATTGAAGCTCCAACGTTTACACTTACTGCGCTAGAAAGCGTTGTTCCATTAAAATAAACAACATTAAGCCTGTTAGTTCCAGCAGCCAAAGCTGTGGCTATTAAATTTCCAGAAGATCTATATGAAATTCCGCCAACTGTTCCCGCCATAACTAAAGAATTAACCTGTGTTAAAACGGTTCCATTAAAACTATAAACATAAAGGCTTAAGCCTTCGCCCATTACTAAATAATTATTTGAAGGGCTCCAGGCTAAACTATGCATCCCAGGAGTTGCACCTGCAACAGGGTCTGTATCAACTGTAGAAACAAATGATCCACTAGAATTCATACTGTAAACAATCAAATTGTTTGTGACATGTTTTGTTGCTGCGGCTAGATAATTTCCGTCTGAAGACCAAGCAACACAGTTTGCATCTGCCCCAATATCTTTGCCTTCAACAAAAGTTAATGCTGGCCCTGCAGGGTTAAATCTCATTACAAAAACTTCTGAACTATTAATAACAGCCTGACTGTTTGATTTAGCAGCAACGGCAATTAAATAATCATTTGGATGACAAGCAACATCATAAATATCCGAGTTTGTATCATAGTAAGCAACTAAATTAAGTACACCCGTAGAACTGACTGAAAAAACTTTAATTTCTTGATTGTCACCGCCTCTTCCAATTGTCACTAAATAATTGTCATCAAACATCCAATCAAGCCCCCAAACTTCTTGACCACTTAAATAGGAAGATTTTTGAGTTAGATAGGCAGGAAATGTTGCTGGACCATACAAAGCAGAAATAGTTGGTGCCAGGTCCAACATTTTTTGAGAACCAAAACCAACAATAGATCCAAGAGATTTTATTTCTGTATCACCCTGCAAAATTAAATCGCGTGCTAAATTTAAAGTTCCACCATTTAATGAAATATCTCCAAAAACAGGCATAAAAGAATTAAATGTGCAAGTTGCACCACCTGTATCTAAAGAAAAACCAGAATCCATACCTAAAAAACCAGAAATAACATTTTCTGCATCCACGGGAAATGCTGGAGTTGAACTATTGCGAATTACAGCAGATGTTGAACCAACGGTTATGGGAATAAGAGTTTGAGTTGTAAATATAAGGAGGAATAATATTAATTTTTTCATTATAAACCTACATTGTCATTCAAAATTAAACCATAAAATTCTAAGTTTGCAGCACCAATTACTCTCAAATTTCCAGCTTCTGTGCCGTTGCCCAAAGAAATAGATTCAGTTTCTACCTCACCTTCTGCAAACAGATTTGAGTTGTTAGAAACAAGCAGCGTGCCTTTGGTCAAA
This sequence comes from candidate division TM6 bacterium GW2011_GWF2_32_72, assembly GCA_000989525.1. Classification (GTDB taxonomy): domain Bacteria; phylum Babelota; class Babeliae; order Babelales; family GWF2-32-72; genus GWF2-32-72. Next base: position 14,406 of record LBON01000006.1, read on the forward strand.
CGCAAGCCAGTTGTTGTTGAATGCAATGTTCCACCGTTAAGTTCCAAAATTGATGTCTTATCGGTAAAATCTAATAAATCTCTACTGTTTGAAACAGGAGCATAAGAAAAAGTTACATTTGAATCTAAAATCAAAGATGAGTACGAATTGATTGTAGATATTTGATTAGTTGAATAAATAAATTTACCACTTCCTGTTAACTTAAGATCATTATCTACAGTAAATTTACCTACTGAAAAATCTAATGAATCAGAAAAAACCAAATCGACGTCTTGAAATTTAATAATAGATGTAGATGCTGCACATATAATTCTATTATTCAAATTATTTAGATTTTTTATTTTTATATTTTTAAGAGTCAATGTTGAATTAGTGCCAACCGCAATAGCTCCTTCATTTTGCAAATCAATACAGTGTCCACCGCCATCTAAAAGACTGTTGCCTGCAAATAAAATTGCACTTTGCAAAGATATGTCTGAATTCAAAAAGGTATTTATATTAGACCACTGATAAACTTGGATTCCAACAGCATTTACGTCACCCACCAAATATGTTTGAGAGGTAGATAAATCTAAAATATGCCCATTGCCAATTATATTTCCCATAAAACTCATGGTGCCATTTTTTTCAAAAATAAAATCTGTAAGTAACGTTAGCGAACCACCTTTTAAATTTACAGTTCCACCCACTGGAAAAAAAGAACTAAAATTACATGAAGTTGCAACATCAGCAAAAATAAAACCATTTCCCATAGATGCAAAACTAAGAATTGAGTTGGCATTAGTTGGAAAATTAATTTGGATCTCCCTGCTAACCCCAACATCTGAACCAATAGTAAGAGAACGAATTTGAGTTGGAATTATTATAAAAAAAAGTATTGTTAGTATCCTTTTTAACCAATTCATCATATCTCCACATTCTGACTAGCTAGAAAACCAAAGATATTCAAATTAGCTTTACCATTTATGTTTAAATTATCTGATTCAATACCATTTCCAAAAATAATCCCATTGTTTGCCCAGGTTCCTGCAGAAATTAAATCGGATGTTTGATTAATATTTAAAGATCCTTTTGTTAACTGCAATCCATGATTAGAAACATAAAATTTTCCACCATTTAAACTTAGAACAGAAGTTCCATCTTCCATTTCTAATAATTGATTTGAATTTATCAATGGAGCAAAACTTAAAGTCACATTAGCATCTAAAAATAATTCTGAATTTGAATAAATTTTTCCAGATCCATTAAATAACCAGGTCCATTTTGAATCACCAGTAATTTTATTTTTTTGAACAATATCTATAGCACCCTCTGAGAAAGTAGCCTCGTTTGAAACCAAAACTATTGCATTGCTCAAAATAAGCTTAGATGATTCATCTAATCCCCTTATATTAGTTCCTGCAATATTTATTAAATTGAGATTTTTTAAACACAAACAAGAATCAGCTGAAATTATTAAGCTTCCAGAGACCCCTAAATCAAGAGAATATCCCTGACCATCTATACATGAAATCCCGTAGCAAGTTAATGGTTTTTTAAGTTCAACATTTGAATTCAATTTCAAGCACAAATCTGAAATATAAGAAGATGGCGAGGCAATACCATATTGATAAATCATAATTTTTGAACCTACATTGTTTGAAACCGCAATACCAATAAAATTATCATCGTGTGACCAACGAACACCTAAAACATCAGCTGAGACTAAAACATCATCAAGTAGTGTTAAACTTGGAATACCTGCATTAAATGAATAAAGTTTTAGTTCTAGAATACCCGTTGATTGCACAACAGCAATTTCATTTCCATCTGAATTCCAATGAATCCCGTTTACCCTTGAAGCACCAACATCTTTTGCTAATAATTCTGTCAAAGAATTTGTTACAGGATTAAAAGAAATAATGCCAAGTCTAACAACACCAACGTCAAGACCAACAGCTATATAATCACTAGTTGGATGATAATCTAACGAATAAACTGTACTAATAAATGTTCTATAATTATCCGTATAAACCAAATTGGTTCCATCAAATGTGCTGATGTCAACATATTGACCGTTGGCTACAAATATTCTTGTTCCATCGTTATTCCAACAAATTGTTTCTTTTTGACCTGGTATGGAATAAATATAAACAGTATCAAAATCTCCAAAAATACCGCTTAAAATTGCACTGACACCAACATTAGTTTCTGCTGTTCCATATGCATAAGCCAAATAATTTCCATCTGGTCGCCAGGCAATACTGATCACACCAGGTAAAGTTTTGCCATCAACATAAGTTAAAGATTCTTCAGCAAAATTAAAGTTAAGAGTAAAAACTTCATTTCCAAAAGTTGAACCTTCTGATGTGTCATCTATACAAGCTGCCAAGATATAACTTGAAGGATGCCAACGAACACTATTTACTTTTGTGGGTGTAGAAAAAGATGCTATTTCTACAAGTTCTTCATTTTGAAATTCGAAAATTTTAATTAAACCATAAAAAAAAGTTGCCGAATAATCCAAGCCTACCGCTACATACTTATTGTCATAGGACCAATCTATACTACGAACATTTACAGTCTCTGTATCTTGATCAACAAAATTCAATGCTCCTGCAACACTCGGCAAATTACAATCTAAAAACGTTATAGTTGAAGCTAACTCCAAAGTATGATCATTCCCTATAACGTTACCAAGTGTCATTGTAGCTGGTTCTTTGAGTTTTAAATCTCTATTTAATGTTAAAGTCCCGGCATTCAAATTAAATACAGAGCCCGTTATTGGAAAATGAGAATCATAAGTACATGCAACGCTCGAATCTGCAAGGGAAAATCCACCATCTAACAAAGCAAAACCAGTAACAGAATTGGTTGTGCCTGAAAAGTTTTGAAGCGAGCTCACAAAAGTTACCGCTACATCAGAACCTACTGTCACACCAAACAATGGTAAACAGAAGTTGAACAATAAAAGAATAAAAGAAAAACTTTTACTCTTTATCATTTGCCTTCTCCTGAAGATATAAATGAATAATTAATTGTACCAAGAGGGTGGGTGGAGCCAATAAGTTCCGCGGCATCAATAAATGTTAAATTTAAATTGTCACCCAACATAAGAACGCCCGATTGCATATTCATAGTATTTGTTAAAACTAATTCAGTATCATCATTCATATAAATAACAGAAGTAGAAACAGGCATTTTTAAAGAAGAAGGTAAAATGTTTTTGTAATTCAAAATACCAGAATCAACTGTCAAGCAAACACCTGGGTTTATTCTAAAAATTAAATCTTCTTCTGCATTTGAATTACCAAAAGAAATTCCCTGTAATGTTGAAGATATCTCTGGATCATAAGAAGATGCAAAAATAGAGTCTTCTTTAAACAGCAATGTGCCCTTTGTAAGTTCTAAAGGTACAGCAGCATATAAAGATGCCCCCATAAACTTTAATCTTGCTGAAGAATCTTCCAACTGAAATAGATTGCCTGCTTTGGATAAAGGATCGTAAGAAAACGTAAATCCAGCATCTAATTCTATTTTTGTTTCATGCAAAACAGTACTTGTTTGGTTTGATTGATAAATAAAACTATAATCTCCAGTAAAGAAAACATAATTCTTAAACCAAATAGCACCTGTATCAAAATTAAAATCTTGAATTTGATTCCAATTTACATCTTTAAGAGTCAAAACTCCTGTATCTAAACATGTAATATTTGAATCTGAAATATTTTTTACAACAATATTATCTAAAGTTAATTTAGAATTAGACCAAACAATCAAACTGCCCGTTTCTGTAAGATCTAAAATGTGTCCATTGCCAAAAAAGCTACAATCTCCAACAAATACAATTGGATTTCGAAGTTGTAAATTTTCACTAAGCCTCATATGCACATTGCTAAAAACATATTGTGGGATACTTGTGTAAATAGCGATAGCAGGACTTACTTCTTCTTTAGTACTTAAAGAATTTCCTGCTACTAAATAATCATTAGAATTAGACCAACGCACAGAACCCACATCTGCTGATATTTTTCTTTGCGCGACTAAACTAAGCGTTGGATTATCAGCATCAAAATTAAATAATGAAAGTTCCAAATAATTTTTATTAAACTGTTGCCCAATTACTAAACTGCAACAAATTGGATTCCATGCAACAGCATTAACTGCTGATGTTCCAACATCATAAACACAGGCTTGAGTTAAACTATTTGCAACCGAATCAAACTCATAAATTCTTAATTTATTATTTCCCGAACTCAAACCGACTGCAATATATGTACCAGAAGGAGCCCAATCAAGTGAACCTCCATCGGCACCAATATTTATTCCTGCTGTACTTGTTATAGCTGCTCCATCAAAATAAAAAATCATAAGGTCTGTAGCCGAACCCGAATCTTCTGCCATGCAAACTGCCAAATAATCGCCCGAAAAATCCCAACAAACACCTTTATTAGCAACAGCTCTGCTCCCACTAATATCGTATGTAACTCCTGTTCCAAAAACACCTGCTGTCATGGGATAAATAATTAACTCACTATCTGAAGTTTGTTTTACACAAGCCAAATAAGTTCCTGCTTTATTCCAAGCAACTCCACGCACAGTATCTGTAAAATTTTTAGAATCTATTTGTGTAAATGAATTATCCAATGAATCAAATTCATACGTAAAAATTTCATCACCAGAACCGGCTTCTGTAGAAATAGCCAAAATATATTCTGCAGGACTCCATCTAACACTTGTAACAACTTTACTCAAAGCAAAAGATGCTACTTCATTTAAAGAACCATTCAAAAATGAATATACCTTAACACCATTTGAAGAATTGAATCCAACAGCCACATATTTGTCATTGTGAGAAAAATCCAAAGTTAAAACGTCTGCCAAGGTTTCTTTAGATGAAATCAAGTTCAATCGATTATTTACAACCATATCACCCTGCAAGCATGTAATAGAAGTTGTTAAATCAATAAGATAACCATTTCCAGAAATGCTCCCCATAGACTGGAAAGAACAAATATTTGCCAAATTAAAATCACGTGAAAGCATGAAATGTCCACCATTGAAATTAATACTTCCAGAAGGCGGAAAAAAACTATCATATGTACAATAACAATCTGAATCTTCTAATGAAAAACCAGCTTCAACAACAGTAAAACCACCTATTGTATTTTGTTGATATTTAGAAAAATTAATTGGTGATGTTGCTCGGAAAACATTGACGTTTGAACCAAGTTTTATGGCATTTATTTGAGAAAAAACAAACACACAAAAAAGAAATAAATATTTTTTATTGAAAATCTTCATCAACTAACTCCAAGTATCGGTATAAATCAATGCCCCATGAGCTATAGAATCACCAGTCAAAAATGCATCATCTCCTGTTGCAAAAGTGACATTGTCCTCAAATTCCAGTGTTCCATTTCCAAGATTCAAAGATTCATGTAAAGAAAATCTAGTATTGGACATAAAATACAACTTGCAAGAAGAAGCAGTCATACCCCAAGAAGCAGGCAATAAATTTTTATAGGCCAAATTACCTGAAGATATTATTAATCCTGCACCAGGAACAATTTCGCAATTTAAATCATTAATTGAAGTCAAGCCATCTCCAAAAACAAAACCCTGATCAGAAATATTTAATTCTGGATCTGTGTCTGCAACTAGTATTGAATCTTTACGAACCAACAATGTTCCTTTTGTTAAATCCATAACAGTTGTTGTATAAATAGTTGCTCCATTTAAAAGCAATGTTGACGTCCAATCTTTAAATTCCAAAAGATTTGTTTGTCTTGATGATGGATCATAACTAAATGTGAAATCTGAATCCAACCTTAATCTTGATTTAGTTAAAATAGTACTAGTTTGAGCTGACTCATAAACAAAAATATGGTCCCCACGCATATTTACATCTGTCTTAAATTCAAAAGAACCATTTTCAAAAATATAATCACCACTTTGTACCCAAACAACATTTTGTAAAATAATTTTACTATCTGCAGCACATTCAATATTGGCATTTGCTATATTTTCTATAATTAAATTCTTAATTGTAAGTACTGAATTCGGAGCAACAACAATTTTACCAACATCACATAAAGCAAGTGTATTCATTTCTCCATGAATAATACAGTGACCGCTAAAGGTCCAAGTCGAACATAAATTAACTTGTGCATCAAACTCTAATACCCCATTATTTCCAATCCAAGCAATTGTACTTGTCCAAGTCAAATCTTGTGGTCCAAGAATCAAACTATACGAGGCAAGATCAACATTTCCGCCAACATCAAACTTAGCGTTAGCTGCGCACTGTAAATTATGTGCTAATTTAACAGTCCCTCCATTTAAAGAAACATCATTATGCATCAAACCATCAGTTGCCAAAACCATATCGTACAAAGGTCCTCCCAAAATAATTTTTCCTGAAAAACCACCCGATCCATAAAATCCTGTATTTGCGCCGTTAACAACAAGATACAATGGCATTGTACCCTTTGTCATAAACACATAATCATCATCAAACATCGTATAAACATATGCTTGATACTGCTTTGCCTTAATATCAAAAAGTGTTTGAGGCCAAGAAACTATTGCAGAGCTATAATCCAAAACAACCCCACTTCTTACAGATAAATCTGGCACTAAATGTGATTCTAAATTCAAGCCCATATTGGGAAAAGTTATATCTTGATTTATGTGAATATAAGAATTGTTTTTACGTTTTAACATACATGAAGCAGATTGTGACTGAATACAATTTGGCAAATAGTTGTTGTAAGTAAACCAACCACTGTTATGAATAATTGTTGCTCCCGGATTAAACTTAAAGTAGGCATCATACCCTTCTTGACCATTGCCAAGAACTAAGCCTGTCTCTGATGTTGAACCTTCCATATCCATAGTCACCACATTATTAAAAAACAAATCCCCTTTGAGTAAATTCATACCAGAAGTTGTAATAATAAAACCACAATCGTCAAATGTTAATTTTGATGAAATATTTTCAAACTCAAGTGGTTCAACACCATTTTTTCTACCTATTTTAATTGTTGCTTTATCAGCAATTTTTAGTTCTGATTGACAAGCAATAGTGCTAGTCATATAGCTTTCATATAAAAATGAATACGAGCCTTTTAAATCAACATTTCGAACAAAATAAAAAGAACCTGTATCAAATGTATAATCACCAAATAAAATACCTGAAACATTTTCTAAAATTATTTTTGAACCATTTCCCAAACATTTTAAATTGTTTTCTTTTAAACCACATAAACAAAGATTTTTAAACTTAAGGGTTACTCCATCTTCCACAACAATTTGCCCGGTATCGGCAAAATGCAGAACACCTCCGTCACCAAAAATTGTTGTATCACCAGAAAACGTCCATGTTGAAGCTAATGACATTTTTGAATTAAAATTAATAGATCCATTATTAGAAAGCCAATCAATTGTGCTAGTCCAAGTTAAATCACTAGGCCCAAAGATAAATTGATGCGTACCAATATCTACCCTACCTGAGCCTGTTAAAATAATATCTTTATCTAATTTTAGATCTCTTGTTAAAATTATTTTGCCATTGTTCATTAAAATATTAGATCTAAGTAAATCGTTAAAACCACAAGAAAGCTCTGCGTTAGAATCAGCCAAAGTTAAATAACCGGCAAAACCGCCTAAACCTTGAATAATATTTCCATCATTTTGAACAACTAATACTAATGGCAAGGATCCAGAAGTAAGCTCAATCAAATGATCGCCACCTAAAATATAATACCATTGCCCTTGTTGACGACTTGTGAGTTCAAAACCAGCGTTTGGCAAACGAACTTTAACTCCATCATAAGTTAGATATTTTCCTGCAGCCACAGAAATGGGTGAAACCAATAAAGATGTAAACTCTAAAACCATTTGTGGAAATACAATATCTGTATCAACGCGAATTTTAGAATTTAGCCCTCGAATTAATCTAGCCGTGTCTGAAGTTGCTTTTAACTTATCTGCTTCATAATTATTATAAACAACCCAGCCTCTGTTTAATAAAACTGAGGCTCCTGAATCAAATCTAAAAACAGAATCTTCTGCTTCTATACCCGTGCCAATTCTCAAACCATTTAATGATGAAGTCGATTCCATTTCAACAACAACACTTCTTTCAAGCTCGATTGTTCCTTTTGAAAAAGTAATACCTGAACCAGTTATAAGTAAATTACAATTGTCCAACTTAAAACATGAAGTATTATCTTCAAAAACAAGGGGTTGAATATCAGAATTTTCATCATGTCTGCCAACAGCAATTCTACAATCGTCCGTTACGCACAATCTAGAATGATTATGAATACTACTACTTTGCGAACTAGAATAAATAAATGTATGTGACCCAACCAACTCAACATCATTTAAAAACTGGATAGACCCAAAAGAAAAAGTGTAATCTTCAGAAAGAACTATTTTGACATTATCTAAAATAATATTTGACGAATCATCTACACAATACAAACTGCTGCAACAAAAATTTGATAAAGTTACATCTTTAAGCCTCAATGATGAGCCTGAATCAACAACTATTTTTCCAGTTGAATCAAAGTCTATGCTAAAACCATTTGCCGCTAACTCTGAAGAACCTTTGACTGTAATTGTAGATTTTAATTCAACATCTGAACGTAATGTAGCTTTTAAATCTTCCAAGATAACATCAACACTATTAATTGAAGAAACAGATGGGGCAAGATCTGCAAGATGATTATAACCATAGATATGACCCAATGTGACTAAATTAACAACATCATGCAAAATTATATTTTCAACTAAATAAAGATTTCCACCATTTAAATTTAAATCACCGGAAACTGGATAAACCGAAGAAAATGTACACGAGGTAGCATTATCTTCCAATGCAAAGCCTTCTTTGAACCAAGCAAAACCACAAGCTTCATTATCAGAATCACTAGCTGGAAATATATAACACGTTTCTGTTGAAACAGAATCATAAGAACCTATAACCACGGCTAATAAATTATTTATAAAAAAAACTGATAAAAACAAGATTATTTTTTTCATCATCATTACTCTCTTTTTAGGCGAATTATTCAAAAGTTAACAACTATCAAGTTGATTAACCGTAGTCAAGACAATAGCCCCACATGTTTATAACAAGTGAGGCTAAAATCTAGAAAGGATGTGGATGAAATCTAATTAGAACTCATATAACCAGCATGGAGCAAGTTTTCCAACTCTTCATTTAAAGCGTCAACTTGATCACAGGCTGTATATAAAGTTCTTTGCATACTCTTTAAAAATTCAGCTTTTTTATCAGACTTTCTTAACGAAGCTAACTGAGCAAATTCAAGTGCAGATTTGTAAACCAATTCAACACATGCAGGGCAAAATGTTAACAAAGAGTCTCTTTCTTTAATTTTCATTTCAACAGCTTTTTTATCTTCTTTAAGAACATTGTCGATGATTTCTGTTTCAACACTTAACAAGCGCTCAATTTCTTTAACACTGCGACCATTATAATCACGACTACCTCTAAGCTTATCTAAAGAATCTTTAAATAAATTTTGGCCACGAACATATCGAATTCCTTTAGGAGAAGCTTCTGAAGCTGCACTAACTGGCATTACATAGCCTTCTTCAAATATTTCATAATTTTTTAATTTTTTTTCTTTAGGAGAAAGGGTCTTGTAAGTTTCTTTCTTTATATTATAAGCAATATCATTTTGAAGTCTTTGTTTACGCTCCCAAGCCTCAAACTCTTTTTGCTTTTCCAGTCTCTCTTGCCTTATTGCTTCTTGTTCTCTTCTTAAAGCTTCTCTTGCTTGCGCCAACTGCAAGACAGCTTCTTTTTTTTGTTGAACAAGTTCTTGTTGTTTTTGTTTTTTTGCTGTTTTTTCCGACTCTTTAACTTGTTTATTTAATTCTTTTTGTTTTTCGCGAGCTTGTTTTTCTGCATCTTTTTTCAATTTTTTTTCTTTTTTTATCGCTTCATTATTTATTCGACGCTGTTCTTTTTCTTTCTTGCGTGCCAACTTTTTAAGGTTTTGTTCCTCATTTTTTTTGTTTTTTTCATCTTTTTGTTCTTGTTTTAATTCTTCTTTATTCCCTTGGTCTTCTTTTTTTATAAAACGGTGAGAAGATTCAGTTGGTTTACTAAATAATGAACACCAAAAACCAGTTGGCTCAACAGACTCATCTTTTTTTTCGTTAACCAATTTATTTTTCGTTTTTTTGTCTACTTTTCTTGCTTCCTTTTTATCCTGTTTTTCCTGAGCCATCTTTTGACGATTTGATTCTTTTTGTAATTCACGCTCTAACTTTTCTGCTTCCTTACGCTGCTCAACCAAAGCCCTTTCTTTTTCTCTTGCCTGAACTCGAGCCTTTTCTTCAGCCTCCTTGCGCTGTTTTTCTCTTTCTTGTTCACGAATTTTGGCTTTACGCAATTCTTCTTTTTGACGAATTTTTAATTCAGCAGGACTTATTTCTTCAGAAAAAAACAAAGACTTAATTGAATACCATGTTTTACCAAAAGCACCAGCTTCATCTACAGTATTTTCTGCCTTAATTAAACAAAAACTATAAAAACTCAAAAACAATAAAAATAATCTTATTTTCCACATTCTTTGCTCCTTATTTTTCAATAATCAACTCAAAACCCAAATTAAACTACATATACATAATCACCATAAACGAATCAATATTTATTCCAAAAGGTCAAGTTTTATTTTTTATCAACTAAAAAAAACACCTTAAAAACATCCAAAATGAATTATATGTAAAAATACCTGAAACCAAGGGAAGATATTTTTCAGTATCGTTTATAAACCAAGAAATTATACTACCCAAAATTAAGCCTATACAATAATCAAGAGGCATTAAAAAACCACTTAAAATTAACATTGAATTTTGATTACACAAAAATAAAATATACCCAAATATTGAACCAAGAAGCGCTACCCACAAATTAAAACTATTAAAATTTATCAACAAAGCTCTTATCTGTGCTCTTTGCGCAAGTAATTCATCTGAACCCAATCCAAAATTTTTAATAAGAAGCCAAAGAACTATTCCAACAAATAAAGAACTAACAATTAAGCCCAAAGCTTGATATCTCACCAACTTATTTTTTTCAAGATCCAATAACAGCCCAATTTTTCTGCCAAATAAAACATCTACCGCCACACCAATACTAACTTCTACAAATGTTGCTATAAAAGTAATTTGCACAAATCCTGAATCAAAAATAAATAGTGCCGGAACCATTACAAATGTAGCAAAGCGACCTAATGGCGCCAGACCGGTGTTTCCTGCTATATAAACAACCTGATAAATAGCGACTACGACACCAAAAAAAAGATAAAGTTGCTGCCAAATAGACATTTCAAAAAAATAAAAAAAGGAAATAACAAATGGAGTATAAATTACGATTTCCCAAAATCTTAAACGTGATGCCTTATCACCAATCATTTCCCAAGCTTTCCGCTTTAACCAAAAATTCTTAATACCATTTATTATAAATCTAGGGGCACTCATAAATCCTAATGAAGCACTAGTAAAAATCATACCACTGCAAAATGCCAATAAAAAATCGGGAGATTCAATATCAGAAAAGAAAAAATGTTCTATAGGATCTACTAAAAAATATTTAGTTGCAGTTCCTATAAATAAAGGTAACCCAACATACTTACCAGCAACAAAACCTATGCTAAGCAATAAAGGCATAGTATCAAAATGAAATTTTACAGCCGGAAAACATACTGAAAAATTTTGGCCACAAATACAAAAAGGATTCCAAAGAGTTAAGACCCGAGGCAACACCCGAACTCCAAACCACTTAATCTGTAAAACTGAATAAAACGCCGCACAGGCAAATCCAATCATTAATTCTTTAGCTTTTTTAAATTTTTCTTGCGCATTTATTAAGCCAGCCACCATCTGCGCAACTGGAAAACGCAAACCTTCTTCAATAAGAACTTCATGTTCTAATAAATTTGCAAAAATGAATCCAAAGCCTCCAGCAACCAAGGACAAACAAAACACGATGGATACAAAATAAAAAGGAGATTGCAACCACGAATTAAAAACTTGAGGAGCAAGAAAATATAATGTAGGAAAAGAAAAACCAAAAGCCGTACCAATAATGCCACCAATAGAACCAGAAATCACAACCAACGCCAACGCCTCTTTTTTAAATTCATGGCGCAATACACCTCGAAAAAAAAATGAGGTCATCAATACTAATGTAGGAGCAACCCAAGGACCAAAGGGGACAACCATAGAAATGTAAGTCATAACAGCCACAGAAAAAACAGCTGCCGCTATACTGGTAAAAAAAACCAATAACTTCACACAACTCCCTTTACAGTTACTATAAAAAAACAGTAAAATCCTGCAAAGAAGCAAATTTAATTATTAAATAAGGATTTCAATGAAAATAAATATAATAAGTACTCCTAATAGAAGATCGCTCACTTGTCTAGCTTTTATTTTTTTTTGCAACATAAATGGACAACCTGAATTTGATTATAATTTATGCAATACAGATCTAGAACCTCATTTCACAGGTCAAAATCCTCTTGATTACGATCAAGAATACAATCCACATAAAGATGTATTACCAGATGAAAGACCAGAACTTCGCTGTGAAATAGAAAATTGGGAAACCGAAAATTACACCGATCCTTTATTTAAGCCTCGATACCTAAAACAAAGCAAACGTGTAAACCAAGATTTACAAGAAATTTTTGGATTCGAAAAAATTACATTTTGCTCAGTCGAACAATCAATTAAAAATGCATATATTCTTAAGGGCTTAATACAAATTAATCCAAATAATAAAAAAATTATTATTTGTGCTGGCGGTTTTTTACCCGGCAATAAAGAAGGTTTAGCCGTTTTGCGCAGACATTTTCCAGAAGATCATGACATGTTGTTATTTGATTTCAGACATAGAGGAGAAAGTGGAGGCAAACTAATGGAGCCTTTATTTAAAATAAAAAAAATATCAGGCTTTATATCTAATACAATGTCTCTTGCTAATCCAATTAACTGGTGCTACAGAACAGGAGCCATAAAAGATGCTCAAAACATAATCGATCACATAGGCAACTACGGGGTTGAAGAATATAAAGATGTTTTAGGTGCAATAAATTATGTAAATATTTTCTACCCAAAAAAAGAAATCATATTATTTGGATTATGCTCAGGAGCATTCCATTCAGTACATGCTCTATTGCATTTATCAGAAAAAGAAATGAGCAACTGCAATATTAAAGGTGCTATTTTTGATAGCCTATGGGGCAACATAGAAGAAACAGGAATCCATGCTGCACAAGCAGAGCTACTTAATAAAGGATTCATATCTACGTCACTTTACTATAGCTTACAATTTTTAAACTGGTCCATTGTACATGAAAAACTAGAAAAAAATAAATCAACAACTTCATTATTTGGCAAAATGCAAAAACTAAACAATTTCCCTATGCTAATTATGCATTGTGTAGAAGATACTTACACACCAATTGATCAAATAAAACAACTTCTTTCAGAAATTGAAGATCAATCAAATATAACATTCTGGGAAATTACAAACTCAAGACATCCTTATAATCAATTCAAACAAAAATATGAATATGTAAAACATGTACGAAAATTTTTAAAAAATATTTAAGAACTTATACGAAAATTTAAAAACACTGATTTTTTTACATCAGAAAAAGACTCGTCCTTCGATACAAATCCTTACTGCGTTCGGATTCACTCAGGATGAGATCCTTCGACTAGCTCAAGATGACATCCGTCATATTAATTTATATTTTGTTTCATTGTTTTAGTGCTGTAGCCTAAACAATATGATTATTATTAAATAACGTTCTCCACGGGTTTTAAGCCATGGTATCCTAAACATTCCTAATGAAATTCACTAATTATTTTAAAAAAAAAGACGGATGTCATTCTAAGCTAGTCGAAGGATCTCATCCTGAGTGAATCCGAACGCAGTAAGGATTTGTATCGAAGGACGAGTCCTTTTAATAATTTTCGTACAAACTCTAACATAAAACTAGAGGGCCCAAAAAAGGCCCTCTAGTTTTGATTAAATTAAAATTAATTAACTAAATTTTTTAATTTAATTTTGTTGATACAATTATTTATTTCTTTAAATAAAAAAGTGTGCCTAAAGATAATATTGCACAGGAACCCGCAACAAGCGGTCTTAAAGACATAGACTTATCAGAAATAAAAACTGGTTTTTCTGCTGAATCCGCAAACATCGCGTCTACATCAACCGCAGAATTAGGTTGAAATTCAAAAACGGCTGGTCTTTTTTCAACAGTTTTATTTTCATTCGCTAATAAAGATTCAGCACCTATTCCTAATAACAAAAGCAAAGCCAATTTTTTCATAAAAAACCCTTCATTAAAAATATAAAACTAGGGCAAGCTTAATACAAATCCCAACATATGCAAGAAATCATTGTATCCTTTTTTTATTTCTTATTAATTAAACAAATAATTAAGATTAAAACTAAAATTTAATCCGCTCACAAACAATTTTATGCAAACAAAAGGCTCCAAATAAGGAGCCTTGATAATTTATTATGCTAAATAATTCTTATTATTTAGCTGGCTTATTTACATATTTATCCATAAACAATTTAACTTTATCTGGTATAGAATATAAGAAGGAACCCAAGAACATATTGATTTCTGTTAAAATATTATTAAAATCTTCAAAACTTTTAACTTCTTTTTTTAATCGATCAACTTCTTTTCCATTTTTTTCATAAGCAAAAATTTTAAGATAACTATTTTCAAGTTGACCCTCTTTAACATATTCATCCACCAACTCTTTGACAATATCCTTCATCGCTTGAACATAAGAAATAAACATTTGGTTCGTTTTAATAAATTCATCCATAACCTCTTTTAAACCTGCATTTAAAATAGGTGTTAGATCATGACCATCTACCAATTTATTCCATTCAGCATCAAATAAATCTTTATCATCTTCATAAAGATCCATTAATGAAGAACGCTTTGGTTGCAAATCAATCAATCTATCTTTTTCAAGTTTTACTAAATCTTGAAGACTGAATTTTTTGTCACCAATCTGAAATAAACCTTCTCTTTTTTTTGTTTTAGGATCCATTTTTCCAATTATTATGTCTTGAATATGGGCTCTAAGCTTAAAGATTTTTCCAACCGTTTCTAATTGCAATAAACCAGCGGTTTCATTAATCACTTTTATTATTGGATGCGTGAACTTTATTTTGTCTAATTTAATCTTGCTTTCAGCTTTTTTTTGAGAAATATTTTCAACACTATCATCCAGAGACAATGAATTTTCAGGTGCCGCATCTGCGGAAAAGACCGATGAAATCAAAAATAATGGTGTTGCAACAATTAAAACTTTTTTAATTTTCATTTAAAAACTCCCTTTAATAAAATTATTTCTTAATAATTACACTCTAACTTCAATCCTATGGAAAAATCTTTTCCTATGCCCTGACTTGCAAATGTTTTATCACCATTTAAAGATAAAATTAAACTATAAGTAGGCTTTGTAACTTTATAGCTAAGACCACCAAAAGCCTTTATTTGATATGCATTAACTGTTTCGGCCCATGGTCTATGAAGATTCAAACCAAATCCCTGAGGCGTTTTTATATCATTCACAACCATTTTTGTTTTATACCAAAAATCCATACCTGTATTAAAATCAAAAACGTCTGCCAAGGTTAACCAAATTCCATTAAAAGATTTTAACGCTATTCCTTGCCAAACGCTTGAATCAAACACAAAAGGGAAAAACTTTGTATTAAATTTATCATTTAAAAATGCATTGTTTTCAATAATATTTTGTAAATTTTTAATTTCTTGAGGGCTATTTACATACCAATTACGGTCATAATCCTTTTTTTGATCTTGAGCTAAAAAGAAAAGTTTTTCATTGTTTGGAACAAAAAACTCAATCTCAGATTTATTTTTAAACACCAACCGTCTATGCACTTCAAAACAAGGAGAAACGAATAATCCCAAACTAAGTGTTTTAGCACCAAAGCCTCGATCCAACAAATTAGATCCTAGATGATCCATAATACTAGTTCCAAGATCCATAATATAATCCTGCAATCTAGCCGTTACTTCTTCCATGATCTTTTCTTCACCTTCATGCTTTTTCCAGTATTCTAAAATTCGCTCAAGAACAGCAAAATCTGCATGAAATCCGTTTTGTTTTTTAAATGGATGCTCACCAATAAGACCCGAATGCTTCCAAGCAGTTGGAATTGTTACATCTAAACCCAAATTAAAATCAACTGGCCCTAAACTAAAAAAATATCTTTCCAAACTTAATCTCAAGTCACCTACACCAATGCTGTCGCACAATAAATGATCTTTTGCAAACTTCTTAAACAATTTATCGGATGAAGTCTTGTTTTGCGCCTGAGTTTGCGCTTCATTTTCTTCATCATAAACACTCTCATCAGGCTTATCATCTCCAAATTTAAGAAGGCCTGAGTTTTCCAATTTTTTTTGATCTGACCAACTTAACCAATAATGTCTAAGCATAAAAAAGGCTGGTAATTTAACATTTAATAAACAATTTTTAATAAATAAATTGTAATCAAACATAAAACCCAGCTTCCATTCCAAAACCTTTATTTTTCTAAAAAAATGTAACAAGTCTGGAATTTGCGCAACACCTTTAAGTGTTTGAAATTCGGGACTTGTTATTCTTTCCATTAATTTTGAATTGTCAAAATTAACATAAGAATCAATTTGTGAACTATCTTTTGTAAAATACATGCCTGGAGTGTGATTGAAAAACAATGTTGCTCCAAAGGACCATTTATTCATTCTAAAATAATTAATTCCATCTTTTGAACAGAAAAATTGAGGCCAGTCTTGAATCGCGCGTGTAACAAATTGGTTGGTTCTTAAAAAAATACCTTCGGGCAAAACTTCCTGCGCCTTTAAATTTACAATCAACATTGTTGCAAATTCTTCTGGCGTTGGACTTCTAAAAACGGAATCATCCGGTAAATCATCTAAAAAGCCAGGCAAAACACCGTCATCATCAGTCGAGAAATAATCATAATCTTCAATATCTGAAGCATTTAAAGAAACTGTCAAAAACACAACTAAAAACAATCTAAAAAACCAAGAGCCTTTATCTAGCATAATAATCTTCACCAAGAAAAGGGTTTAATAAAATTTAATTAATTATTTACTTCAAAAAAAATAAAGTAAAATCATAGGTTATTTATTCTACATTAGAATCTTCGTAAAATCAAAATTGCTCCAAAATGAAATTTAGGTAGAATTAATAAAAAGCCCCAAAAACTATTTAATAAAAGGATATTCATGAATAACCATCTATTCAAACAACAATGCCTAATTGTTGAAGGAAACGTAGGCGCTGGTAAATCAACATTTTTAAAAATACTTCAAAAATATTTTGCTGTTCAAACGGTTTTTGAACCTCTCTATAGATGGCAACACGTTGTAGGAGATGAAAATTTATTAGATAAATTCTACAAAGATACAACAAGATGGGCGTATACCTTTCAGTCATATGCGTTCATAACAAGAGTGCTTGAACAAAAAATAAATGCAGAAAAAAACACAACCCCAGTTCAAATTCTTGAACGATCGGTTTACACAGATAGATATTGTTTTGCTAAAAATTGTTTTGAAATGGGTACAATTTCTCCACTAGAATGGGAACTTTATCAAGAATGGTTTTCTTGGTTAGTCGATAATTACACAACAAAACCAGATGGCTTTATTTATCTTCAAACAGACCCTCAGGTCTGCTTTGACAGAATGAAAAACCGCAATAGAACGGAAGAAAACGCAATCCCTCTTGATTATATTCAAAAACTACATAATAAACATGAAGAGTGGTTAATCAAAAAAAATGGCGTTGTTCCATATATTGCAAACACACCAGTTTTAGTTTTAGAATGTAACGAAGATTTTGAAAACAATATCGTTCAGCAGCAACTTCACGTAGAAAAAATAGCCAAATTCTTTAAGTTGGAACACTGTTTAATTGCTAATCATGTTACAAAAGAAATAGAAATCTCTTGTAAAAAATAATAAATCAGCAGTAAAATGAATTTTTCATAGATTTAAAATCACACATACCAAAATTAGAAAGGACTAATATGGATGATTTAATGTACTATGCAAAAGCCGCCAGATATATAGCCGCCGGATTATGTATGGCAATAGGAACTGTAGGACCTGCTCTTGGACAAGGATTTATCGGGTCAGAAACTGTAAAAAGTATCGGAAAATATCCAGAAAGTGCTAGTAAAATTCAAGGTGCTATGCTTGTTTCTATGGGTATCATAGAATCATCAGCCGTATATGCTCTTCTTATAGCAGTGCTTTTACTTTTTGTTTCCATATAATTAAACAAAATAGGTCTTCGCATGGTCGATATTAAAGGCGCATTGGCCATCAATGCCTCCATATTTGTACAAGCCATAAATTTCATAATAACTTACTTAATTCTAAAAAATTTTCTTTTCAAACCTGTTGTTAATATCATTCAAGAAGAAGAACAGGCAGAAAATCTTTTAAATTCTTCAATAAAATCCAACGAAAATGATATAAGCAAGGCCGTAGAACACAGAAAAAAAGACTGGAATGAATTTAAAAACACGGTAAAAGAAAAAGCCCCCGAAATAGAATCTGAACACGCATTTTTAATAGACGTTTCGCAAACACTTCAACAAACAACCATTCCAGAACAAGATGCCCATAAATTAAAAACCGAACTTACGAGTTATTTCGTCAAAAAGGTGGAAAATGAATTCTGATTCTTCACCAATATTTTTTTTATTTCGAGTTATAAATTTTATAATAATAGCATCAGCAGCAACTTACATATTTCACAAATATTTGCGCAAACCAATCACAGAAGAAATCAAAAATGCCATTGACAGAATACAATCGTTAATAGCCTTAAAAAAACAAAAAGACGTAGATCTTGAACTCGAAAAAACCTGTTTTGCAGAACAAATACTAAAAGAAAAAGATCTAACAAAAAAAATAAACTTCTGGATTCAAGAAAATAAAAAAGAAGAAGCCAACAAAAAAGAAACAATTTCCATAACAAAAGCGCGCATTCAAGAAAAAATTAAAAAACAATTAGCCGAAAAAGCAAATATTGACCTTCGCAAACAAATTCTTCCAGATGTTTTAAAATCGGCCAAAAAAGAACTAACTTTAGATTTTGCAGATCAACAAAATGGTCAATTATTTTTAGACAAAATAATTGATTCTATGAAAAATGGAGAGGCCTAATGCAATTAGAAAAAATAGCCTTATCAAAAAAATATGCCGCCGCCTTTCTAAATTTATTCATGAATCAACTAAATGATGAAGACATAAAAAAATTTGAAACAGCCGAAACCTTTCTTAAAAAAAATCGTCGCAATATTTTCTTTTTAAGGTTCCCGAGCATTGATGCATCGTTAAAACAAAAAGTTCTTAATTTAATTTTTGAAAAGTTTCAGATCAATCCGATACTATTTAAACTTACCGACCTACTTAAAAGTAAAAAAAGATTATTTTTGTTAAGAGAAACAATTAAACAAATTTGCATTATCTACAAAAGAAGAAAAAACATCATAGACTTTAACATCAGTAGTTCTCATCAACTAAATGAACATCAAAAAAAGGTAATTCAAGAATTTCTTGAACACAACACAAAAAAAAATATAACATCTTCATACAAAATTAATCCCAATTTAATCGCCGGAATTAGACTACAAAGTAACGAATTACTTTGGGAATATTCAATACAAAAAAAACTTAGATTATTGAACAAAGAGCTAACCAATTAAGGGAAACAATGGATATTAAAAGCACGGACCTCATATCACTGTTTGAAAAATCCTTATCAGACCAGCCACAAAAAAAATTAGATGAAATAGGTATTGTTGTTCAAATAAGTGACAACATTTGTAAAGTACACGGACTTTCAAATGCCGTTTATAGTGAAATTGTAGACTTTGAAGGTGGCAATAAAGGTGTAATCTTAGACTTAGATGAAGATTTTGTTTCTGTATTTTTATTATACAGAAATATAGAGGTTAATGAGCTCGAAGTAGCCAAGCGAACAGGTACAGTTTTTAAAACAATAGTTGGTGATGAACTTCTTGGCAGAACTATAAATGCACTTGGCAAACCAATTGATGCTCTTGGGCCCATCAAATACAAAGAAAAAAGACCTATACAAGTAACCGTTCCCGGGGTTACAGAAAGAAGCCCTGTAAACACTCCATTAGAAACAGGAATATTGGCCATTGACGCTCTTATTCCAATAGGAAAAGGACAACGGGAACTAATAATTGGCAACAGAAATACAGGTAAAACAGCCATAGTTGTTGATACAATTTTAAATCAAAAAGGCAAGGATGTTATTTGCATCTATGTTTCAATTGGTCAAAGGCAAGCCGGTCTTGCTCGAATAATTAAAACATTAGAAGAACATGGAGCTCTTGAATATTCCGTAATTATAAGCGCTGATGCCAGCGAAGCTGTTATAAATCAATACCTCGCCCCATACGTTGGAACAACAATTGCAGAATATTTCAGAGATACAAAAAAAGATGTTTTAATTATTTATGATGATCTCACCAATCACGCAGTTGCCTATCGAGAAATGTCATTACTCATGATGAGAGCTCCCGGCCGAGAAGCTTTTCCTGGAGACGTTTTCTACTTGCACTCAAGATTACTAGAGCGAGCCGGAAAACTCGCCGCCGGTGGATCTATAACTGCTCTTCCAATTGCTCAAGTTCAAAGCGATGATATAACAGCTTATATCCCAACAAACCTAATTTCTATTACCGACGGACAAATATTCCTTGATACAAAACTATTTAACTCAGGAATTCGTCCTGCAATCAATATTGAACTTTCAGTTTCTCGTGTAGGTGGAGCGGCTCAAACAAGCGCAGTAAAAAATATGTCAAAAGCTTTAAAACTTGAATTAGCTCAATACAGAGACCTTTTAGATTTTGCTCAATTTGGAAGTGAACTCGATGAAGTTTCACAAAGAGTGCTCGCTAAAGGCTCTATCGCTGTTGAAATTTTAAAACAAAATCAATTTATAAATTATTCATTTATTGACGAAGCTCTAATATTATTTGCCTACAAAGAAAATTATCTCGATAAAATACCATTAAAAGAAATATCTAAATTTCTTAGAAGATATGTAAATTATGTAAAATCCGTATATCCAGAAATATGGACAACCATACAAACAACAACGGAAATAAGCCCCGAAACAAAAAAACAACTTGCCATTGTAACTCAAGAGTTTGAGCACTTGTTTAGCTCTGAATAAAATCTCAAAAAAGGGCCTTGTGATTCTTTGTTTATTTGTCTATACTTATCATTATCTTTTGAAATTTTGTGCCTGTAGCTCAGCTGGATAGAGCAACGGACTTCTAATTCGTAGGTCGAAGGTTCAAATCCTTCCAGGCACACCAAAAAAACCCAATATTTCAATAAATTCAATTAAAAAATCAAGCCCATAGCGCAAAAAGCCATGGGTATTTTTATTAACTCGATATATTTGATCATTTTCATAGCTTTTGCCGATCAGGTAGCATATCACAACATATAATGTTTAAATTTAATTTTTTATGTTAAAATAGTTAATTATGAATATATTTAAGCTTAAATCTCCGTTTAAACCCTCCGGGAGTCAGCCAGAAGCCATAGAAAAACTTTCTAATGGCAGACCAGGCATATCTACATTGGTTGGGGTCACGGGATCAGGAAAAACATTTACGATTGCAAATATTATTGCGGCCCAAAACAAACCTGTATTGGTTCTTTCACCAAACAAAACTTTAGCGGCCCAGCTTTATGAGGAATTTTGTCAATTCTTCCCGGAAAATAAAGTTTGCTATTTTGTAAGTTATTACGATTACTACCAGCCGGAATCTTATCTTCCCGCACAAGATATTTACATTCCAAAAGATACAAAAGTGAATTCTGAAATCGAACGATTACGAATTGAATCAACAGCTTCTTTAATCAACAGGCAGGATACAATTATTATCGCCTCTGTTTCCTGTATTTATTCCCTTGGGGATCCAGAGGATTACCGTAATTTGGCACTCTCTTTAAATGTTGGACAAAAAATTTCACGCAGTGAATTGATTCGCAAACTTGTATTTATTCAATACGAAAGAAATGAAACAGAAAAAGCACCCGGATCATTCCAAGTTCTTGGAAACACAATTGAAGTCAATTTACCTTACCAAAAAGAAAAATTAAGAATTGAACTATTTGGAGAAAAAATAGATTCTCTTGAATGGGTACATAAACAAAATAATAATGTAATTTCTGAATTAGATAATACTTTAATTCTGCCCGCAAAACATTTTGTAACAACAGAAGAAAAAAAAGAAGCCGCCATTAAAAGTATTCGTGCAGAGTTAGAGGAATATGCCCCAACATTAGAAAATCCTTTGTATGCAGAACGACTACGAACAAGAATTAATCATGATTTAGAAATGATTCAAGAAGTTGGCTATTGTTCAGGTATCGAAAATTATTCCACCCACTTTGAAGGTCGTGCTTCTGGCAAAGCCCCAAATTGTTTATTCGACTTCTTTCCAGAAGATTTTTTATTAATAGTAGATGAATCTCACATAGCTCTTCCTCAATTGCGAGGAATGTACGCAGGTGATAAAGCTCGCAAAAAATCATTAATTGATTTTGGATTCCGCTTACCTTCTGCTTATGACAATCGCCCATTGAGATTTGAAGAAACCGAAAAATATTTTAAAGACGCAATTTTTGTTTCCGCAACACCTGGTGAATATGAATTACAAAGATCAACAACAATAGCCCAACAAATTATTCGACCTACCGGACTATTAGATCCTATTGTTGAAATACACCCTCGTAAAAATCAAATCGATCATCTTGTTTCTCAAATTAAAGAAAAAAAAGAAAATGGTTTTAGAACTCTTGTTACAGTCCTAACCAAAAAAATGGCCGAAGAATTAGCTAAATATCTAGAAGAACAAAAAATTAAAGTCTGTTACATGCACAGTGATATCAAAACACCACAGCGTACGGAATTATTACATAAACTTCGACTAGGTGTGTTTGACTGCCTAGTAGGCGTTAACTTATTACGCGAGGGGCTTGATCTGCCTGAAGTTGCCCTTGTTGCGATTATGGATGCAGATGTTGAAAGTTTTTTACGTGACAGAAAATCTCTAATTCAAACAATAGGTCGTGCTGCCAGAAATACAGAGTCAAAAGTAATTTTGTATTGTGATAAAGAAACAAAATCTATCAAAGATGCAATGGCTGAAACCAATTATAGAAGAACCTTACAGCAAGAATATAATGACAAACACAACATTACACCCAAAACAGTAAAGCGCGAAGTTTCTAAATCTATTTCTAGTTTGCAAGAAGGTATAGCTAAAGCATCTAAATTAAATAAAAAATCTACTCGAAATAAACTTCAGGAAAGTGACTCAATAAATTCTAATGATTCAATTCTTCAACAAGATTTAGATCAAAACATCAAAAAGAAACTCATTGAGCTGGAATTGGCAATGAAAGAAGCTGCTGAAAATCTAGAATTTGAAAAAGCCATTGAATTAAGAGAAGAATGGTTAGCCCTTCGACAAACTCAGGTTAATAAAGATTAATTTCGACTGTTTTTTTTAAATTGATTAATTAATTTAAAAATATAAAAAATTAATTAAGAACTTATACGAAAATTATTTAAAGGACTCGATCCTTCGACGAACTCAGGATGACATCCGTTTTAATTTTTATTCCTAATTCAATACTACGATAACATCCATCTTTATTTTTATTCGTGTGACCAGAAAACCTCAAGTCTTTTAAGCCGGGTAATGAATGGTCTCCCTTATTTCTAATTCAATACTAAATTTTTAAAAATTTAATTTAATAATAATCACATAGTTTAAGGCTACCGAACTAGAACAACGCGATAAAATATAAATTAATATGACGGATGTCATCCTGAGCTCGTCGAAGGATCTCATCCTGAGTGAATCCGAACGCAGTAAGGATTTGTATCGAAGGATCAAGTCCTTTTTTGATGTAAAAAATTAGTGTTTTTAAATTTTCGTATAAACACTTAATTAAAATTATTTTTAACTTTTAATCACTTCAAACTCATATGCATCGCGAATAATATTTCCCAAATCAGAAAATTCCGATTTCCAACCAAGAACATCATGAACCGTACTCGCATCTGAAACTAAAACAGCTGGATCTCCTTCTCGTCGTTCACATTCTTGAATTTTTACAACCGTTCCCACAACTTGCTCAACTATATTAATTAACTCGCGCACGGAGTAACCAGTTCCAGTTCCCAAGTTAAAACAATTTGATGTGGCACCATTTAATAAATATTCCAGAGCCTTACAGTGAGCCGTTGCCAAATCTTTTACATGAAGGTAATCACGAATACACGTTCCATCAGGCGTTGAATAATCCGTGCCAAAAATTTTAAATTCTTTATTTTGCATAGCTGCCTTTAACAAAAGTGGAATAATATGCGTTTCAGGCTCGTGCTGTTCACCGAGCCCCTCTTCTGGAATTGCACCTGCCGCGTTAAAATAACGCAAGCCAACAAAGCTCATGCCGTAAGCATTTGCAAAATCCTCTAAAATCATTTCTACCGCAAGTTTTGTATTCCCATATGGACTTATTGGTTTTTTTGGATGATCTTCGCGCAAGGGAAGTTTTTGAGGGGTTCCGTAGACCGCACAGCTAGAAGAAAAAATAAAATTTTTAACTTTGTGTTTTTGCATCTCTTCAAGAAGGGCAAGCGTTTTAACCACATTATTATTATAAAAATCAGCTGGATCTTTTACAGACCTGCCTACTTCTATGAATGCAGCAAAATGAAGAACTGCTTCAATTTTATTTTCTGTAAATATTTTTTTTAAAATGTCTTTATCTGCAAAATCTGCTTGAATTAATTTGGCCCAGCTGTGCTCAAATTTTTGTGCGTAAATTAATTTATCTAAAATTATAACTTCATAACCCTTTGTATGTAGAAGGTGTGCAACGCACGAACCAATGTAACCAGCTCCACCAGTAACTAAAATTGTTTTTTTCACTTTGGTTTCTCTTTTTTAAGCCCATTGAATTAAAAATTGTAAGAAAATAGGTTACTTGTGAGATTTTATATTGTCCAAAAAATTAATCTGTCTTTTAGTTCAAATGGGACAGAAAAAGTGCATAAAAAAGCCCCGCAATTGCGGGGCTTTTTTAGTTATAAATGAATTTTAATTTTTTGAGACCCATTTATTATCTTCAAAAAATATTTTTTTACCACTCAGATACACGACTAATTGAGGTTTGGCACCACCCAATGGATACATCGTGTTTAAAATATTTATAACGGCTGGATAGTTTTGTGCCTCAAGATTTTTGTTCATTAACTTAGAATAATATTCTTTTGAATCTTTTATAAAGCCCATCGTTTCTTTATTCAAAGAATCTAAATCGGCTTGAATCAAAAAAGTTATTAAGGCTAAACTAAAGAATAAAACTTTATTTTTCACAATCGCATCCTTCTCAGAACATGTCGGGCGTTACACCAGTATCTTTTGTTTCTTCTGGTTTTGTTTCTGGTTGTTTAGTTTCTTCTGTTGTTGGTGTTACTGATTGTACGTCAGCGGCAAGCTCTTTTGTTTGTGCTGCAGGTTGTGTAGTCGATTGTTTTTCGACTTCTGTTGGCACACCTTCTAAGACATCTTTGACTTCTGATTCTACTGCTGCATCTTTAGCTTCAACAACATCCTCTTCTGCCGGCGTTGTACCCTTTACTTTCTTTGGTGCCATTTTATATGCTATCCCTGCTGCACCAACAGTTGCCCCACTGACCACAAGAACCACTCCCGTTTTCCATTTATTTTCTTTAGCCCATATCCAGAGATTCTTCATTTTTTTTGCAAAGAAACCAGGGTCTTTTTGTGCAGCATTTAAAGTAGATGCATCAAAAACAATTAATTTTTCTATATGTGCTTTTGCAAGAAGCCCTCCAAGCAATTCTCTTTTTTGCTCCGGTTTTAATTTATCCCAATTGTTTAATTTTTCATTGTACTTTTTTTTAACGGCATCTGTTTTAAATTTCCCAATAGCTTCTTTTAATGGAATTAATAAGTTATCCTTAATGTTAGTAAGTTCTTTTTCATCTATATTGCTATATGTCATATTCCAATCGATTTGTCCGGCAGCTGTTAAGTTTTTTGGCATCACACCCTTTGAAGTTACGCCTTCTACGGCTACGGAACCAAGCGCCAGCATCATTATGCTTAATATGGTGAGTTTTTTCATCCCCTTCTCCTTCTATTTGTTAGGGAGGTTAAACATTTAACTCATTACTATTTAATTAAAAAGCTAGCAATATTATAAAAACAAAGTCAATAATTTGTTTTCTATTCTCAGCGCTTTTTATTTAAACTAACTGGTAAAACTTAAAAATACTTGGAATGCAGGGGCTTTATTTTTCTGATAGACTAAATAATGTTCTTTTTTGTAGGGTTGATTTTAATTAAAAAAAACCGATTATTAGCTAAAAAATAAGGAAAAAAATGTTTACAAAAGTCAAAGGTACACAGGATTTTTTAGATCTTACGCTGTTTAAATTTTTTATCGATCAATCACAAAGACACTTTTTAAATTATGATTTTACAGAAATTGCAGTACCTATTTTAGAGTCAGTCGCACTATTTAAACGATCCCTCGGAGAAGAAACTGATGTGGTTTCAAAAGAAATGTTTATTATAAAGCCAGCTGCAGAAAGTAAAGATGAAATTTGTTTAAGACCGGAAGCCACAGCTTCAATAGTACGTGCATTTGTGGAAAATAGTGTTCAACATGCTCCATGGAAGGTGTTTACTTACGGCCCTATGTTTAGATATGAACGACCACAAAAAGGACGGTACCGCCAGTTTCACCAAGTAAGTGTTGAAGTCATTGGTTCAAAATCCATTTTTCAGGATGCCCAATTAATTAAAATGTTTGATAGGTTATTTACAGAAAAATGTATGTTACAAAACTATGTTCTTCAAATCAATTTTTTGGGATGTCCAGAAGATAGAAAGCTTTTTAAAGAAAAATTATATAAATTTTTAGAAAGTAAATCTGATCAAATTTGTCAAAAATGTTTGGAAAGAAAAGAAAAAAACATTCTTCGTGTTTTAGATTGTAAGATTGAAACTTGCCAAAAAAATTATGAAAAAGCACCCAAGATCACAGACAGCTTATGCGGTGAATGTTCTAAAGAATGGCAAAAACTTCAAGAAACTTTAGAAATTCTATCAATCTCTTTTATAATTAATTCAAAATTAGTTCGTGGATTGGATTATTACAATAAAACAGTTTTTGAATTTGTAAGTGACTCTCTTGGAGCACAAAGTGCATTTTGTGCCGGCGGTCGTTATGACAATTTAGTTAAAGAAGTTGGTGCTAAAGAAGATTTTCCTTCAGTTGGTGCCGCAATTGGTATCGAACGTATGCTTCTATTATTAGAAGAAGTTCAAGATAAATTGAGTTTACCGCAACCAAAAGTTTTGACGGTGATTATGCCTGTAGAAGAAGCTCAAAATGAATTAGCTTTGCTTGTGGCAGATGAACTTCAGGCCCATAATCTTTGTACAGAAGTTATGCTAGAAGGTGATTCATTTAAAAGCATGATGCGTAAAGCTAATAAACTTGGCGCTAAACATGTAATTATTTTGGGCGAAGATGAACAAAAAAACGGTACTTTAACCATTAAAAACATGCTTACTGGTACGCAAAATGTAATACCGCAAAGTGAAGTTGTTAAGTATCTTTCTTAGCGTTTATTTAAAAGCTTATACAAAAATTATTTAAAGGACTCAATCCTTCGACCAGCTCAGGATGAAATCCGTCATATTAATTTATATTTTATTGCGTTGTTCTAGCCCTGTAGCCTTAAACTATGTGATTATTATTAAATTAAATTTTTAACATTTTAGTATTGAATTAGAAATAAGAAAGACCATTCATCTACTGGCTTAAAAGAAAAAATAAAGACGAATGTCATTTTAGTATTAAATTAGAAGTAAAAATAAAGACGGATGTCATCCTGGGCTTGTCGAATGATCAAGTCCGTTTTTATAATAATTCAGTGGAGAGACAATACCCGCTCTTGTCATGTGATTATTCTCTGATGAAAACCAACACCAAAAGAATCTAACTATTGCTTTAGCAGAAAATCATTTGTTAAATTCTTAAATTAATAAAAATTATTTAATTAAAGGATAAGAACAGTGAAAAAACTTATTTTTTCTTCTATATTTTTTATATTTTTTTCCACAGAAACTGATTCCAGACTATTAAACTTTTTATCATACGAGCCCAAAACAGAAACTATAGATAATAGTGTTCATAGTCATACTACTCACCATACAACTCAAAACAATTACAACATGGGATTCGGTTTTGAAAATAAAATAAATGCCTTTGCTCAGGGTGCATCTCAAGCCGCAAAAGCAAAATTACCTCTGATAAAAGATTTTTTAATTAATAATAAATACAAAATTACAATTGGAACTGTGGTTGTTATTTACTCCTACCTTCTATGGCAAATTACAAGTTTAAACAAAAAAATTGCCACCGGCACAACTTGGTCTTCCTGGAAAAACAACTTAACAATGAAAGAACTTTATCAAACCTGTCACAAAAAATTAGCCGAAGAATTAATTCGAGATATTAAACTTAAATATATGGATGCAAAAAATTTTGAAAATCTTTCGGCTTCAATATTCGCTTTTTCTTCAGACATAAACAAAGAAATAAAAACACTCAAACGATACAATTTCATTGTTACATGGATAAAACGTTTTTTAATTGGTTTTGCTTTTCCAATTCAACATATTTTATGCCTGGAAGCAGATCAAAAAATAGCCCGTCTTGAATTCATGAAGAGTTTACTATCTGAATGGATGATCGATCGGAAATCTTAATAGATAAATATCATTTAAAGCTATTTTAAACTTAGAGCTTATACGAAAATTATTTAAAAGACTCGATTCTTCGACTGGCTCAGAATGACATCCGTTTTTCTTTTTATTTCTAATTCAAGACTAAAATGTTAAAAATTTAATTTAATAATAATCACACAATTAAAGTCTACAAAACTAGAACAACGATAAAATATAAATTAATATGACAGATGTCATCCTAAGCTAGTCGAAGGATCGAGTCCTTTTTTAATGTAAAAAAATCAATATTTTTTGAATTTTTGTATAAGTTCTAAGATACAATAAATTTTTGTAATTTTGATTTATCTATATTTCTTGCTTTGTTTTCTAACTCTTTCCAAGTCAATAACCCTGTTTTTGCATCCTCAAAAGAAACAACAGAAGATGCATTTATTGTGGCGTTTATTATGGAATCATCTACAGAAAGTCCCTTGCTCAAACATGCTACAAAGCATGAACCAAACGAGTCTCCAGCACCTAATGTGCTAGCAACTTTTTCAGGAACAATAGCTGGAAAAAAATATGTTATTTCTTTAGTTGCAACATATGCTCCTTCATGACCATTTGTAACCACTACAATTTTAGGGCCACAAGAAAGAACCTCTTTAAAAAATTGATGCAAATTAAACATAATATTTTTGTGATAAATAAAATTTTCAAAAAGTTCTGGTGTATATTTAGATCCCGATTTATCTGCCGCATGAAGTTGTTTGACCGAATACGTTTTTGATTCAACTAAAGAGTGCATAAATATTTTTGCTTCATCATCATTCAAAATTAATATATCTATATTTTCTAAAGATTTTTTTAATTGATCCACAGCCTGACTGTCTGTTCTTAATTGTCCTGCCCCTGGATTCATGGCAACATCAAGACCAGATTGTTTGGCAAGCTGTGTAATTGGTTGCAACTGTTTTGCAGAATCGCCACTTAAAGAAGTTAAATAAAGTAAATCGGCATTTTTAATTAGATCATTTGGTATATCAACACCTTCTAAAAAGGCATTTGCACCTCTATGAACAAAAACCGTTCTATCCCCACTTAATGACGGTATAATAAAAGAAAAACCTGTTTTTACACCATCTTTAATACCTGCGTGAACATTAATACCTTCTTTTTCTAGCTCCTCTAAAATAAACTTTCCATCAGCATCATTGCCTATCTTAAAAATAGCACTTACTTCAAATCCAAGTCGTTTAAAAGATACAGCTGTATTTGTTGACCCTCCACCAGTGTAAACGCCAACATTTGGCATCGATATTTTTTTACCTTCTTCTAACAAAATATAAGACTTTTTTTCTGTTTTTGAACTTATCTCTAAATGTTCAATTTCATCATTTTTTACAAAAACATCCTTGGTTGCACTTCCAATAGTTACAACTTTTCTTGCTTTCATCTCTTCTCCTAAACATAAAAAGTTAGTTCCAAATAACACAGCCAAAGATAATAAAGAATTTGCCTTTTTCATACACCCTCTCCTTTTTTAGCTTAATTTTAAAGTTTTACAGCAAAAATTAATGTATCTAAAAAAATTATTCAGGGGCAATGGTTTTAAAAAAATAAAATATCTGCCGCCCATTAAAATGCATTGATTTTTATAAATATAAACAAATGAATCCCAACAGAAACATATTCACTTCATTATCAAACTATTTACAAATTTATAATACTTTGCCTATAGTTTTTTACAGTTCTAATTTTTAAAAATTAAGCTCTCATATTACCAAAGTTATCAAACAACAAATAACCAAAAAAGGAATTTTTATGAATCAAAAAACACCGTTTTTTTTTACTCTTATTCTTTGCTTAATTAGCACAACCATATTTACCTCAGTCGAGTTTGAAACAATTTTACCAATTACAATTCCAGGCCTAAATATTCCTGTAGAATTAGGGATTATGGGTGAAGTCAATATGGCAACCATTGGACTATATGTAGATGCAACCATATTAAAACCAAACAGTATAGAACCATTTAGCAATATTCCAGAACTAAACAACATCCCATATTTAAATAAAATTTCTATAGCCAAAATGCGACTACGTGCAAACACAGATTTAATGAAAACACTAATAAATGCTAAAAAATTTCCCTTAGGATGTGAGTTTGAAATTTTAGGTGAAATAACAATACTAAATAAACCAGTAGAATGCTCATTAAGAATTATCCTTAATCAGAAACAAAAAATTCAAAATTTAATTTTATATACAAATTTACCAACTGAAATCGAACTAGCTGAACTCGCACCAGATTTAAAAGGCACCCAAGTAGACAACTTAAAAATCAAGAATCTAGGCATAATAATAGCTATGGATAAATTCACACAAAATTTTCCGGATTTAAATCTAAATATACCATTTCAACAAGGCATTTCCCTTTTTGGCACAATAGAATCTTTAAATTTAAAAACTTTAATTGAAGCCGATCTACCAAAAGAACTTAATAGCCTTAATGGTAAAAATGTTCTCTTCATGGTACGCAATTTCAATTTCCCCATAGAAAACACTAAAAAAAATCAATCTAAAACTACAAATACATCATTTGATATTTATGGCACATCAAAAATAATGGAAATAGATACTCTTTCACATTTTACATTCACTAACACCAAAGAAAAAAAAGAATCTAAAAATAAATTTACTGTTGAATATGAAGGTATAACAGACCTAAAAAACATCAAACCATTTGACTACATTCCAAATTTAAAAAATTTAAAAGCCGCTGTTCCAGATGATTTTAAAAACATAGAACTTCAATCCATTGGATTTGGAATGAGTTTAAGCGCTGCAGAAAAAATGTTATACATCACAGGCGTAACTCAACTTTACAATATCCAACAACGAGTTTCTTTTTTTACTGTCGTGAATGAATCAGGAAAATCTGGTGTAATTATTCAATCACAACTAAACATGAATAACCCTTCTCTTGCAGACATGCTCAAAACATTATCAAAACCAATTAAAGAAGAAATTCCACAAATTCCAAATATTTTATTTAATCAAATATTACAAAATAAACTGCTTCAAATGATTAAATGTTCCGCTGCAGGATTTTTTGTATCGACTGTTCCTTATAAATACAGTTTAAGTAAAACATATGGTATCACAACTTTTAAAACTCAAATTGGCGCACCTATTATTTCAATACCAGCTGGATTTACGCCCTACGGACGCATGAGCATTAATGGAGATATAAAAAATAACAAAGTATACGGTATAGATAATCTTGTAAAAAATGCCGAAACTGATGCATACTTTTTAACATCCTATGGCCTTTCAGAAAAAGATTGGCGCTTTACGCTGCTATTAACAAGCGGGACACTCAAATTTAATATACCTATTTTAGAAATTTCTCCGGGACTATTAAAACTTGAATTAACATTGGAACCTGCAATATCGGCTATCATGGGAGCCAATATTAAAATCGAAAAAGACAAACCCCCTCTATTATTTTCAGCACGGCTTGGTCTTGTTCCCGCCAAATTATTAGTTAACACCGCCCTTACCATGGAAGGTCAATGGAAAAATCCATTCGGCTTTGATTACTTAACATTCAATGATATAGCCGGTGAACTTGTTTGGGATATTTCAACCAAAGCATCGGCCGGAGCAACCGGTGAAGTTGCCGGAGATACTGTTTCTGCGGGTGCTTCTGCTGGATCAAGTGGAGCTGCAAGTTCAAGTTCGGCCCCCTCAAATTTAATTGGAGGGGGCTTTACATTTAATATTGAAGTAGGCAAAGAAAATGATTCTGTAAAGAAACATTTAATATGTGCCATAAGCGGTATTAAATTTACAGAAAACATCCTCTTTTTACTTAAACAAATCGGATCTGTTGGCAAACAAGATTTAGATAAAATAAATGATACAATTATAAATTTAATACCTATATTACAAACAAGCTGTGAATACTTTAAAAAAATAGTACCTCTACCACACCTTAAATTAGCTAAGGCTCAAGAACGATATTTAGCCTCAAGAGGCACTCCCCAAAATAGGCCACCAGTTAAAGACCGTTTTGGATCTACTACAATAGAAGCTAATCCTTCATTAATACTCAAACAAATGTTAAATGTATCTCTGCCTTCAATACCAAACACACTAACATTTGAACAAGCACTAACAAATATAAAAAACTTCGCTCTCAATGCAAAAGAAAAAGGTAATTCTTTAAATAAATGGATGCAAACCCTACCTGATATGGAGCTTATTAATCCAGAATTTAGATATGCATTTGAAAATGTTCGAATAGGGGAAATTAATTTTGAACGAGGTATCACTGTTCGTGGTACTTTAAATATGCTTGGTAAAAAAGCTGGCAACAACCTGGTATTAGATTTAACAGGTATTACCAATGAACGATTTATTTCAAAACTTGATCTTGGAGCAATAATATCTCCTAACTTTAAAAATCAAATTACAATCGATGGTGCAGGATTAGATGGTAAATATGGAACTGCAGATGATGGCCCAGCAGAGGCTTTAAATTTTAATATATCAAAACAAGGTTTAATTTATACAGGCAAAATATTAATAGCACCCCTTGAATGTTCAGCAGAATGTGAAGCGCGAGTCCTAAAAGATGAATTATCATTTAAAGGAAAATTTAAACCATTTAATCTCTTTGATATTGATTTAGAAGTACAAGGAGCCAATCAAAATATTATAATTAATGGTGCATTGAAAGCAGATTTTATAAGTGCATTAACAACTAAAATCAATTCTGCACTAAATACACTAGGATTAAATGAATTAAAAAAATCCCTACCAAATAAAACAATATTTAGCATAAAATCTGCAACATTTTACTACACATCAAGTATGGCCCAAAACAATCAAACACCACGAATATCGATTTCTATGAAGATTTTAGACTCAGAAAAATCATTTGATATGAATTGCGATATAAGAAATCTAAATCTTTGTGCTGAAAAAGTTGGTTCTCAAATATACGAAACGCTAATAAACCAAGTAAAAAAAACAACAGAGCCAACTAAACCAATAAAACCTACTGAACCAAAAGAACCAGCTAAGCCAATAGAGCCTGCCAAGCCGACAGAACCAACTAAGCCAACAGAACCTAGTAAACCAGCAGAGCCAACTAAACAAACAGAACCAACTAAACCAGAAGAACCCGCTAAACCGAAAGAACCAACTAAACCAACGGAACCCGCTAAGCCAGGAGAACCGCCAAAACCAACAGAGCCAGTTAAGCCAACAGAGCCTAAAAAACCAGCGACTACTCCCAAAAAACAGACATTTTAACTTATAAATAATTAAACTATTGGTAAATTAAATTCCGCTTTTGAAATAATTGCAAAAGCGGAATTTAATTTACCAATAGTTTAAGATTCGATCAAAAGTTTATATCGTACATTTGCAAAATTGGCATATAAATAGCCAACATCAAAATTAAAATTAATCCGCCTAATAACAACAAAAAACACGGCAAAAGCAAATTGGTTATCGTTTTTAAACCAGATTCTAGTTGTTGTTGATATCTAACACTTATCTTTAAAAGCTGAGCACCTAACTTTTCTGATTCCTCCCCCACTTTAACAGACAATAATAAACCACTGTCAAATAAAAACGGCGAAACAACAAGGGCCTGATATAAAGAATAACCCTCAATAATCATTGAGTTAATTCGAAGAATTTCTGATTTAAAAAAAGGGCTTTTAAGTGAAGTTAAAAATAAATTTAAAGCTTGAGAAATGGGAAGCCCTGTCACTAATAAAGATCCCAAAGAACTTGTAAATAAAACTACAAAATAATTTTTTAAAACTCTCCCCAAAAAAGGCAGCCTTAAGCACAATTTTTCAATAAAACAAACTACAAAATTAATGCGTAAAATAATAAAACATAACAAAAAAACAAAAATTAAACCGATCCAAAAATAAACATTAACACCTTCGATCAAAAAATCACTTAAAGCAAAAACAATTTTACTTAAAAGTGGCAACTTGTCAGACGATTCACCTAACATTTGTTTAAACCTGGGTACAATAAAAATCAAAATAAGAAATACAATAAATATAAAAAAAATGGCAGAAATTATAGGCATAATAAACACGGATCTTAGCTGCCGCAAAAATTTATTCCCTATATTTTTATAATCACATAATTGACGCAATGCATCTGCAAGGCGCCCGGACTCATGTCCAGTTTTAACAAGCACAACAGAAACATCATCAAATACGTCTTCATGCTTACCAAGAGCTGAACTCAATGCGCCACCCCTTTTGACAAAACAAAATAGATGAAGAACAACACCATGAAAAAATTTATTTTTAATTTGCTGACTTAAAACATTTAAAGCATCTAATAAAAGAACACCAGAATCCAATAAAAAAGCCAGTTCAGAAAAAAAATCTAATTTAATTTGTTGATTAATTTTTTTAAAACCGCGCCTTGAAAATATATATTCAAAATCTAATAACACAATTCCTTGATCTAGTAACATTTGATTTAAATCTTCTTCAGAATCTGCCATTAAAAAACCACCTAACTCGATCTCATTTGAGTCAACACCCTTCCAACTAAAATATGGCATAAATTCTCCTCTTTTCTCACATTAAAAGACTTTTTTGTAGTTCTACCCCTAAAAGTTTTAAAACTTCCGCTTGCTCCAAATCTGTTTCAATTTTGATTCTTTTGTTCCGAACGATTTCCCCTGTCAAAATATCCACATTTTTTTGCGGGACCCCCAAAAGTTTAGATATACCTTTTACAAGCTCTTTATTAGCCAAACCCTTCTCTGGAGCGCTCTTTAGAAAGCATTTCAACAGACCTGCCTTGTCTACAACAAAACCAAATTTGCCCGAACTTGGTATAACTTTAACCTCAATAATTACAGCCATATATCATATCTTTCACTCAAAACAATAAATATGAACCCTTAACAAACTCGAATAATAAGCCAATATACAAAATAACTTGCATAAAATTATATATATTTTATCCTTTTCCTATTGTTTGAAATCTAAATTTGGTGTGGAGAGGTGGCTGAGTGGTCGAAAGCGCTTGCCTGCTAAGTGAGTATACTGGGAAACTAGTATCGAGGGTTCGAATCCCTTCCTCTCCACCATTTTTTTGGCAAATTTATGCGCCCATAGCTCAATTGGATAGAGCGTTAGACTACGGATCTGAAGGTTTGAGGTTCGACTCCTCATGGGCGCACCAATGATTGGAATACTTGATTTTAAAGCAAACTCAAGCTAAAATTGCCAAATATAATTGAAATTATTGGAGAGATGGCTGAGCGGTCGAAAGCGACGGTCTTGAAAACCGTAGTCCCGTGAAAGCGGGACCGTGGGTTCGAATCCCACTCTCTCCTCCATAAACTAAAAAGGTCTAGCAAAATGCTAGGCCTTTTTTAATACCATTAAATATTGCACATCAATCTTAAATTTGCTTAATATTTCGTAGAGCTTATACGAAAATTATTTAAAGGACTCGATCCTTCGACTAGCTCAGAATGACATCCGTCCTTATTTCATTTCTAACTCAATATTAAAAAATTAAAAATTTAATTTAACAACGAGCCCACAGTTTAAGCCTGCAAAGGTTAAATCCTCTCAATAAAATATAAATTAATATGACGGATGTCATCCTAAGCTAGTCGAAGGATCGAGTCATTTTTGGTATTAAAAATAAATGTTTTTGAATTTTCATATAAGCTTATAGTTATTGAATATCAATCATTAAAAATAATAGGAACAAATATGAATATCTTTAAATATCTAACCATAATTTTTATTGGTGGTGGAATTGGGGCCATATTAAGGGCATTATTAATGACAATTCTTATAAATAAAACACCCTTTTTCCCAAACACATTTATTATCAATATTGTTGGTTGTATATTTTTAGGTTTTTTATTTCAAATGTTTCTTACAAATTCAAATATATCCCCGAGTTACCAAATATTCTTAACCACCGGTATACTTTCTGCATTTACAACATTCTCTACATTTTCTCTCGAACTCGTCACAATGTTAGAAACAGGCGCACAAATTTTAGCAATTTTTTATGCAATATCTTCTTTAATATTTGGAATTAGTGGAATTTTTTTAGGAAAGTTTTTAGGCAAAATATTATTTAGTTAATACGAAAATTATTAAAAGGACTCGATCCTTCGACTAACTCAGGATGAAATCCGTCATGTTAATTTATATTTATTAAGTTGCTCTAGCATCTGTAAATTTAAAATATAAAGCTGTTATTAAATTAATTCACCAAAACAGAATGTTTAACTTTTTAATATTGAGTTAAAAATAAAAATAAAGACGGATTTCATCCTGAGCTAGTCGAAGGATCTCATTCTGAGTGAATCCGAACGCAGTAAGGATTTGTATCGAAGGACGAGTCCTTTTTTGATATTAAAAACAAGTGTTTTTGATTTTTTATAAACTCTAAATTAACAAAATTTACTTACTAATATCCTTCCATGTTTTTCCTGATCGCAAACAAACTTCTAATGGCACATTCCAATCGGTTACATTTTGTAAAATATCTTGTGTAATTTTTTGAACATCTTCTACATATTTTTTTGGCACAGAAATTACAAGTTCATCATGAATTTGCAAAATAATTTTTGCACCTAAATTTATTTCTGCAAACTTTTTTTCCAAATTTATCATACCAATCTTCATAACTTCTGCAGCAGAGCCTTGTGCGCGAGTATTGATTGCTATTCGTTTTGCAAGCTCATATAAATTTTTATTATTTTCATAAATTCCAGGAATATCTCTTTTTCGGCCAAGCCATGTCTTTACATAACCATGTTTTTTTGTTTCTTCAATTGTTTTTTCCATCCATTCAGAAACACCTGGATATTGTGCAAAATATTTTTCTATAAATTCTTTTGCATCACTCAAAGAAATTTTTAAATCTTTTGAAAGACCGTATGGAGTCAATCCATACAAAATACTAAAATTAATTCTTTTACCAACCTGTCGCTGAGCATGTGTAACATCTTCAAATTTTTCATCAAACAAACCGGCTGCTGTCATTGCATGAATATCTAAGCCTTTTTCAAATGCAGAAAGAAGACGTTTATCCTGAGAAAGGTAAGCAAGAACACGCAATTCAATCTGTGAGTAGTCTGCAGAAATAAAAACGTCACCAACACCAGCTTTAAAAGCTTCTCGTATTTCTGAACCGTAACCACCATCCGCTGGAACATTTTGTAAATTTGGACTTGTACTAGAAAGCCTACCTGTTGCAACGGCAACTTGATTATAATTTGTATGAATTTTTTTTGTAAATGGATTTATAAATTCTGGCAAAGCCTCAATGTATGTACTTTTTAATTTATAAAGTTCACGATAACTTAAAATCAAACCTGGCACAGGATGAAGTTTTGCAAGAACTTCCAAAACTTCTTGATCCGTTGAATATCCTGTTTTTTTTCCGCTCTTTTTTTGAACAGGCAAACCAAGCTGATTAAATAATAGATCTTCAATTTGTTTTGGAGAATTTAAATTAATATCTTGATTTGAACTTCCAATTAAACCTAAAATTTCTTTTTTTAATTTTGATAAATCGTGATCAACTTTTTTTCCAAGATTTTCTAATTCATCTTTTGCAACAAAAATTCCAGCCATTTCCATGTTACATAAAACATCAACAATTGGATGTTCACACTCATAATACAGCTTTTCAACACCCTCTTCTTTAAGTTTTTTTTCTAATATTTTTTTTAATCTAAATGTTTGATGTGCATCTGCGGCCGCATATTGCGTAGCAAGATCTAAAGGCACGTAAGAAAAATCTTTATATTTATTATCTTTAACAACATCTTCAAAATTTAACATCGGTTCATTGAAATAAAATTCAGATAAATATTTAAGTCCAACTCGCTGCCAATCTTTTACAATTAATTTTGCTGCAATCAAAGTATCAAAATGAAATTCACCAATATCCCAACCTGCATTTTTTAAAACTTCTTTATCAAACTTGGCATGATGAAATATTTTTTTTATTGAATATTTTTCAAAAACTTTTTTTAATTCCGCAAATACAACATCTTTAGAAAGTTGAAAGTCAGCGGTTTCATGACCTACTGGAATATAGTATGAACAGCCTTCTTCCATGCATAAAGAAATTCCAACAAATTTATCTTGCAAAGGCATAACACCTGTTGTTTCTGTATCAATAGCAACTTCTTTTGCTTGAGAAATTTTATTACACAAATCATCTAAACCAATTTTGGTGGTTACACAAATAAAATTATATTTGCTTGCCATCGCCTCTGTTTTTTTTTCTGCCGCAAAAATTGAAGCTTGACCAAAATCTTGCAATTCTTGATCCGAAACTTCAGGTTTCATGTCCGCCAAAAGTGATTTAAATTCCAATTCTTCAAAAAGCGGTCTGGCAGAGCTCCATGAGCCGAAATCAAATTTAAGCAACGTTTTTGAAATTTCCAGGTTCAAATATTGCAACAAAAATAAATCGCGGCTTAAAAAGGCATTTTTTTCGTTATCTTCTAAAGCCTTTCTGGTTCGTGGTTTTGAAACTTCATCCAGGTTTTCGTATAAATCTTCAAGAGAATCAAACTGAGTCACGAGCTCAAGAGCACCCTTTTGCCCAATTCCATGAACTCCCGGAATATTATCCGAAGTATCGCCTAAAAGTGCAAAATAAAATGGAAGTTTTGTAACATCAAAACCTATTTTTTCTGTAAATGATTTTTTGTCCAAAATCAAATCTTTGAATGAATCATAAAGATAAATTTTTTCACTTGTCAGAGCTTGACCCATATCTTTATCTGAAGTTATCAAAACAACATTCAAACCTTCTTTACTCAAATCTTTAGCAATAGAAAACATCAAATCATCGGCTTCTATACCTTGCTTTGCTACTTGTTTTAAACCAATTAAATTTGCAAATTCAACTATTTTTTCTTTTTGCTCAAATAAATCACTTGGTGGAGCCTGGCGTGTAGCCTTGTACTCAGGAAAAACCTCATGCCGAGTTGTTTTCCCCTTACTATCCCAAACCAAAGCCATATACATTGGATCAAATTTTTGTGCCAACTTTTTGATCATTCTACAAAAACTATAAACAGCCTGAACAGGCTTTCCAGATGTTGTATGAATTGGTCTCATACCATAATATGCACGATATAAAAAGGACGAACCATCAATTAAAAAAACTGTTTTCTTAGAGTCAAAATTCATCAAATTACCTCTGCACTTTAAATTTAGTAAAACTTATAAATAATTAAAAGTTTACCTTAAATTAAAACTAAATTCGAATGCATAAATTTTTTAGAGACCAACCCCATTTTTTTGATTCTATTGTTGATTGTTCTTCATAAAAAATTTGTATTACATTTTCGAAATAATTTTCAACATCACTAGTCTCAAAAACTCGAATTGTTCTTTAAAACAACCATATATAATTTCCACTGACCGCTCAAATGAAATTAAACCATACACACAAACAATGACATCCTTCATAACTTAAATGCCATGAAAGATGTCATTGTTATATTTACAAAACAAAGTTGTAAATTATATATCAGGCTCAAAAAACCCCTTAATTAAAACTGTATCTGACCGTAGCACAACACCAATTTTCAAAATCGTCAGTCATATTTACAACAACGCATGAATTGGACCTAAATCGACCACTAGATAAAGTAATTGTATTAACCATACCAATGTTATTATTTTGTGTATTAATTCTATGGGCCCCATATAGCCAAATATCTTTTGCAAACACATTATAATGCTGATGACCTCTAAAAATAGCCTTTAAGGCAAAATTCTTAGATTTAAGATTTACAATACTTTTTAATAATACGTCCTTATCCATGACCAAACTATCTTTAATTGGATAAAAACCATCAATATACCCCCAATTAAAATCTGGAACTATATTATGTAAATTGATTCCATATCTCACATATTGATATTTTTCAGGTATCCTAAAAAATTTAATCTCATTTTTTTGTTGAACTGATTGCTCTAAAAAATTTTTAAGTTCAGGCATGTCACAAAAAGCACTATGAGACGCACAAATAAAATTTACAAATCCCTTAGCGTTTTCTACACCAAAAAATACTGCCAGAGGTAAATTAAAAATAAATTTTCGCAATGCTATCCAAGCATCTGGTATTAACACATTTAAATTTGTATTAACATTCCTAAATATTAAATTGTATTGTTCACAATCATCAGGACTATTTATAGACCAAGTATCATCATGGTTTCCGCGAGTTAAAAAAACATTGTAAGGATTAGCTATTTTTAATTTTGCAAGTAAATATACAACTGTTTCTGAATACAAGCCTCTATCACAAAAATCACCCGTAAAAAATAAATTTACACTCATTCCATTGGTAGCAAATATTTCATAGTCATCAGAAATAATAATAAAATTCGTAGCAACTAAAGCATCCAAAATATTTATCAAAGAATGAATATCTCCATGAATATCGCCTATAAAAATAGAACACTGCGGTGCTTTTGTAACAATTGAAGCAACTGTAAACAAACCATTATTAAACAAATTGGAAGCTTTATTCATAACATCCACAAATTCTTGTGCATCCAAAAACGAATAAACTTTTTTATTTTTATCACCAACAGATTCAACTGGATCGTATAAATTCAAACAATGATCACAAAACTGCTGATATGTTAACTCCGCTAATAAATTAGCGTAAAAGCTAACAACCAAAAATAAAAAAAAATATTTGAACAACTTCATTACAAACCCCCATTTATTATTTAATTAAGAAACTAGGCACAATCTCCCGGCTACCGATGTTTTTTCCTTTTTATCTTTTTTGGGAAAAGACATTAATGCATCTAATCCTTCTCTGAAAAGGCTTATAACGTTTTTGCATAAATTTAAACAAAATTTAAACGCATCAAAATTCAAAAAATCT
This sequence comes from candidate division TM6 bacterium GW2011_GWF2_32_72, assembly GCA_000989525.1. Lineage (GTDB taxonomy): Bacteria > Babelota > Babeliae > Babelales > GWF2-32-72 > GWF2-32-72. The sequence goes on from LBON01000006.1 coordinate 56,327, forward strand.
ATAAACCCAATATCCCAATAACTAGAACAATTTCGAGTTTCATCGACAGACAAAACTTTACCAACAAACTCAGAAAATCTTAGCCCATATGACTCAACTTTATTGAGTTCAAAACAACAAACCACACAAAAAAAAGCTTGTTGTACTAATAAAAAAAGAAATAATATGAATTTAAATTTATCCATCATTTTTCCATCAAACAAAAATATTTTAATAGCCTTATTTTTAGTTTAACTTATTAAAAACAATTGCCACAACAAAAGGATATTTTAGGCATAAAAACACATGGATTAAGCAAATACCTGACATTTTAATTTATATACTTAAATGTGATGCTTTATTTATGATTTTGTACGAAAATTATTAATTTGACTCAATCCTTCGACAAACTCAGAATGAAATCCTTTTTTATAATAGTTTTGATGGGTAAAGTCTGCTCTGACCATAAAATTATTTATTAGTAAAAATTTTTAAAAAAGACAGATTTCATTCTGAGCCTGTCGAAGGATTGAGTTATTATTTTTTAGATTTTTTGTTCGAAAGAACATGAAAATGAAGATGAAACACTTCTTGACCGGCATCTTTGCCACTATTAACCTGCAATCTAAAATCGCCATTGTCTTCTAGATCTTGAGCTAATTCTTTGGCCATTAACACCATTTCAGCCACTAAAGATTTATCCAAAACATCTAATGATTGAATATCTTGAACATGTTTTTTAGGAATAATTAAATAATGAGATAGAGCCTTTGGGTAAAGGTCTTTTAGAACTATCAACTCATCGGTTTCTTTAACAAACTGTACTGGAATTTCTTTTGAAATTATTTTGCAGAAAATGCAATTTTGTATACTCATAGGCCCTTTTTAATATGGTACCAGGGGTCGGAATCGAACCGACATGATGTCACCACCGCGAGATTTTGAGTCTCGTGCGTCTACCAATTTCGCCACCCTGGCCTAAAAAATCAAAGAACAAAAAAAGTGTACATTAAAAGGGGTTTGCCGTCAAATGAAGTCAAAAAAAAGAGGATCTAAAATAAATCCTCTTTTTTACGTAAAGCTTATAAATTTTAATTCAAAAATTCTTTATTTAAGGTTGATACAACTTTAGTCTTATCAGACTCATTTTTGTGCTCATTTATACGCTTAATAATATCACCTTTTAAAAGGCGTTGTCCTTTAAAACGATTTGCTAGCTGTCCAGCCTGAATAGGCTTTAAACCTGTATCAACAAGAGCTACTTTAATATCCGCAACATCTTCATCTGTAAGCGGCGCAACTGTTGGCTGAGTTTGTGATGTTGCCACTGGTTGTTTTACACTTGGCTCAGTTTTCACTTCCGATTTTGGAACTACAACAGCCTTTTGCTCCGGTGCAGTTTCTGTCTTGGTCCCTGCCGGAGTTTTTCTTAGAGGCCTTTTAAGATCGGCTACAGACACGGTGAAATCTTGTTCTTGAGATTTTTTTGGAACGACTTCAACCTTATTAGACCCTTGCAAAGCTTTTCTTCGTTCTTGTTTCTCTTGAGCTTCCCTAAGTTCCTTCATCATATCTGACTCTGAACCTGCAGCAGTCGGAGATTTTGGTGTTACTGCCTTTGAAGGAGTCACATCTGTTTTGGCACCTACAATTGAAGCAGGCAAACCTTTTCCTGGAGGAGGTGGTGGAGGTGGCGGTGTACCAACTTTTGAACCAGTCGAAGCTTTTCCTGAAGGAGGTGGTGGAGGAGCTTGCGGTACAATACCTGATTTTGGCATCGCTGGTGGTTGTGGAGCAGTGTTTGAAACAGTCGAACCTTTTTGAGAACCTGCTCCTGGCGGTGATAGAGGTGGCGGTACAATACCCGTTTTTGGCATCACTGCTGGACTCACTTTTGGAACAACTGAACTTGATGTCTCTAGCCGGCAAGATGTACAAGCAGAAGGCTCTTCTCCGTTTGCAATTTTTAAATTATCCGTCAAATAATTTAAATTTGATTTCAAAATAGACAATTTAGGTTGGAGTTCAAGATTGGAATTTTGCTTTTTTAAACTATCTTCTATCTTGCTTAATTCAGAATTAATTTGGGCAAAATCGGCATTCAAAAATAAAAACCAACTAAATAAACAACTAATTATAATTATTCTCACGGTACTAACTCCTACTCATCCTAATCATCATTCCATCCACCTTCATCTTCATCATCTTCATCCGTAGCAGGAATTAACCACTTACGTCTTTCAGCTAACCTCTTTTCCAAAATTTCCTCTTTTGTTTCTTTTGCTGAAACAACTGGCTTCTCATTGAGTTTACGATCCTCAACTTTCTTCAAAGTTGTACCCTTTTTAATTTCTTTCATAAGATCTGCTCTTGTTCCAGTTTTTTCTGAAGAAGGCTTCTCATTGAGTTTACGATCCTCAACTTTCTTCAAAGTTGTACCTTTTTTAATTTCATCCATAAGATCGACGTTATCTGAAGAAATCTTCTCGCTGGCTTTCTGAGCTTCAATAGGTTTTAAGTTCCCAACACAACATTTCGGAGTTCCACCCTCTGTTATGCTCACAACATCCGATAAAAAATTTGCACGAACTTCTAATTTTTTTCTCTCACTAGATTCAGGAAGTTCTGCAACTTGCAACTTCAATTTGTTTAAAGTTTCTTTAATGTCGCTAGAAACTGCTACGGCCAAACAACTACCGGAAAACAAACTCAAACAACATAAAAACAAATATCTCATAAAAAACAATCTCCTTTAAAAATATTTTTCATACAAAATAAATTTCTAAATCACGTTATTAACTTGTCAAAAAAAAATCAATTATTTCGCTAAATAAGCTTTTAGTAAAACTATTTAAATAACTTGATACTTCGACTATATCAAAATAACACCCACCATTAGTTTTATTTATACTTCAAGAATAAGTTGAAAATTTAATTAACTTAGAACTTATACGAAAACTATTTACAAATTAATAATCAAACACATATAGTATCCAATAGATCTGTTTAAAAAAAATACTGTTACAAATTTTAATTTCTTAATGTTTCGCAATCACTCACTAAAAAAGGAGTTTTAATGAAAAATAAAATGTTTATTTTATTAACATTTATACTTGGTTCCATAAACTTCATAACAATTACATCAGGAGATAATATAAAGAACTTTCAATATAACATCCCGGGAATAAATCAACCTTTTGAACTTGCAATTCCAACAAATCTTGATTTAACAAAAACAAATATTTTAATTGAAACAATTATCAACACACCTAGCAGCTTTCAACCATTTAAAAACGATCCAACATTAAATGCCATTCCATTTATAAATGCAATCAATCTATCTAAAATTAAACTAAGAGCAAAATCTGAAATCATACAACTTATTAAAAACAAACAAACACTTCCTGCAGAATATATGATTGAAATTGTAGGTGAAGTTAACATGTTCAATAAACCCCTAAATTGCACATTAACTATTAAATTTGAAAAAAACACACTTAAAAATATTATTGCCTCAATAATTCTTCCAAACGATTCTAATCTTATTAATCTTTCTCCAGAGCTTACAAATACCACTGCCGCAAAACTAAAATTCAAAAATCTTGGCATAATAATTTGTTTAAACGATTGCACAGAAAAGTTTACCGACCTAAATATAAACATCCCCGATTTTAAAGCACCATTCCCAAAAGGCGCCTCCCTAATCGGAATCATTGAATCGTTTGACCCTAACACACTAATTCAAAATTTACCTAAAGAACTAGATGGTCTAAAAAACACGCCTGCCATATTACTTAAAAAGAATTTTAATCTTACTGCTCAAAATAAACCAATTGCGAACAATAGCACATTTGAAGTTTATGGCGCCTCCAAAATAAAGGGCATACAAGCACTTTCCTGCTTTTACTACGAAACAACAAAAACGCAAAAAAAATATTTTTTCAAATATAAAGGCTTAACAAATGCAAAAAGCATAAATCCATACGATGACATTGAAGAATTAACAACTCTAAAATATTTAATACCTGAAAACTTAAAAAATATAAAAGCCGATACCGTTGAATTTAACCTGGTGCTCTATGCAAAAGAAAAAGTAATATACTACACAATACAAACCCGCCTATTTGGCATACAACAAACACTTAGTTTTTTTCCAGTAAAAACTGAAGAGGGAAAATCTGGTTTAGTTATACAATCCATGTTTAATAAAGAAAAAATATCTTTAGCTGAGATGTTTAACATTCTTAAAAATGCAATTATGCAAGAAACACCAGCGTTTACAGCCGCAATATTTGATCAATTCCTTAAAAATATAATTTTTACATCAACAATATGTTCTTCCTCCGGATTCATCTTTTCATCTTTACCATACATGTTTAATGTAAGCAGAGAATATGGAATAACAACATTTAAAACAAATGATGGTTTACCACTTGCTTTAGATAAAGGGCTAACACCATATGGCCGAATGCTCATGGAAGGTGAGATTAAAGTTAATAAAGTTTTTGGAACAGATAATCTTATTAGTGATATTGGAAAAGAACTATTTTTTATTGGAAATATAAAACCAATGAATTTAAGCCTAATACATTTGATTACTGAGGGTAGACTTAAATTTGATTTTCCTTTTATAAAAATTGCGCCCTCCTTATTAAAAACAGAAATTTCATTAAAATTCGGGCTCACAGCAATCACACCAACCGTTGCAGCAATTGTTGGCGTAAATATACAACCAGAAAAAAACAAGCCGCCACTATTTTTCTCTGGAAGACTGCAAGTCTTCCCAACCGATATGATTATTAGAACAGCTCTTACAATGCAAGGCGTATGGGAAAATCCATTCGGATTTGAATACCTGACTTTCTATAATATGGCAGGACAACTCGATTGGGATTTTACTGCAAAAACTACTGCTGCCACAGGAACAGAAGCCGTGGCAACAGCTGCTTCAGCTGGCGCAGCAACAGGAAAGGGTGGAGGGGCCGCAAGTGGAACCGCAACACCAGCTCATTTAGTTGGTGTAGGTTTTACATTTGACGTTGAAGTTGGTAAAAAAAATGATCCATTAAAAAAAGAAATTAAATGCGGATTTAATATAATAAAAAAAATAACCAACCTTTTATTGAGCATAAAACTTTTGGGAACATTAGGAAAAAAAGATCTAAACCGAACCACAGATTTGCTCATTAATCTTTCCTCAATTATTCAAACTAGCTTCAATGCTTTCAACCAACAAATACAACTCAATGAAATGCCCGCAAAAAATATTTCTAAAAATGTGCCCGCCAAAGAACAATCATTTCTTGAATTATTATTAAATACACCACTGCCTAGCAAAACCGTTTCTTTATCTATAAATCAAGCTATGAATGATATACAAACTTTTGCAAACAAATCCAAAGCTCAAGGTGATAGTTTGGGTAAATGGATAAAAACACTACCAGAAATGACCTTAATAGATCCTGAATTCAAGTTCGGCTTTAATAATATTGCAATAGGAGAAATCGTCTACCCACGAGGCATAAAAATTTATGGCATTTTAGACACACTAGGGGCAAAATCTGGGGTCAACATAAAAATAAATACAGATGGCATAATCTGTGAAAGTTTCATCCCCAAACTTGATCTTGGAGCACTAATTTCCAATGAATTTAAAAATCAAATCATTATAGATGGGGCCGGCATAGATGGAAAATATGGCACAAAAGATGATGGTCCAGCAGAAACAATAAAACTCACATTCAAGGAACAAGGCGCTATCTTAACTGGAAAAGTTAATATCAAACCTTTAAACAGTTTTATTGAAACTGAAGTTAGAATTCTTAAAGATGAATTCTCATGCAAAGGAATTTACAAACCATATGGCCCAACTTATGAAATTGAATTAGATATTCATGGCGAAATAACAGATAATAATCCCGATATTTTAATAAAGGGCACATTTAAATCGGATTTATTAAAAGAACTCAACAACCAAATTGAAGCACATCTCAAAGAATTAAATAAAAATAATCCACAACCATTTAAACCAAATCAAAACTTATTTAGCGTAAATTCAGCAACAATTGAACATTCAGTAAGCCAAGCAATTCAAGGAAACAATCCAAAAATAATAGTTCAAGGTACGGTATTAGGTGAACCACGAACATTCACGATAGAAAGTAATATAAAAGACCTAAAATACTATTCAACCAACATAGCCTCTCAAATATATAAAACACTTAATTCTGCGGGACAAAATCCCAGTTTAACACCACCGCCAATACAACCATCTCAAACTACAGAATTAAAAAAAACTGAAGAAAATAATACAAGAGCAATCAATAATTTTAATGCTGTTAACAAACCCATAAACGATAGGTTATCTGGTATTATTGAGGCTGCGGCAAAAAAACAACTGCGCATTGAAATAATGGTGGAAAAATAACATTTTATCAGTTATCCACAAATAAACCTTCAATATGCCAAATATATCTTATAACGCGATCTAATAGTCTTTTCTAACAAAATATAATCATGCAATTTTAACACTTAAAAAAAGCCTATTTGACAAGAATTGTACGTTTGTTATAATATAAAGAATTAATTGATATATAAACAAATAATAACTCTAAATGAGAGGTTTTAAGCAATGAAAAAATCAATATACGTTTCACTTTTATCTTTAATCGCCACCCTGTGTTTAGCATCAGATAAACAAGAAAAAATGAAACACGTACAATCATTAGCAACAATAGAAGTTGCTATGTTAATGAACAAGCACAATAATTCAGAATTCGACCCAATAGAATTAAACAAACTTACTAGAAGTGCCTCAGCTATAATGTTTCAAAATCTCAACAAATGTGGCAGAAAAACACCATTAACAAGAAAAGGCACACCACTAACTCCGAATTTAAAAAGAATTCAAAGCTTAGATAAACTCAATCTAGATCCTTGTGAAGATGGAGAAGCAGACCGCATAAATTGGTCTCAAACCCCAGTTAAAAACATTAATCTTTAATTAAACAATACAAAAAAGCCTCGACATTAAAATCGAGGCTTTTTTTATGCCCAAAATTCATCCCCGCCGCCAACAACAATAAAGATCGGTAAAATCATTGACCCCGCTTATCAAAAAACCTTAAAATTAAAGTATATTATTATATTAAAAAGGGGGTTAATCATGAAAAGCGTCATTATAGCTTTGGTTGCTATATTTTTATTAAATGAACCACAAGTACTAATTGCTAAAACTAATCTCACAAAACAAGACACAAACATAAGTTGTAAAAAGCCAACACAATCATCAACAAAAAAAGCACAAAATATAACTAATAAAATTACTGGTGTTTCAGTTGCTTCCCTAATTACCCTTGCATGTGGATTTGCCGCAATAAAAAAACAAACAGACCATCCTGAAATAGAAAAAAATAAAAAAACAACAATTTATGAGCCAGAACAAATCAAATTGCCAACCTCTTTACCTAAAAAAAGAACCATAAATTATTCTGCCAAAGCAGAAAATCCAGCCCTAAAAAGAGTACAAAATACATATGCTAGAATGAGCGATCCTTTAGAAGGTGGAGAAGCTAATTATATGAAAAAGACCAACAAGCTTTAAATAAAAGACTAAACTCTTAAATAACCAAATAAAAAGCCTCGCGTTTTCTGCGAGGCTTTTTATTTATTAAACTATCAAAGTCTAAATCACAAAATTAATCAATTTGTTCGGTACAAAAATAACACGTTTAATGTCTGCTCCTTCAAGCCATTTGGCAACTTCTTTTCGAGCAAGATTTTCTGCCAAATCTTTTGCGCAATCACGAGCTACCAATATTGTGCCTCTAGTTTTTCCACCAACTTGAATTCCAATAGTAACTTCATCTTGAATCGCCATTTGAGGATCAAATTTTGGCCAAGCAGAGTTTTTTAACTTTTGGTTACAGATTTTTTCCATCAATTCACTACCAGCATAAGGAGCCATAATAGAAATAGAGGCAAAAACTTTTTCTGCTGATTCTTTACTAATTTTCATTTTGTCAGATATTAAATCATTTACAAATTCCATTGCCGCAGCAACGGCTGTATTTGTTTTATATTCAATTAATCTTTCTTGATATTCTTTTAAAAACCTATGAACTCGCTTTGTTACAATAAGCTCTTCTTTATCTGTATAATTTTTTGTATCTACAAAGAAATTCCAAAATTTACTCAAAAATCTTCTAATGCCTTCAATTCCGGCATCCTGCCACTCAACATCAAGTTCAGGTGGCCCCATGAACAACATAAACGTTCTTAGACAGTCTGTTCCATATTTTTCAATGATATCATCCGGATTAACAACATTTCCTTTAGATTTGGACATTTTTTCAACCTGTCCACTTTTTTCTGAATATTTAAGAACCATGCCTTGATTAAATAATTGCGTAAACGGTTCATTGAAGGGTAAAAAGCCAAGATCATGAAGAACTTTGATGTAAAATCTAGAATAAAGTAAATGCAAAATTGCGTGCTCAATGCCGCCAACATAAAAATCAACCGGCAACCAGTATTCCATATCCTTTTTATCAAACGGCTTATCTTTTAAATCAACATTTGGATATCTCAAAAAATACCAACAAGAACCTGCCCATTGAGGCATTGTATTTGTTTCACGCTTTGCAGCTCCACCACAAGATGGACAAGTTGTGTTAACCCAATCTTTAATTCCCGCCAAAGGAGATTCACCAGTACCCGTTGGTTGATATTTTTCAACTTTTGGTAACATAACAGGAAGTTGATCTTCTGGAACTGGTACAACGCCACATTTTTTACAATGAACAACTGGAATTGGCTCACCCCAATATCTTTGACGTGAAAAAATCCAATCCCTTAATTTATAATTAATTTTTTTAGATCCGATTCTTTTATCTTCCAAAAACTTTAGCATTTTTTCAAAGCCTTCTGTTTTTGCATCAAGACCATTCAAAAATCCACTGTTTATCATTTTACCGTCACCAGAAAATGCTTCTTCAAGACGACCGGAACTATTTATTATTGCATCATCTGAACTAATAACCTGAACAATTGGAAGAGAGTGTTTTTTTGCAAATGCAAAATCTCGTTCATCATGCGCAGGAACACACATAATTACGCCAGTACCATAATCTTTTAATACATAACTGGCTAAATAAAGTGGAATTTGTTGACCATTTATCGGATTAGTTGCATAACTTCCAGTAAAAACACCGTCCTTAGTTTTATCAAGCATTCTATCGAAGTTAGACATTTTTTTAACTTGATCTAAATATTTTTCAACATATGCTTTTTGGTCTGCCGTAACAAAATTCCAAACATCACTGTGATCTGGAGCCATAACCATAAAAGTTGCACCGAACAAAGTATCTGGTCGAGTTGTAAAAACTTTTAAATTTTTTTGATTATCAAAAATATCTTCAATTAAAAAATTGACTTCTGCGCCAATGCTTCTGCCAATCCAATTGCGTTGCATCAATTTAACTTTTTCTGGCCAATCAAGTTGATCCAAATCATTCAAAAGAGGCTCTGCATATTTTGTTATTTTTAACATCCACTGCTTAATTGTTTTTTGTTCAACCTGTGAACCACATCGCTCACATTTGCCATCAATAACCTCTTCATTTGCCAAACCAGTCAAACAAGAAATACACCAATTAATTGGTGTTTCTGCCTCGTAGGCAAGGCCAGCTTTAAACATTTGTAAAAAGATCCATTGAGTCCATTTATAATAATTTGGATCTGTTGTGTTTACTTCTTTATCCCAGTCATATATTGCAGTAATTTTACGTAACTGAGCTTTAAAGTTAGCAACGTTTTCTGCTGTGCTTTTTTCTGGGTGCACACCTTGTTGAATAGCGTAATTTTCTGCCGGAAGACCAAAGGCATCCCAGCCCATTGGATGAAGAACATTATAACCTTCAAGCCATTTCATTCGAGCATAAAGATCTGAAAAAACATAACCCTTCCAATGTCCAACATGAAGTCCTGAGCCGGATGGATATGGAAACATATCTAAACAATAATATTTTTTACCATCCCCGGTTGGCCTTGTTTTTGCATCGGGCTCTTTTTCCCAAATTTTCTGCCACTTATTTTCAATATCTTTAAAGTTATATTCCATCATCTTCCTTAATATTTTCCCAAAAATAGTTCATTGAATTATTGAGCTTAACACAATATTTTACCGCAGTGAAATCTGATTCAAAATATAAAAATTTTGGTAAATTTTACCTTTTACTCAACTCCTCATTATATTTAGCCAAAAATTCATTAATAAATTTTAAATCGTTTGATCGAAACCTATTTATATCAAGCCATTTCTTTTTTTGATTTTCAACCGCCTTAACAGCTGGCAGTGATGATAATTTCTCAACATCACTCGGCGATGAAAGATCTAAGTTATCTTCTTCAGAACGCTCTAAACATGAATTAACCAAATTAGAAATAAATTCTTCTGTCGTTGGCATTACGCCACCCTGTTTTTCAACCAACTTATCTGCGGCCTTCAACAAATCATCTGTTTTTGGCAAGCGCTCCAAATCTTTTAAGGTGATCGTTCCAATAGAATAAAATTGCAAAATAGCAACGCCAACCTTTAAACCACGTACAAATTCTGGGCTAATATTTTGATCAGACGCTTCAAGACTAAAAATTAAAACCAATAAACAAACAAAATATATCCTCATAAAAATCAATAGCTTCGCTTTTAAATAAAATATTGTTTAACATAAAATATTAATTCATACACTCAAGGAATAAAAATGAACTTAAAACAAGACGAGTTAATTTTAGCAGTCAAAAAGGATATCATACTTCCAAAAAACCTAGCATGGCAAGGATTGCAAATAAATAACTCAGAAAAAATATTAGATTTAATTAATAATAATCAAGACTTTTTATTAAGGTCCTGCCTAGAAACAGACCCAAATTACAAACAAATAATCTCTTACATGATTTTTAAACATAAAAATAAATATTTCCTAACTCAAAGAAAATCTTCCGCCTCAGAACAAAGACTTAAAAACAAGTATTCCCTGGGAATAGGCGGGCATATAAAAAAAGAAGATGTCAATTCAAATTCAGCATTTGATTGGACGTTACGCGAGTTTGAAGAAGAAATTTTTTATGATGGAAATTTAAAAATTTCTACAATTGGTTTTTTAAATGATGATTCCAATGCCGTTGGCCAGGTACATTTGGGAATGGTTCTTCTTTTGGAAGGCGATTCACCAAATATACAAATAAAATCTGAATTAAAAAGTGGAACACTTACTACGCTTGCAGAATGTCAAATGCTTTACAAAAATATGGAAAGTTGGAGTCAAATTGTTTTAGACTTTTTATTAAAAGAATCTTTACTATAGATCTTTTATAATTTATAAAAAATCTAATTCACAAAAAAGGGAGAACAAAATGTACATTTTAAGAATTGGAAAACTTTTGGATGGACTAAAATATGATACAATTGCAGAGCCAAAAAAATTCAATTATTTTTTTTCAATTATTTTTTTAATGGTTATTGGAATATTAAGAACTAATTGGATGCAAGAAGTTTATACATATTTTTATGACCTCTTAAACATGGGGATTGTACAAGCCGGTCATAAAGATCTTGTTATTCCAATATATAACTATCTTGACCGAATGTTTGATATTACGGTATCTGTAATTGTTTTATGTGGAATAATTATTTGTTATCAAATCAATAAACGAGGCGATAATAAATATTTTATTGATCGCTTTGTCTGCCTAAGCATACCTTTATTCATACGCGCAGCATGGATCTTTTTTTTATCATACCTTACAACTCTCATAGTAACACTTGGCTTTATGACAGCAAAATTACTCGTTGCAGCAAAAGTTCCTGTTAATAAACTTATTGTAGAAAGCATCGCGGCACCACTGATTAAAAAAGGCTTAGAACCTGTTTCGGCGGCGCTAAGCAAAGATATAGGCATATTCGAACAACTTTCTCAAGCCCAAGGCGTTATTGAAAATTTTGATAGACTAAGCTTTTGGATGCATATTTCTGCATGTATCTGTTCAATATTAGTTTTCGCAGTATTTTTTACCTGGATGATATGGAGTTTTAAAATAATTGCCAGCAAAGAAAAAAGTTGTTCTATTAACAAAGCATGAATTAGAACTTTTACAAAATCCAAAAACACTGATTTTTCATATCAAAAAAGGACTCGATCCTTCGACCAGCTCAGGATGAAATCCGTCACATTAATTTATATTTTATTGCGGTGTTCTAGTTCTGTAGCCTTAAACTATGTGATTATTATTAAATTTTTAACATCTTAACTGAATCAGGAAATAAAAAGAAAGACGGATTTCATCTTAGTATTGAATTAGAAATGATGTCTTCTACGGCATAAACTTTGTTTGTTCCTAAACTTTTCTAATGATGTTCACTGATTGTTAATAAAAATAACGTCGAAGGATCTAGTCCTTTAAATAATCTTATAGGCCCTTAAAACAAGTCGCCCAGGTTAAGCAACTTTGAACTTAACCTGGATACTTTTATTCACCAATTATCAATTCTTTCTATTCACCAGTTTTTCTTTTTTTAATAGAAGCTTCAGCAGCTTTTTTATCAACCTCATCCCAATCTATTTTTTCAAGGTCGCTTTCATCTAAACCTCTTTTAAAAGACGGCCTCTTCTCTTCCAACGGCATCATTTCTTCCATCGACTTAAGAGTTTGTACAAAATCTTCTTTCCATTTTTTAAAGTCCTCTTTCATCTTTTTAGATTTTTCAGAACCCTCCAAACTTACTGGGTATGGTCCATGTTCTTGTAAAAACAACTCCCATTCTTGTTTTAATGTTTCTTGCCTAATTTTAGCTTTATCGTCTAATTCAACAGGCCTTTCTATTTCTTTTTTCTCCAGAATTGGACCTCTCACAAAATTTTCTGACGCTTCACTCTTTTCTATCCAATGGCCAGATTGTCTTTGCCAAGCAATCCCTGTATCCTTACAAGGAACATCCTCTTTTACAAACTCATTCAAACGTCTAAGAGAATGCGCCCTATCAGAGGTCACGCGATTCAAGCCACCATTGTCAATCCAGTCCGCCATCATTAAGTTAAATTCTTCATTAAATTCTTTTTGGAAATTATCTTTTGCCTCTTTGGTTAGCTCATTTAATCTATATTCAAATATTTTTACACCTATTTCTGGATTAAAGAACTCCGATAAAAGAACAATACGCACTTGAAGTTGATCAAGCAATCCATCAAATTTATTTTCAAGATGATGCGGTTTATTTTTAAAACTTAAACCAAAAATTACTATTTTATCTTGATTTTCTCTCATGCATTTTTCATCTTTGCATACAATTATATTCTTTAAATCAATTTCTAAAACGGTACCCATCAGATATGCATCAAGAACATCTGATATTCTTGGATGCCGTTTTTTTGCTTCATCAAAACTGCCAACTAATTTACAACGATAAGGGGTTCCAAAAGAATGCGAAAGATAAACAAAATCATTAACCTTGGTTTTTGGAATAAATATTTGATACAAAACACCGCCCTTGCTTGAGCCGTAATATTTTTTCCAAATTGAATTTAGTTTATCAATTTTACTTTCCAACAAACCAATAGATTCGGTAAAAAGCTTCAGCTTCTGAATTATTTTAGCATCAACACTTTTTTTACGTAAAAACATAGAAAAAGATGAATTGGACCACCTTGAATTATTACCAAACAAAGTCAAATTAACTGAAAGTAAATCTTTTTTTATGCACCCTAAACTGTCATCCCAGTGACCATCTTTAAATATTTCTTTTTCCCAATAATCTATAAATTGATCCTGTGTTATAAATTGCTGCGATACCTCTTTTTTAGGTCTAAACCAAGAAAAATCTTTTGTATGTATTTGTTCATTCACCAGATTTTCAAACATAGTATAGATTTTAAAAACAAAACCTAAATCTGAATTACCACCATGATAAAAAACATAGTAATCTTGAAAAAATTCCTTTTCGCGCTGCAAAGCTTTTTCTGCTACTGCAATAATTTTTTGGTCCTCGCCTACGGGCTTCCTATCACCAAGTATAGAAATCATCTCTGCTGGCGAATGCTTTCCAAAAAGCGTCATATGTTTTTCTGAAATAGTTTGGCTTTGCAACTGTTCAGAAATATTTTTAACATTTTTCCTGCTCTCTTTATCTTGTTGCTCTTGTTGAAACTCAATATTTACAGCTCGTTTGTTCAATATATCCTGAGTTCTAGGTAAATTGCTACCCATAATTTGAAGCTGAACACCCAACAAAACCACAAGAGCTAAAAATAATTTCTTCATTAAATTTTCCTTTTTTAAAAACAGTTAATAACTTTTTAAAATGTTAAATTATGCGTAATCAAAAAAGCAACAGATAAGAATAATAAGAAGAAGAAGAAGAAGAGCTTATGCGAACATTATTTAAAGGACTCGATCCTTCGACAAGCTCAGGATGAAATCCGTCAATTAATTTATATTTTATTGCGTTGTTTTAGCGCTGTAGCCTTAAACTAGGTGGTTATTATTAAATTTTTAACATCTTAACTGAATCAGGAAATAAAAAGAAAGACGGATGTCATCTTAGTATTGAATTAGAAATGATGTCTTCTACGGCATAAACTTTGTTTGTTCCTAAACTTTTCTAATGATGTTCACTGATTGTTAATAAAAATAAAAGGATCGAGTCCTTTTTTTGATGTAAAAAATCAGTGTTTTTGCTTTTTTGTATAAGTTCTAAAACAAAACAAAAGGCGCCAGAATTTCTCCGACGCCTCACCTACCCAACAAACAAGATTATTTATCTTGCTATTTTTCCTACTTTTTCCATTAAAACCCTATTTAAAATTTGATCGGCCTTATCAACCCAAATAACATCTATACCTTTGGTAATATCTTCATCCATGCCAACAAGGTCGTTTTTATTCTTCATTGGAAGTAAAATGTGTGATATTTTGTTTCTCTTTGCAGCTAATATTTTTTCACGCACACCACCAATTGGCATAACTTCACCACGAAGATTAATTTCACCTGTCATTGCATAATCGGCATCAATTGGCCTATCTGTCAATGCCGAAAGTATAGAAGAAAGCATTGTTACACCAGCAGAAGGACCATCTTTTGGAACTGCACCGGCAGGAACGTGAATGTGTAAATCATAATTTGTAAACATCTTATCATCTAAACCAAATTCTTTTGCATGAACCCTAGCATAACTCAAAGCGGCCTGTGCTGATTCTTTCATCACATCACCTAACTGACCGGTCAAAATTAGTCGACCTTTACCAGGTATAGATACAGCTTCTATTTTAATCATTTCACCACCAAAAGATGTCCAGGCAAGTCCGTTAGTAATACCAACCTGACAAACCTTGGAGCATTCTTCTTCTGCAAAAATTCTAGGTCCTAAATATTTGTCCAAGTTAGAAGGAGTAAAGTCGATCATTTTCCCCTCTTCAACCAAACTCCTTGCTACTTTGGAACATAATTTTCTTATGGTTCTATCTAACTGTCGAACTCCTGATTCGCGAGTATAAGAAGAAACCAAATCACCAATCACATCATCACCTAATTTAACCTCTTTCCCCTCTAAACCAGTATCAATCATAGCGCGATGAACTATATGACGCTTTGCTATTTCTATTTTTTCTTCCATTGTATAACCAGAAAGTGAAATAACTTCCATACGGTCTCTTAATGGCCCAGAAATTGTCTCTAAACTATTAGCTGTTGCTATAAATATAGCTTTTGAAAGATCAAATGGAACACCAAGATAGTTATCATAAAAAGTATTATTTTGTTTTGGATCTAATATTTCTAACATCGCAGCTGAAGGATCACCCCTAAAATCTGAACCAATTTTATCCAACTCATCAATGATAACAACTGGATTGCAACTTCCTGCCTTTTTTATACCTTGAATAAATCTACCTGGCATTGCTCCAACATAAGTTCTTCTATGGCCACGAATTTCTGCTTCATCTTTTACACCACCAAGAGCAACTCTAAAATATTTACGGCCTAAACTTCTTGCAATAGAAGCACCCAAAGATGTTTTTCCAACCCCAGGAGGACCAACTAAACAAATTATTGGAGTATTGCCACCTTGTTTTAAATTTCTAACCGAAATGTAATCTAAAATTCTATCCTTAACAGACTTTAGACCATAATGATCTTCATCAAGAACTTCTTTTGCATGTTTAATATCTAAATTATCTTCTGTTTCAACACCCCAAGGCAAATTCAAAACCCAATCAAGATAATTTCTAATAACAGTTGCTTCCATGGAATCTGATGCCGTTTTTTCAAGCCTACTAATTTGTCTTTTTACTTCAGATTTTACCTCATCAGAAGCCTTAAGCTCTAATAATTTTTTATGTAATTTTTCCATATCTTCAAAATCTTCATCGCCCAATTCTTTTTTTATTGCTCGTAATTGTTCACGGAGATAATATTCTTTTTGTGATTCATTCATAGACTCACGGGCATGATTTTTTATTTTATCTTGCACTTCTGCAATCTGTAACTCTTTATTTAACTGAGCATAAATTCCAGTTAAAAATTCTACTAAACTTTCTGCTTCCAATAAATCTTGCGCTTCTTTAACATCTAAATTTAAATGCGAAAGAATAAAATCTGCAAGTTTGTTTGGATCTGTAATTCTTGAAATAACAACATGAAAATCAGGACTTAAACTTTGTCCACTGGAAACCATTTTTTCTGCTATTTCTTTAATACCGTTAACACGAGCAATTATCTCTGCACTTTGATTATCTGTATCAAACTCTACTTTTTCAACATCAGCACTTAAAACTTCTGAATCCGCAACTAATTCATTTGTTCTAGCTTTATAAATACCTTGAACAAGAATTTTTATTCCACCTTCTGGAACCTGAACAACCCTCATAACGGAAGCAACAGTTCCAACCGAAAATAAATCTTGAGTTCCAATTGCCCCTTCGGTGTTTTCCGGACGAGTTCTTGCGGCTAAAAGGTAAACAAGTTTGTCTCCTTCCAAAGCACGATCAACACCCTTGATGATTCTTTCATCCATCACAAGCAAAGGAACAATCATATTTGGAAAGACGACCACATCCATGGTCGGAATCACTGGAAACACACTCTTGATAGGTTTTTTTGTAATCTTTTTGCTGGATAAGGCTTTCATTTTCTTTCCCCCTTAGTTAGAGCCCCACGCTCTATCTCCCTAAATTATTTTGTCTTTTTTGGATCCCCCTAAAGTGTCTTTTTTGTGAGGCTCCCGTTTTTCCCTAACCAATAGCCTAGATTACTCAATCTTTAAAAAACAATATTAGAAATAAAAAAAATAAAAAGAATTGCCCAACAACAACATGTACTTATAATAGTTAAAGTAGCAAATTAAGACTTTAAAAAATCTTCAATCATAATCGCAGTATCCTTAATACCAGATTCAACCTCTAAATCAGTTTCAGTAAAAGGTTGTAAAACATAGTCACCCACAGAAATTCTATCTTCTGGACGCCCAATGCCAAAACGAAGCCTTAAATAATCTGGTCCACAGGCAGAAATAATTGAACGAAGTCCATTATGCCCTTTTGCACTACCACCGAATTTAAAATTTAATTTACCAAAAGGAAGTTCTAATTCATCATGAACAACCAAAATGTTTTCAGGTTTTATTCCCTGTTTATTTAAAAAAGGAATAACTTGACCGGAATTATTCATAAATGTTTGAGGCTTAATCAATAAAATCTTTTTTCCACCAATATTTATTTCTGCCAACTCCATATTATCTTTAGTCCTAAATTTGCCACCAAACATGTCTGCTAGTTCATCCAAAACCAAAAAGCCAATATTATGCCTAGTACAAACATACTTAACACCCGGATTACCAAGTCCAATTATCACTTTTATTTTAGATCCATCTATTTGTTCCATGCCAACTCCTATTAAAAAAAACGGCTGGGTAAAATCCCAGCCGCAAATCAAATTATAATAATTTACAAAACTATTTCTTAGCTTCGTCTTTTTTATCTTTTTTTGCTGTTTTAGCTTTTTTAGCCTTATAATCACTGTTATGCATTTTTACAACTTCAGATGTAAGGTTGCAAGAATCTTTAACATACAAAGCTTGTGGAACAATAAGATCAATATTGTTTTTCTTAGCTAATGTTTCAACGATGTCTTTTAATTCCTTTTCAAGTCTTTTTGCATCTTCTAAATCCATAGGAATTTGTTGTGCTTGCATTTGAAGTTCTTGATATCTTTGACCTTTTTCTTGTAAATCTGCTTGCATTGCTGTCAAATCTTTTTGAGCTTTTTCTTTTGCTTCCTTGCTCATATCATCGCCAGCTTCTTTAATTCTTTTTTGTTCAGCCATAAACTTTTGGAATAATTCATCAGCTTCTTTATTAAATTTTTCTAAGAAATCTTTAAATTTTTCCATAGAATCTTTTGCATCTTCCAATTCAAAAATTGCTTTACCAAAATCAACCAATGCCACTTTGGTACCTGCAGGAGCAGAAATTGTTTCAGTTACCTTAATTACTTCAGGTGCTTTATCAGCCAAAATAGAAATTGGAGGCATTGCTAAAGAAAGTAGCATAACCAAAGAAAGTTTTTTCATTTTGTGTCCCTTTCGACATCGACTTTTTTTAAAACATTTTCTTAAAAAAACTGTGTAGAAATCTACAAAAAATTCAGTCGAACGTCAACATCTATATCCTTCGCACAATAAACTTTCTCAACTCTTCTAACCAAATAACAGAAGATGCTACCAATAAAACTAATCCCCACTGAGCAAAAGAAATAGAAACTGTTTGAAAGATTATTTGCAACCAATGATTTTCTAAAACAAATATTTGCAAAATAACAACAACTGATGTTGCCAAAATTAACCATAAATTTGAAAACAACCCAATTTGAAACAGTGATTTTTTTTCTGAACGAACGTTCCATGCATTAAACCATTGAAACGTTGCCAAAGTAACTAATGCCATTGTACGAGCTAAAGGTAATCCGTAATTCAAATAACTTATAAAAACCAAAAAAGAACCAATTGCCATTGGTAAAGCCATATAAAACATTTTTAAAAATAAATTTAAGTCAACCAAACGACTATCTTTGCGCACTGGTCTTTCTAACAAATCCAATGGTTGAGATTCCATAGCAACAGCCATATCTAAAAAACCATCTGTTATTAAATTTAACCATAAAATTTGAGGCGCTACAAAAGGCAGCGGCATACCAGATATTAAAGAAATTAAAACAATTAAAACTTCACTCAAATTTGTAGAGAAAAAATAAAGAATAACTTTACGCAAAATATTAAAAATATGACGACCCTGCTCAATAGCTGTTGCAATACTTAAAAAGGAATCATCTAACAAAACAAGATCTGCTACAACTTTTGCAACTTCACTACCTTTTTGTCCCATTGCAATTCCAACATCAGAAGCTACAATTGCTGGGGCATCATTTACACCATCTCCAGTCATAGAAACAATATTGCCAAGAGATTTATAAGCTAAAACTAAATTAAGTTTATCGTCTGGTGTAACACGAGAAAACACAGTTACATTTTTAATTTCTTCTGGAAGTTTTTTAGAATCAACAAGTTTTTGTAGTTCGCCACTCATAGTGTCATCACCGGCCTGGAAAATTCCAACTGAATCAGCAACAAACAAAGCCGTTGTTAAATAATCTCCTGTTGCCATAACAACATGGATCCCAGACTTTCTCATGCGCAAAATTAAATCTTTAACCTCAGAACGAATTGCATCGTGCATTCCCATAAAACCAAGAAGCTTCCAATCCGATTGTATTGTGCTCAAAAAAAATCCTTGTAAATCCTTTTTAGTTTCCCAACCATCAAAAACTGATTTATCAAAAACTTTTACAGCCGAAGCCACAACACGCAAGCCTGTTTTCCAATAATTTTCTAAACAATCTAAATCTTCTTGTTTAATCGCAACACATTTTTCTAATGTTTTTTCTGGCGAACCATTAAGCAAAGCAATAACTTTATCTCCGTGCTCAAACCAAACAACGTGATATTTAAGTTGAGCATCAAATGGAATTTCATAAATTCGCTTGTAATCTTTACGCAGTTTTTTTATATCAAATCCTAATTTTTCTCCAAAAACACACATTGCTGATTCAGTTGGTTCACCTTTGATATTAAAAGTATCAGTATCTTTGTCATATTCCATTTCTGATGAATTTAAAACAACAGAAGAGGCTGCCATTAAACTCAAATCAGGATACAAACTAAAATCTACAGGCTTTCCGTCTAATAAAACCAAGCCATCAGAGTGATACCCTGTTCCTGTAACAGTAAAAGATTTTCCATCTGCACATACAGAGCTAACAATCATTTCGTTTCTTGTAAGTGTTCCGGTTTTGTCTATCATTACAACATCTACTCTTCCCAAAGCTTCTATTGCCTGCATATTTTTTACCAGAACATTTTTTTTAGCCATTCTGTAAACACCAGAAACTAAAACTAAAGTTAAAACAACAGGCAACCCCTCTGGAACCACACAAATAAATAATGCTGTTAGTGTTACCAACAAATGTTTCCACGTTATTCCAGAAAATAAACCTATAATAAAAAGAAGAATGCAAGCCAAAGCTATAAAGACTAAAATCCAATTCGAAATTCGCTTAAGCTCTCTTTCAATTGGAGTTCTTACTTCAAGCGTTTCTATTGTTTCATGAATTTGACCAATTTGAGTCCGACAACCTGTGGCTATTACAACACCAATTGCACTTCCAACAAGAATATAAGTGCCCTTAAAAATCATATTGTTTTGATCAAAAATAGAACAATCTTCCTTTTCAATTTTTTCTGAATACTTGTTCACATCCTTTGATTCACCCGTTAAAACAGATTCGTCTACTTTTAATCCATACGATTCAATTATACGAATATCCGCAGGAACCCTTTCTCCTTTTGAAAGAACTACAATGTCTCCTGGAACCAAAAATTTATCTTCTAATAAGATTTTTTCACCGCCACGAATGGCAAAAGATTCAGAAATAATTAATTTTTTTAAACTATCTAAAATACTTACCGCACGTCTTTCTTGAATTGTTCCAATGGTGGCATTAAACACTAAAATGATAGTCAAAATAAAAGCGTCAAACCAAGGGCCTACAATAAAAATTATCAAAGCAGCCGCTAATAAAATATAAATCAAAGGACTTTGAAATTGTTTTAAAAAGACACGTCTCCAATTAGATCGTCTTCCTTCTGGCAATTCATTTGGACCATATTTTTTTAGACGATAATTTGCATCTTCCAAAGAAAGCCCCATGGCGGGCGCAACATTATATTTTTCTAAAACCTCATTTACCGATAATTTCCACGCTTTCATACCTTATCCTTTTTTAAGATTAAATTTTGTAATTAACAATCTATACCGCAACAATGCTCACTTAATCAAGATTAGCTATATAGCCACAATAAAAATATTGAAAATAAAAATGCCCAGTATTTCTACCGGGCATCATGATATCATTAATAAGAACTTAAAAGTGCTACTTACAAATTGATCCAATTAAAAATTTATAGATATAGAAAGAAAAAAGCTTAACAACAAGACAAAATCTTACTTTCTTGGAATATTACAAATAATGTAGCCTATTTAGTTTTTTTAAGATGTTTTGATTTTTCGTATAAACTCTAAACTAAACGATTTAAAAAACAATTGGCGTCGTATAAACCATACAACGCCAATTGTTTTTTCTCTATAAATTCAACTTTTCTACAAACAGGAACTAACGAGACCTATTATAAAAAAATTCATTAATTACTTTCTGTATATCTTGCATGTTCTTTTTTGTATAAAAATATCGTTTTAGAAACAACATCCAAATTAAAAAGAAAACAATCAATCCAACTATTTGATGTTCAAATGCAGTCATTTTTTACCTTGATATTTCTTAATTAAATAAAGAAGAATATCTTCTCCATCCAATATGTAAAACTTTATAAACGCAATAACACCAAGAGCAATTAAACCTATTCCAACACCTTCATACCAATAAATCATATAATGATCTTTCCAAATACAATCAAGCAGGCCCTGTCAAAACAGCCAAAGCCATACCGGCACCAAGACCTACAACATTACTAGCCGATTCAATAATCGGAAAAAAACAAGCTTCCAGGCCCCCAGCCGTAGCTGTAGAAAACGGTCCTGTAAGAGCACTGACTACTCCAATTATACCATGTCCAACAAAATGAACTAAAAACTTCCCTCCCCAAAAACCAACTGTTGCCCCACCAACACCACCACCAGGCAATCCAACATGACCTTGAATTGCATATTGACCATCGGAATATTTTTTTACAAAAATACAACATCCCGAATTCAAATATTCAATAATTTCTTGCTGTGTTCTATTGCGTAATTCTTTATCTACAAAACAATTTTGTACTGCATGCTCCCCAAATTCATCAATAACATAAAACTGTCCTTGAACAAGCATGATACCTTTTTTAACTTGACCCAAATTATCACAATCAACAGCATTTAAAAATGCTCCCATAAATAACAAACCTAATATATATTTCATAGATGTTTCCTTAATAAAATATTACTTATTCAGAATAACCAACTTATACCCGGGTGCCTCAAACTATCTGATACATACTCTTATCATTAAGAGCTGCAATTATTCGTATCATATTTATATCGGCCG
The DNA here is from genome assembly GCA_000989525.1 of candidate division TM6 bacterium GW2011_GWF2_32_72. Lineage (GTDB taxonomy): Bacteria > Babelota > Babeliae > Babelales > GWF2-32-72 > GWF2-32-72. The sequence goes on from LBON01000006.1 coordinate 79,004, forward strand.
ATACATAAATATCATGCAAACAATACCCTTTTTTCATCGAAATAACCTTAAATTGCGTCCAAGCATAGCAGAAAAAATATCATTTACAAATTATTACGGTGAATATTTAAAACAAAAAGACAAGCATATTTTGCAGACCAAATAAATTTTTTAAATAAAAATTTTTATTTAAAATTCAAATCTATCTCAAAGACAGAAATTTTTTACCATTGGACCACATTTTTTTAGACGATGATTTACATCTTCCAAAGAAAGCCCCATAGTAGGCACAACATTATATTTTTCCAAAACCTCATTTACCGATAATTTACACGCTTTCATACCTTATCCTTTTTTAAGATTAAATTTTGTAATTAACAATCTATACCGCAACAATGCTCACCTAATCAAGATTAGCTTTATCGCCACAATAAAAATATTGAAAATAAAAATGCCCAGTATTTCTACCGGGCATCATGATATCATTAATAATTTAATTTATTCATAGAACTTGGGGAACCTTGCTCCATAAAGTATTTTGAAACCAAGTTTTTTGTCTCACCAATCTAAGCTTGTTTATCATCCAATTCCGCTAACCAAGATTCATGAAAACAAAAACCTAAGCCTCCAATTTTACCGTAATAAACAGTGCCATAAGTAAGATTTTTAGCTTGAAAAACATAATTCATTATAGCATAAATGCCGAAAGATCGAGGAGTGCCCCAGATATCCTCAATTCCCCAAACTTCTTTTGATGTGCCGTCAATTTGTGCAACTTGGTCCCTATTCGGTCCAGCTATAACCTTACAAGTCTTTCCACTAAATTTGTCAGCTTTTAACATGCTTCCCAAGGCCAAACCTAAACCAAGCACTATTATTTTTTTCATATTATTCCCTTCTGAACAATGGCTAGAATACACTGCAACCAAAATAACAGATTATTTTTTTTATACAATTTAAAAGCTTATACAAAAATTATTTAAAGGACTCGTCCTTCGATACAAATCCTTACTGCGTTCGGATTCACTCAGGATGAGATCCTTCGACTAACTCAGGATGACATCCGTCTTTATTTTATTTTAACTCAATATTAAAAAGTTAAAAATTTAATTTAACAACTAACTCATAGTTTAAGCCTATAAAGGTTGAATCCAATCAATAAACATAAATTAATATGACGGATGTCATCCTTAGCTAGTCGAAGGATCTCATCCTGAGTGAATCCGAACGCAGTAAGGATTTGTATCGAAGGTCGAGTCCTTTTTTTGATATTAAAAATCAGTGTTTTTGAATTTTCGCATAAGCTCTAAATTAAAATCATTTTTCTAAGTGTCCGCCAAAGCTGTTAGGCCAAAATGAATATAACGCCTCATGAATAGCGCTAAATAAGTATCAATAAAGTACCGTGAAATAACAATATACACCACCCATTAACAACTGGCCGATTCAAGCCCTCCTCGACACACTCAAAAAGCCCTGCTAAACTTAAAGTATGAAGTTAGAAAACTATAAATCCATCCCCGCTATTGCCGGGGTTTACATTTTTAAAGACCTGAATGGCGTACCAATTTATATTGGCAAGGCAAAAAACTTGTTAAAACGTGTCTCTTCTTACTTTCAAAAAAGGGGCAAAGACTGGAAAATTGAACTCCTCTTTGAACAGGCTGTTCAGATTGATTACGTTGCAACGCACACAGAAATGGAAGCCTTGATGTTAGAAGCGCAACTGGTCAAAGAACATCAACCCAAATTGAACGTTCTTTTAAAAGAAGGCCAACCATTTTTGTACATTTTGTTCACAGAAGAAGACCTACCAAAAATAAAACTTGTCAGAAATAAACAGGCTGTTGGAAAATATTTTGGTCCATTTATCAACAAAGGTGCCACCCGACAAGTTTTTAAATTCTTAGAAGAAACATTTAAGCTAAGACTTTGCAATAAACAAATAGAAAATGGATGTTTAGAATTTCACATTGGAATCTGCGCAGGCAACTGCATGAAAAACTTTGATACAGAAAATTATCTTTTTAGGCTTGAACTTGCTCAAACAGTTTTAAAAAGTAATCACGAAAAATTTTTAAAATCTTTAAAAGAAAAAATTAAAGAGTACAACCAAAAATTAGAATTTGAAAAATCAAAAAACTTAGCCGAATATTTACACAACCTAGATCAAATATTTGAAACTATCAGGCTTAAATTCAGTGAAGACAAATTCGACTTTGATGTGTTTTTGGCAACCAGCAATTCTGCAAAAGAACTTTTTAATAGTGGCGAACAGGTCAACAAAGAGCTTCAACAACTTTTTGAATTAGACTTTGAACCACGATCAATCGACTGCTTTGATATCTCTCATTTTCAAGGACATCATATTGTTGGATCTTGCATAAGGTTTACAGACGGCAAACCAGAAAAAAATAAATTCAGAAAATTCAAAATTAAAACTTTGGAAAATCAAAATGATTGCGCAGCGCTACAAGAAATTGTTGCTCGACGCTACCGCGATCAACAAGATCTTCCAGATATAGTTTTAATAGACGGAGGTAAAGGACAACTAAGTTCAGTTCAACATCTTTTGCCAAACACAATTGTAGCCAGTCTTGCAAAACGCGAAGAAACATTATTTTCACCAAATTACCCAAATGGCAAAATTTTAAACATGCAAAATCCCGCCGAACGTTTACTAATCGCCCTTCGAGATTACGCCCACCACTTTGCGGTTAGCTATCACAGAAAATTACGATCCAAAATTAGTTAAAAGCAAAAAAGACTTCGCACAACTAAAAAACATCACTCACTCAATATTTACATGCATTTTGTGCGAAATACTTAGTCGACTATACAATTCGCACAAAAATATCCTTAACCCCGACAAATAAATAATTTTCATGTGTGCGACTGTTCCAAAACGGATGTATCTACCTTGCAGATTCTTATCCAGCCCTTATCATTTCCATACGCAAATTCACAAATACCTTCCTTTGGTCTCCACGCAATATTTTCCATTTCCATTCGGCACTTTTTAAACCAAAGACTTTTACCCGTTTTTGCATCCCATAGAATGATCATTGCATTAAACCCTTGTTCTAAAAGAATCTCACTAGAAACAGAAAGTATAAATCTGCCACAAGGAGACCAAATTGCTCTTTTAACGGGAGCCGAATGAGAATTTTCAAAGGGTATATATCGCTTAACAACAACATCTAATCTAACAATTTGGCCACAAACCATACCTATTATCAAAGAATTTTCTTGTGCAGACCATGATAATACAGAAACTTGCCTACCTTTAAAATCAAACTCACAAATTACTCGATTCAATTCTAAAGAAAAAACAGAAATACCTTTTAAATTATGAATAAAAGCCAAATATTTACCGTCAAATGACCAGGTTGCGTCCTCAAAAGAATTACCTTGACCGCCAAACCCATGTATTTGTTTTCTTTCATTCAGTTCCCACACAATTACTTTTTTCTTAATATCTTCTGAAAGCAAATATCCACCACAAGGACTCCAAAGAATTTTTTTAATAGCATACTGATACCCAGTCAAATCAAATAACATTCGACCTGAATCTTTATCGCAAATTCGCACAGAACCATTTTCAGATCCAGATGCAATAAATCTTTCGCACGGCGATATAGCAACACAATTAACTTTTCCACTCTGAACACAAATTTCTTTTACACAAGAACCACTATCACTGCGCCATAAATTAACATGTCGACCACCAGAAATTGTCGCTAATTCACGGCTACTTTTTGACCAAACGGGACTGAACGCGCCTCTATTAAAAGCAGCCAAAGAACATCTACGCCCAGTAATATCATTTGGATCCCAAATTCTAGTACCCCGGGGAGATTGAACAACCAAAGCATCACCCGAAGGTGCCCAGACAATTTCTCTAATTGATGCAGCCTCACCGGTTTCATATTGTTTTCTAAATTTACTAATTTCTTGCACACAATCTTTTTGAGCAAATATTTTTACATTTTGAACCGAACTATCATATTCAAAATCTTGTGGTCCTGGAATACTCACCCCCACAAGGCTTAATCGTTTATCTTGTTTAAACGAAGTGTTTGTCAAATTAACAAAGAATAAAAATATAAAAACATAAAAAAATTTTCGCATACTCCCCCCATTTATAAATAATTAAATCCATTTATTTAAATTTAACATAAGACAAGAGGTTAAAGTAAAGAGTTGGTTTAAAATACGAGCTAAATAACTGTATACAAATACTTTACCTACATAATTAATTTTTTTTGCATAATCAAAAAAAATTAAAATAGAATTAAGAACTTATATGAAAATTCAAAAACACTGATTTTTTACATCAAAAAAGGACTCGTCCTTCGATACAAATCCTTACTGCGTTCGGATTCACTCAGGATGAGATCCTTCAACCAGCTCAGGATGACATCCGTCATATTAATTTATATTTTATTGCGTCGTTTTACTCGGTAGCCTTAAACTATATGATTATTGTTAAATTAAAATTTTTAACATTTTAGTATTGAATTAGAAATAAAATAAAGACGGATATCATCCTGAGACCGTCGAAGGATCTCATCCTGAGTGAATCCGAACGCAGTAAGGATTTGTATCGAAGGACGAGTCCTCTAAATAATTTTTATATAAGCTATAAACTTATTGCTCAACATTCATTGGTTTAAATTTAAAAAATAAAAGCTTAACAGTTTCCGTTGTCACAAAATAACCAATAATTAGAAAAACAAACAAAGCTAATTGATGACCTGTTATTTCTGAATTAAATCCAAATAAATTTCTACCTAATCTAGTAAATGGCAATGTAATAGTAACAGCAAGCGCACATACAGTACTCAACAAAAGCCAAATACTTGGTGCTTTTGCTCGAAGAAAAAATTTAGATGTTCTAATTGAATAAATAAGTAAAATTTCTGTAAAAATACTCATAATAAACCAAAATGTACGCAAACTTTCTGGTCGCATTGAATTAAAAAACGTTCCAAAAAACATAAAATCAAAAGATGAACTCACAAGAGCAAGGGTAACTATAAATGGTACAAATTTAGCAATATAATACTGCTGCGGTTTCTGCAACTCATTTATATCAACACTATCTGTGGCGATTGCTATCAATGGAAAATCAGAAAGCAGATTAACTAACAATATTTGAATCGGCAAAATAGGTACAAATGGCAAAATCACAGAAAGGAACGCCATCGAATAACAGTTGCCAAAATTACTTGCTAACGTACACATAATAAATTTATTAATGTTAGCAAAAATTACTCGACCTTCCTTAATACCATCAACCAAAACCATAAGATTTTTTTTAAGTAAAATAATATCAGAAGCTTCACGAGCTAAACTAACAGCCTCCTTAACCGTTATACCAACGTGAGAAATTTTAAGCGCTGGTGCATCGTTTACACCGTCACCCAAAAATGCAACATTGTATTCTTCCTGAAGCTCTTTAACAATTTTATATTTCATTTGCGGAGAAATTCGTGCAAAAACAGAATGCTCCTTACATGCTTGTAAAAAAGCTTGATCTGATAATCCCTCTAGCTCATCACCATTAATAACTTCCTCTATGTTAGAAATCAAACCAACTTCTTTTGCCACAGCTGCTGCAACAAGTTTATTGTCGCCTGTTAATATTTTTATTTTTAACCCCAACTGAAAGGCTTCTTCGATAGCTTTTTTAGTTTGTTTTTTTAGAGGATCACCAAACGAAAAAAATCCCAAAAAATTAAAATCTTTTTCTTCAAGAACACCGTTAATAACTTCTTTAAAGGCAACACCTAACGTTCTTTTCCCAGCTAAACCAACTTCAGTTAGCTGTTTGATAAATCTATCCTTTTGCTCCGCTGAAAGGTTGCTAGAAAATTGAATAAGCTTTTCTGGAATACCCTTAAAAATTACAAACAACTTTCCATCTTTGGTTTGCACTTTAATGCCTCCATACATTTTTGCCGGGTCAAAAGACATAGCAGAAAGAAATATATAATCTTTAAATTTTTTTTTAATTTCAGCTGAAACTTGTTTATCTAAAGCAATATCAAAAGGTGTTTTTAACGATTCAGAATTGTGGCCGTTATTTGACATAGATAATAAACCAAATAAAAAACATTTTTCAGGATCATCTGCAAAGACCTGATCAAATGTTAATGTATTTTCTGTTAATGTACCCGTTTTATCTGTACATAAAATTTCTGTATCTCCCAAATCTCCTATTGCAGCCAAACGTTTAATAATAACGTGCTGTTTTGCCAATTTTAAAGCCCCAAGAGACAAAGAAAATGTTACAACTGTAGGCAATGCTTCAGGCACGATACCAACCAACAAGGCTACAACAAAAATTGTAAACTCCATCATCTGCACGTGGCCTTTTATAACCAAACGTGCAATAAAAATTATAACTATAGAAATAACAGATACTTTTAAAATTGTGTTATACAACTTATTTAATTTTTTTCCATAATTGCCCTCAGAACTAATAGCTGTTGTAAATTTGGCAATATCACCCAACTCAGTCTTTTTTGCAGTAGCAATAACTATTCCTAAAGCCTCACCTCCTGTTATGGTTGAGCCAGCAAATAAAATATTTTTTGCCTGAAACACAGAACGAGGTTCATGTTTAAGAACATCCGAAATTTTTGATGTATAAGAAGATTCACCAGAAAGAATTGATTCATCAACCAAAAGATTACTGGACTCCATTATCCTAATATCTGCCGGCACAACATCCCATTGAGTTAAAAATACAACGTCACCGGGAACTAAATATTTTTTTTCAATGGTAATTCTTTTATTAGAACGCACAACAAGAACTTTTGCTGATATATATTTTTTCAATATTTCAGCAGCCTTATGCGCCTTAGCTTCTTGAAAAAACCCTAATGAAATATTAAGAAAAACAAAAATCATAATTATAATTGCATTGCTAATTTCACCTATAAGCAAAGAAATAATAGCAGCTAAAAGCAACATAATCACAAATGGAGAACTCAAATGTTTAAACAAAATTGAATATAAAGTTGCTGTCGAAATTTCTAATTCGTTAAAACCATATTTTTCTAAACCACTTTTTGCTTGAGCTGAGGACAAACCGGAAGTCGAACTTTTAAGTTCATCCAAAATAGAACGTATACTTTTGACCGAAGCTTCAGAATATTTCATTTACGTATCCCCTTTTTTTAAATTGAATCATTTACTTAAAAATAGTAAACAGCTTCAACTTTTTGCAAGAGATTAAATTTAGAGCTTATACGCAAATTCAAAAACACTGATCTTCAACACATTCCTTTAATTAAACAAAAGAAGGGGTCTGGCGCTATATAAAAAACAGTTACTTAGAATTAAAAAAATAATCTCTAGAAAAACTTTATGCCATCCTGCTACACTATCTGTTAATAAAAAAATTTTGATCCAGATTAATCCAAATTAGGAGTAATTTATGAACACAGAAAACTTTACAAATGCCAGCCAGGAGCTAATTAATAAAAGTATAAGCATCGCTGTTGAAAGAGATAATCCTGAACTTTTACCGCTGCACACACTTGCAGCTGGATTGTACAACGAATTTTGTCTTTCATTTTTTAACGTCCTTGATTTACCGTTAAATGAACTAAAAAATATCGTAGAAGCTGAATTAGACTATTTACCATCTTCACGAGGATCAAAACTTGTTGGTGGCCCTGCAATTGAAAGCTTTTTTAGAGAGTGCAAAAAAAGCGCCAACGCCCTTGGGGACGATTTTATTAGCTTGGAACAATTTATTTTACAATGGGCAGAAACACCTTATTTACCAGAAGCTTTAAAAGATTTTTTTAATCAATATAAATTCAACAAAGAAAAAATTTTAAAACATATCGGAGAGTTACGCAGAGGTAAATCTGTCAAAGATAAAGGTGCTGAAGGCAAATATGACATCTTAAATAAATATTGCCAAAACCTAACGGAACAAGCACGTCTTGGCAAATTAGACCCTGTAATTGGCAGACACTCAGAAATTAGAAGGGTAATTCAAATTCTTTCTCGTCGAACAAAAAACAACCCTGTTTTAATTGGTGAACCTGGCGTTGGAAAAACAGCAATTGTAGAAGGCATTGCACAACGAATTATAAATAACGACGTACCAGAAAGCTTACAAGGTAAAAAAATATTTGCCCTTGATCTAGGCCTTTTAATTGCGGGTGCAAAATTTCAAGGAGAATTTGAAGAAAGACTCAAAGGCATTTTAAAAGAAATAGAAGATAATGGAGATGACATAATTCTTTTTATTGATGAATTACATATGTTGGTTGGAGCCGGCGCAAGTGGATCAGGCGGAATGGATGCCTCTAATTTATTAAAACCAGCTTTGGCTAGAGGTGCGCTACATTGCATAGGGGCAACAACATTAAAAGAATACAAAAAATATATAGAAAAAGATGCGGCGCTTGAAAGACGATTCCAAAAAGTTTTGGTTGAAGAACCAAGTGTTGAAGATGCAATTTCAATTTTACGAGGCTTAAAAGAAAAATATGAACTTCACCACGGAATTAGAATAAAAGATCAAGCTCTGGTGGATGCTGTTAAACTTTCTCACAGAAATATCGCAGATAGATTTCTACCAGATAAGGCAATTGATTTAATTGATGAAGCTGCCGCTATGATAAAAATGTCTATTGACTCACAACCCGAAGCAATTGATAAATTAGATAGACAAATTCGCCAGCTTGAAATTGAAAAAGTTGCGCTCGAAAAAGAAAAAGATGATCCAATTTCTGCAAAAAGATTAGAAGCTCTTTCTAAAGAACTTTCCAATTTAAAAGAAGATCAACAAAAATTAATGAGTCGATGGAAAGCAGAAAAAGCACCATTAGAAAAACTCAATAAATTAAAAGAAGAAATTGAATCTACAAACTATGAATTCCACATGGCTGAACGTGAGGGTGATTATGCAAAAGCTTCTGAAATAAAATATGGTAAGCTTGCAAAGCTTGAAAAACAGCTTGAAAAAGAATCTGAAAAATTAAAAGATCTAAAATCTGAACTAATTAAACAAACAGTTGATGAAGAAGATATTGCTCATGTGCTTTCACGCTGGACAAAAATTCCAGCCGAAAAATTAAAATCAAAAGAGTCTGAACGACTTTTAAAAATGAAAGATGAATTACAACAAAAAGTCATTGGACAAGATGAAGCAGTAACTGCAATAGCCAATGCTATTCAAATGCACAGAGCAGGCCTTACAGACCCAAATAGACCAATTGGTTCTTTTTTGTTTTTAGGACCCACGGGTGTTGGTAAAACAGAAGTTGCAAAAACACTAGCTGATTATTTATTTAATGATCCAAGAAAAATTATTCGCATAGACATGTCAGAGTACATGGAAAAACATGCCGTTTCCAAATTAATTGGATCTCCTCCAGGATACGTAGGATATGAAGAGGGTGGTCAACTTACAGAACAAGTTAGACGCAACCCCTATTCTGTAATTTTATTTGATGAAATTGAAAAAGCTCATCCAGACGTTTTTAATATTTTCTTACAAATTTTGGATGATGGCAGACTCACAGATGCACAAGGTCGTACAGTTTCTTTTAAAAACACAATTATAATCATGACCTCAAACATCGGTGCACCGCTAATTTTAGAAGCAAAAGAAATTACGGACAAAGTAAAATCTGAAATTGAAAAAATATTACATCAAACATTCAGACCAGAATTTTTAAACCGCATCGATGCGATAATTTACTTTAAAATGCTTTCTGAAAAAGATGTTGAACAAATTACACACCTACAAATAGCAGAAGTTGCAAAACGCTTGGCAAACAAAGATATAAAATTAACCGTATCAGAAAAAGCCATAGCAGAACTTGCAAAAATTGGATACGTAAGAGAATTTGGTGCCCGGCCGCTAAAACGTGTTATTCAACAAAAAGTTACACTTGCTCTTTCTGAATATATTTTAAGGAATCCGGAAGTTAAAGGGTTGAAGGTTGATTTGGTGAATAAGGAGTTTACTGTCTCTGGTGAATAATTTTTAGTTTAAAGTGATTATTTAATTAGTTTGTTTTTATTTTATTAAAATTTGTAAATTTACTGTTCGTGATTTGCAGGGGTGTTGTTCTTCTTTGTTTTTTATTAATTATTTTTAATTATTTTAAAATTTGTAAGTTCTCTGTTTATGTTTTGCAAAGGGTGTTCTTGCAAACACCCTCTGCACTCCTGTGCACCAAGGGCAAGCCCTTTGGAAACCCTGACTCTCGATGCCCAACGTAACAA
>LBON01000007.1 GCA_000989525.1 candidate division TM6 bacterium GW2011_GWF2_32_72
AGGGTTTCCAAAGGGCTTGCCCTTGGTGCACAGGAGTGCAGAGGGTGTTTGCAAGAACACCCTTTGCAAAACATACAAAGGTAAATTTACAAATTTTAAAGTGGTTAAAAATAATTAAATAATCAAAAAAAGAAAACAACACCCTTTGCAAAAATTATACAAAAATAAACTTACAAATTTTAAAATGACAAAAATTAAATAAGGATAAAAACAACATAATAAATTAAAATTATTGACTAACTTCTTATTTATATGCCTAAATTTGAATAAATAATTTCTTCCAAATAAAGGAGTAAATAATGAAAAAAGGATTTTCTTTAATTGAATTGATGATTGTTATTGCTATCATTGCATTTTTAGCGGTTATTGCTGTACCAAGTTTTAATAAATTTCTTGCAAAATCAAAGCGAACTGAAGCCTATGTAAATTTGGCTTCTATTTATACGGCTCAAAAAGCTTACTGGGCAGAAAAAGGTGAATATTCAAATGTTTTAAAGGGCGTGAATGGGATTGGTTGGGAGCCAGAAGGATATGCTTCAGGAAAAGTTAAAAATTATTACACTTATGGGTTTCCTGGTGCTGACGGTGTGAATTGTTTTGTTGGCAAGGGTGGTGGCTCTTCATCAGATCTTAGCATGGGTAAGGCTGGAAAAGATGCTTTTGTAGCAATAGCAGTTGCGGATATTGATGGTGATGGAACCTTGGATATTTTGGCTGTTAATGAAGCTAATGAAATTACCGTAATTCAGGATGATTTGGCTTAAAAAGTTTAGTTTTTTGATCTTTTATTTTTTTTATTACGGTTGCTCCAAGTTCTTTTATTTTTGGGGATACCCAAATAATTGAGCAAGTTAAAATAGTAGAAATAAAAGTTGTGATAATTAATGGAGTGTTGCCTTTATTATTTAAATCATTTTTTATAGAGTCGATTTCTTTTTTTAAATTATTAATTTTTGTGTCAGATTCTTTTAAAGAGTTAATCTGTGTAATCACATTCTCTGTTTGTTCTTTTAAGTTTTTAATATCGTTGATAATACCTACAATTTGAGTTTTGTTAAGAGTTTCTAGATTTTGAATATTGGTTGTTTTGGCTATTAAAACATCTATTTGTTCTGCTACCTTTTGAATATAGTTGAAAATGATTATACGTTGATTTTTAGTTGAGGTTTCATTTTGTTGTAGTCTTTTTATGTTGTTTTTAACGGGATTAAAAACATTTGATAAATTATTTATTTGGGAGTTTAAAATTTTAATTGTATCTATATTATTTTGGTTAATTGTTTGAATTAGATTTTGTAAATTGATAATTTTTTCTTCTAAGTTTTTAAATGTAGCATTAGATTCTTCAGATATTTGTTGTTGTTGAAGTTTATTGTAATTTTCGATTTGATCACAGATTTTAAATATAGATAATATGTCTTGACTGATAGCATCAAGCTTGCAATTAACTTCTGCCATTATATTTTTTATATTAATTTCATCATCAGTATAAAAATTGCTATAAACCACATTAAACATTGAAACAAACAAAATGGTAATTAGTAAATTTGTTTTTTTCATTTTTGTTCCTTTAAATTTTTTAAGGTTAAAAATAAAAGCTTATACAAAAAAAGAAAGATTTTAAAAAATTGTGTAAATTTTTATTATATTGAATTGATTATGGTCCAGATTTGTGTTTCAAATAATACGAATAAAATTGCAGCAATTGCAATAAATGGTCCGAATGGGAATTTGCGGGGGATATGTTTATAAATGAGTCCGTAGAAAATTATGTAAAATAAGCCTAAGAACGAAGCGCCAAATAATCCCATAATTGCACCAATTGACCCCGTAAATGATCCTATGAATGAAAGAAGATCCATATCGCCTTCTCCCATGCCTTCTTCTTTGCGTATTAATAAGAAAGTTTTGGCTATAATTAACGGAAAAGCGTAACCAACAAGTGCGCCTAGAACACTATCTAAAAAAGTAAGCGGTATGATTTGAAAATAACTAAAAATTAATCCCAGCGGAACAAGCCAAAGAGTTGCAAATCTTGAAATTAACATTGTTTCAAAGTCTGAACGAATAGTGATAATGAGGGCGGAAAAAAATATAAAGTAAGGCCAGAAATAGTCAGGATGTAGTTTAAGCAATGTTAGCAGTACAACGCTGGTAAATATTTCTATGAACGGATAAAGAGCTGAGATTGTTCGCGTACAGTGTGAACATCTGCCTTTGAGGATTAACCAAGAAATAACAGGAATTATTTCTTTAAATGATAGTTTGGCATCACACTTTGGGCAAAAGAAATATTTTCTAAAAATGCCATCCAGTGAGATTAGCCTGTATCCTAAAACGTTTAAAAATGAACCCCAAAATAAAAATATTAATCCTGCTAAAAGCAGGGGCATGGGACCATCTATACTCACTTAGGAGTCTCCTTAGATTTGACCTCGTCTAAAAGATGTTCGATTCGTTGTTGTTTTTCAAATACTTCATCATATTTAAAGACTAAGTCTGGTACATATCTTGATCTAATTTGTTTAGCTATAGTTGCTCTTATTGATGGTTTATAGAGCTTTAATTCTTCTAAAAATTCTTTAAATTTTTCTGGACCACCTTCAAGATAAAAGAACATATTACAAATACTTTTTTTACTTGAAAGTTCTACTCGGGTTATTGAGAACATCGGCCATTCAGGATGGTCTTTTACTATTCTATAAATTAGTTGAGAAATTTCTTTGAGCAAGAGGGCCTCTTTTTGGGCCCTCTTAATATCTTTGACTTCCATGATACCTGGTTATTTTTTCTTAACCAAGGTTTTTCATAACGTTTAATTTGATGGCTCTCATCAGACGTTTTCTCTTTTTTTGAGTTTCTGGCTCAAAATAGACTATTCTTTTCATGTCTCTTGAAACGCCTTCTCTTTCAATCTTTTTTTTCAATTGACGAAGAGCTTTTTCCGGATTGTCATTAACATGGACTTGAACGTTTGATCTTTTCATTATTTAAATCACCATCCTTAGTGCGGCAAAATTTATTAAAAATTTAACAGATAACTCTAATTCTACGGATTTTTTTTATTGATGTCCAATCTAGTTTGCAATGCTTGATTGGATTGACCTTTGTTTTTGGCTTTTAAAATGACCTGATTGCTGATTTATTCAATTAATCAGTAATCAGGTCAAATATAGAAGGATCGGTTAATATTTTTAGAATCTTCCTGTTATGCTTCCCATGAATGTCCAACTTTTATATGCGGCTTTTTGGGCTATTGGGGCTTGATAAAGTATACCAATGGTAAGATTTGGGGATAGATCATAATTTAAAGCTATATCCAGATGATGAGAGGTCCATTTAGTTTCCTGTTCATATTTTTCTGGAAGAAATGCATCTTGAGGTGTATAGCCAGCAAGATTGGTCGATATTTGATCGTATTTAGAGTTTAGTGCGGCAAGTTGGTCTGCATCTATTGTCCCTTGGCTTTCTGCTTGGGCAAACTGCGCTTTGAGCGCGGTAATTTCTGTGTTTAATACTGCTGCAGGTACGGTTTTTATACATTTTTTTAATTTTACTGAATCTTGGTTGTGATTTACATATTCATATAGTAAGTGAAACGATAGATTTTTTATGAAATGATAAGCCAGGAACTTGCCAATTAAACTGAAGTTACCACCAGGTTTGTAGTTTACATCTGTTTTATAAGGATAAACGGCTTGTTGTGATGGATGATTTGGAAGATAAAAGTTGTTGATATCTCTGCCTAAAAAGTATGTATATCCACCACCTATTCCAAACTGAATCGTATCAAAAAAATCAAGATCGATAGCAGCATCTATGCCAAGCCCAAAATGGCCATTATTACCAGCTCGAATTGCGAATTTTTTCCAAGTTGGTTCTGCAGGGCTTGTAGGGGCCGTGAGTCCTAATGTAATTTGTGGGATAAAGAAAAATTTTGGATAATCTTCATTATTCATATTTCCAGGATATAGATGAGTCCAACGAAGTTTTAAATTTACATCTTCAAACGATGTTTTTGAGAAGGTTTCAAAATTTTGGCCTGTTTCTTGTCCGATGCATTTTAATCTGAACATCAAATAGTTATTTACAAGATTTTGTCCTACTGTGCTACTTTTGTATGGTTCTGATAGTTTATTGCTTTCTGCTATCATTAAGTTTAAAAAACCGGTCTCTTGGTTTGAAATACTGGAAGTTGTTTGTTTAACTTCGGCAATACCTGTTTGAACTGTTAAATTCAAATCATCTAAAATTTGCCAGGCAAGTTCAAATCTTAATCCTGTCTTTTTGTATTTTAAAGGTATGGACGCAAATCCAAAAATTTCTAAAGGATCAACAGCTTGATTTTCTAATAATGTGATTGTTGTTGTTGAGTCTGTTCCTTTTGCCCAGGCTATATCAAGTTGATATTGATAAAGTTGAAATACACACGGAAGATTTGCATCTTCTGGGCGCATTGTGGGCAAGGCTAAACAGCTGGAAGAACATGGAGATCCGCAAGTTGTTGCTGTATTTGGCATGGCTAAAATATTCCAAAAGCCTTTAATATCACCGAGATTTACCAGATCACCTGTTGTGAGAGGGGTAGATTCGTCTGAGCCATTTAAAAATAACCGGTTTTTGCCCCAGGTTCTAGCATCTGTTGCTGTCTGGCTAAATGGTGTTACGGATAATCCAATTATTGGGTGTTTTCTTTTAAATTCGGCTTCATCAGAAGGGTCATCAAAGCTATTTTTGATGTGATTTTTTAAACTGAATATCATGTAGTTTTCAGCTAGTGTTGTAAATACAGGTGAAGGGTCTGCCTGATTGTTGGAAGTGATCGCTTCAATATTAGTTAAAGGTATTAAAAGAAATAACGCTAGAAGTAAAAATTTGGGAGTCATTACGATCCTTTCTTAGAGATAATTTTCTAATTTTTGTAACTTATATCACCTTTAATTATTGCACGTCAATTGTCTGCAATAAATTGCTGAATTTAGTTATTATTTTTTTCGCAGAAAAAATGATAACTGTTAGCATGATTAATAATTTAAAATATTGTTTTTATTGTATGTAGTTTTAGAATCTGCCTGTTATGCTTCCCATAAAGGTCCAACTTTTATATGCAGCTTTTTGAGCAATTGGAGCTTGATATAATATACCAATTGTAAGATTTGGTGACAGATCATAATTCAATGCAATATCCAAATGATGAGAAATCCATTTTGTATCCCGTTCATATTTTTCTGGCAAGAATGCATTTTGTGGGGTGTATCCTTTAAGATTATTTTTTATTTGACCGTATCTTCCAGCTGTAGGAAAATTAGCCGGTTTTTCTTGTTCTCTGTCTATGCCAATCAGTAATTGTTGTTCTTCATTACTTAATACACTTACAGGTTCATCATAAATCTGATTGGATATTGTGAGTATTCTTTTTTCAACTATATCCATAGGTACTTTTTTTATACATTTTTTTAATGATACTGAATCTTTGTTATGTTTTACATATTCGTATCTTAAATGGAATGATAAATCCTTAATAAAGTGGTAAGCCAAAAAAGTACCATTCAAATTAAAGTTGCCACCCGGTTTGTAGTTAACATCTGTTTTATAAGGATAAACGGCTTGTTGTGATGGATGGTTTGGAAGATAGAAATTGTTGATGTCTCTTCCTGTAAAGTATGTATATCCGCCACCAACACCAAATTGAATTGTTTCAAAAAAATCAAAATCAATTGTTGCATCTATGCTAAGACCAAAGTGTCCATTGTTTCCTGCTCGGATTGCAAATTTTTTCCAAGTTGGTTCGGCAGGACTTGTAGGTGCTGTTAAAGCTATTGTTACTTGTGGTATAAAGAAAAATTTTGGATAATCTTCATTATTCATATTTCCTGGATATTGATGTGTCCAGCGAAGTTTAATATTTATATCTTCTAAGGATATTTTGGAAAAAGATTCAAAGTTTTGGCCGGTTTCTTGTCCTATACATTTTGTTCTAAACATTAAATAGTTATTTACAAGATTTTGAGCGATTGTACTACTTCTGTAGGGTTCTGCTAAGGTATAGGATTCTACCAACATTAAATTTAAAAAACCTGTATTTTGATTTGCTGTATTAGAGGTTGTTTGTTTAACATCAACAATACCTGTTTGAATTATTAAATCGATGTCATCCAAAATTTGCCAGGCAAGCTCGAATCGTAATCCAGATTTTCTATATTTTAAGGGAACAGATGCAAATCCAAAAATTCCTAATGGATCTACAACTTGATTTTCTAGAGCTGCAAGAGCTTGATCTGTTTGATTTTGTGCCCAGGCTAAATCTAGTTGATATTGATAATATTGAAAAACGCAAGGCAAATTTGCATCTTCTGGTTGCATAATTGGAATAGGATTACAGCCTACAGTACAAGGAGCACCGCAGGTTGTTGCTGTATTTGGCATGGCTAAAATATTCCAAAAACCTTTAATATCACCAAGGTTTACCAACTCTCCTGTTGTTAAAACATTTGTTTCCGTTGACGTGTTATCCAAAAATAAACGGTTTTTGCCCCAGCTTCTTGCATCTGTTGCTGTCTGGCTAAATGGTGTTACAGATAGTCCAATTATTGGGTGTTTTCTTTTAAATTCGGTTTCATCAGAAGGGTCATCAAAACTATTTTTGATGTAATTTTTTAAACTAAAAATCATGTAGTTTTCAGCTAACGTGGTAAATACAGGTGAAGGATCCGCCTGATTATTTGAAGTTGTTGTTTTTATGTTTGTAAACGGTGCTAAAAGAAACAGTATTAGAAGTAAGATTTTGCGAGACATGACTACCCTTTTTAGAGATAAAATTTTAATTTTTGTAATTTATAGCACCTTTATTTATTGAACGTCAATTGTCTATAGTAATTTAGTTATTTCGGCGATTACACCATCTGCTGCAAAAATAAATATAGCAAGCGCCGTTATAATTCCTAATATTGTTTTAATGTTTCTTCCGGAAGTCCATTCTTGTTTTATTGTAAAAAGTGTAATCATTGAACTAATGTAGGCAAATACTATGCAAACTGATGTTGTATACATAAGTAAGTCTATGGATTTTAATGTTAAAAAACTTATAAACATTGTTATTCCAAAAAGAATCACAGCAGTTCTTTGTGTAAAAATATTTTTTTTAATTAAGTTACGCGCGTAAGTACTTTTCATTTTTCCAACTAATGAAACAAGTAGATTGCTGACTCCCCATATCATGGAATTTATTGTTCCGCATATTACTGCAATAATGCAGAGTCTAATTGCTTCCACTAAATATATATTTTGTGGTGAAATTAAAGAAAGAGCTGTTGAAACGGTCATCCCTGGTTGTATAAAAATATTTTGTGGAACTGCAAATATTAATGCTGTAACTAATGTTACGTAAACAAATCCAACAATGGCAACGCCCATTGTTATTGCTTTTGGAACATTGCGTTCAGGATTTTTTACTATTCTAAATAATGATGTTGCACATTCAAATCCAAAGTATCCAAATATAGGGATGCTTGCTGCTTTGAATATTGGAAATATACCATTTGGTGTAAAGTTTGTTGCCAAATTTAAATCGAAATTAAAAAGACAAATCAAAATTGTTGTGACAAGTGGAAAAATTGTTAAAGCCAATAAAATGTATTGACCAATTTCACTTATTACAACTCCAACTGCATTTAATCCGATTAAAAGAGTTAGGGTTATAATTCCTAATATTGTTACTGAAAGAGATGGAATATAGTGTTGCATTTCACCACATGCGATTCTAGTTAATGCTCCCATTGCTATGATTAAACCAAATATATAGGCTCCACTGGCGATAAGTCCTATTTTGTGACCCGCCCATTTTTGGGTATATGCGTAAAAAGAACCTTCTTCTGGAAAAAGTGTTGCAACCCTTGCTATAGAATCGGCCATAAAATAAATAGCTATAGATACAAATATAAATGTTAATATAGCTGCAGGACCAACAACTTGTGCTGTTTTAATGGGTGTTCCAAAAATACCAGCTCCAATCATGGCATTTAATCCAACAATTGTTGCAACGGCTAAGCCAATTTTTTTTGTATCTGAGTTGGCCATGGTTTACTTCTCCGGAAAAAGATTTGAAATTTAAACAAAACAGTTAAAATGAAAATTAAAGTCTACATAAATCAATTAGGATCTACAAGGAATTTTATGAAACCTCAAAAAACATTATGCATCTACTTTCAGGCAAAAATCAAACGGGAAAAATGTTGGATGCTGACGGCTATCTTGCGTGGTATGGAGCATGTTGCTTTTGATAGAACAATAGATAAAGAAACGAGTACATTTGAATTTTTTGTTCCAGAGGCAACCAAAGACATTTTCCTAAATATAATGGAACGATTAAAAAAAGAAGGAGTTGTTCTTGAGTTGCAAGAGCTTCCAAATAGATTGGCTGAACCAGATTCTGTGCTTTAATAATTGTTACAATATGTTGTATCGAAATTGCTTTAATTCACGAGTTTTGTATTATTTGATAAGTTTTTTAATTTTTAAATAATATAAGGACGCGAATGAATAAATATTTTTTTATTTTGTTATTTTCATTTTTTTCTATTACACAGCCATGCGAGTATTCAAAAGAAGAGATTGATGAGTTTGTTAAAATCGGTATGGATTGTTTAGTTAAAGTGCGCAAATATTATCGTGCATGTGAGATGAATAGAGCTCTTCGTGAAGAAATAATTCAATTTAGAGATCATCCAATTTTGGAGTGTTTAAAAAAAGAAAAAAAGTATGTTTTGTATGCCATTAAAGAATGTGAAAAAAGAATGAATAGTACTGATGATTCTGGTTTTGAAGTGTATTTTAATAATTTAATTGAAATGATTATATACGCGATAAATGATGATAGGAGTGGAAAATGAAAAAGTTTTTTGTAGTTGTTTTTTCAATATTTTTTTTGGCGGAAGCTTCTGAAGAACAACAATCTGAGCAGGATAAATTAATTTTAAAATTTAAAATACCGGCTGGTTATAAGCTATGGCCTTCTTCTTTAAAAAAAGAGAGAAAAAAGTCTGGTCAAATTGGATATAATTATTCTGATGCCGTTGACGCGGCCTCAATACACCCTATGATAACTCGTGGTAAGGCAAAAAAAGAATTCTTGCAAAAACGTTTAAAAAGAATTGAAGCTTTTGAGCAGATGTGCAGAATAAAAGAGGCTGAAAAACGAATTGAAAAGTCTAAAAATGATTATCGAATCTGGGTTGCCAATGAAATAGAAAAAATTGTTAAGACCGATAACGTGGATGATTTTTTTAGGTTGTTTTATGAATTCTCGTCGTTTTCTAAATTTCCTTTGTGTTTAAATAAAATTCCAGAAATATATTATGATGAAGAGCTTGCTGAAGGCTCTCAGTTTAATTTAAATATTCTAGCAGAAGCATACAGGTTTAAAGCATGGAAAATTTTTGATGTAATTTTGCAAAATACACTTTTTTTTGATCAGGACGAAGATTGTTATTGGTTCGAATTGTGGAAATTGGTTGTAAAAAATGAAGATGAAGAAACTGCACTACAATTATTTGATTTGGCTGAAAACTTAAATGAGCCTGAATTTTTTATGTTTTATTCTGATCTTGATTTTTTAATTTATGAAAAAAAATGCAATTGGATGAAGGAACGACTTATTGCTATGTATACAAAAGGGTTGTTAACCACATGTGGTATTGGAGTGCTTGGTAATTTAGGTTTGATTTAATTTTTAATTTGCTTTAAGCGAAGGGATATTTATGAAGAAATTAATTTTTTTGCTAATTCCTTTATTTCCTATTTTGATGAGGGGTTCTGAGCCGAATAAATATATGCGTGAGGATGACCTATGTTCTATTATGAGTATACCGAGGGCTGAGCTTCGAGATTTTATTGATACTGTTTTCTTGTGTTACAAGCGCGTTGATGGTTGCTCTGATTTTTTCGAAGCATGGAAATGTAATTTTAATAATGAGCCTTTGTTGTTAACGCTAGAAAAAAGTTATTCTGATGTAAGAGAAGCCGCAATTATATATGATTCTGTTTTTAGGGTGGGACGCGCTGATTGTCTTTTATTAAAAAAATACTTGAAAAAGTTGGCATGCACTGTTCTGGATCGATGTAAAAAGGAGTGGCCAAATGTTTATGCGGAAAGTAATGAAAATGTCATGGAAAATAAAAGTGTTATGAATAATATTTTGTAACATTTTTAAAATAAAACGTTAAAGAAAAAACGCCGGTTAATTTGCCGGCGCTTTTTTTGTAGTCTTTTAACTTTGAATTCTACTTTTGGCTTCAGTCTCTCCAAGTATTTCAACGAGTTCAGCAATTCCTGGGCCCTTTGGTTCGCCTGTTAAGGCAATTCGCAAGAAAATAAATAAGTTTTTTAATCCTATATTTTTTTCTTTGGCGGTTATTTTTAATTTTTCTATAAATTCATGTGGGGCAGAAAGTAAATTAAGATTTGAATTAACAATTTCTTTTATTGTTCTTAAATTTTCTTCAGAAATTTGTTCTGCAATTTTTACATTGATGTTTGTAGGCTTTTCAAATAAGAAAGAAAGTACTTTTACAATATCGCTTAAAACAACTAAATCTGATTTAATTAATTGAATTATTCCTGAGAGGCGTTCTTCAGAAATTTGTTTTGCCGCTGGATATTGTTTTTCTAAAAATGGTCGGCAAAGTTTTTCGAGTTTTTCTTTTGGATAACGATCTATCCATTTATGATTAATCCATTTTAATTTTTCTACATCGTAACTTACTCTGTTTGTTGATCCGACATGTTCAAAATTCAAAGTTTTTATTAAATCTTCTTGTGACATAATTTCTTCAACAAATGAACCGCCAATTATTGCTAGATAATTATTAATTGCCTCTGGTAAAAAGCCTGTGTTTTTTAGGTCATCTAAAGAAAAACCAAAATCGCGTTTTGAAAGTTTTTTACCTTCTGTATTGCAAATCATTGGCATATGCCAAAAGGTTGGCAGTGGCACATTGAAAGCTTCGAATAACGCAGCTTGTCCAGCTGTATTTGAAAGATGATCTTCTCCTCGAAATACATGGGAGATTTTCATGGTCATATCGTCTACAAAATTTGCAAACATGAACGTAAAGGTTCCGTCTTTTCTAGTTAGAGGAAAATCTGTAAAGTTTTCGAGTTCAAACTTTACCATGCCCTTTGCTAAATCTTTGATGGTAACTGATTTACTTGGATCAAGGTTCATTCGCCAGATAAATGATTTTCCATCGGCTAGGTTTTGATCAATTTCTTTTTGTGAAAGGTGTAGACAGGTTTTTTCGTAACGAGGTGGTTTTTTCATGGCTATTTGACGGGTACGTTTTTTTTCTAGTTCTTCTTCAGAACAGAAACAACGATAAGTTCCGCCTAATTTTTGTAATTCTTTTAGTTTTTCATTATAAATAGGCATGCGTTCCGACTGAAAATATGGGGCATATGGACCACCAATATCAGGTCCTTCATCAAAATTTAAACTGAGCCACTTTAAATCCGATATAATTTTTTTAGCACCCGGGTCAAACATTCTGGCAGGATCCGTGTCTTCTATTCTTAATACGAATGTTCCAGATTTTTGTCTGGTAAAAAGAAGGTTGAGTAATGCTGTTCTAATATTGCCTATATGCATGATGCCTGTGGGGGATGGGGCAAATCTAGTTCTTATTTCTTTATTCATTTGACACCTGACTTTAATTATTTTTTGCTAAATAGTTTCAAACATAGGTTTAAATATCACAGTTTGCATGGTATTGCCAAGAAATTCAAATTTATTTTGACATTGCTAGTTTTAATTTGCTACTTTCGACGCAAGTTAATTTTAAGTAACTCAAATGCTGGGGAGAGTAGGCCATGCATAAGTGTTTGATAATTACGTTTTCAGTTTTGTCTCAGGACGACTTTCTTAGGGGGTTTATTCAAAAGAATGCCGCCAAATTTGGGTTAGAAGGCACGGCCCAATTTATTGAAGATGGATTGGTAAAAATTCATGCTTGCGGGGCAAAAGATGAAGTTGATAATTTTTTAGATTTATTACATAAATCTGCTGCAGAAAAGGGTTTGGAAGATATTGAAATAGAGCCATTTATGAAGGATCGAGATTTTCGAGGAATCTTTCGTGTAATAGGGGAAGAGTAAAGCATATAATATTAACAGCCTTTAAAAGAGTTCGATTAATTGATGTTTTGATATGTCTTTTTATTTAAAAGCATTATTGAAGATTTAGTGAGTCGAATTCTTTTTTTATGGTCTACAAAGATATATGTTTTTGTTAGAATGTTTCACAATTAAAGTTATTTTTTTGGGGTTTTTGTGTTGAAACATTCATTAATTCAATTTTTTATTTTTATTTTTTGCACAAATATTTATTTGCATGCAGAAGAAATAGATTTTGATTTAGAATCAGCTATAGCTAAAAGAATGGCTTTAGTTTTAGATTTTCCATTAAAAGAAGTACCTTCGATAATCCAGGATAAACAAGAAAAAATATTTTTAGATTTTTTATCTAAGGATTGGTTAAAAAAAATAGATGATACATTTTTTGAACCATTTAAATTACTTAAATTAACGTATGAATCAGATGTTAAATTAGATCCATTTGAATTTGATTATTTATTTGGGTTGGTTGAAGGTGATGTTGTTACTGTTGATGCATTGAAAAAGGGCATCGGTTATTTTGAATTGAAGGATCATTTTGAGGGATTAGAAATTTCTTGGTTGGATTTTCCTGAAGGCAAACAATTGCATCTTGTCTTTAAAGGATTTTGGGTTTTTGATAAATTGCGTTTTCATGGTGTTTTAATTGGAAAAGAAAATTTTAGACAATATTACATGTTGGAATCAGGTCAGCGATTTGATCTTCAAAAACATGAAGCATCTATAAAAAAAATAGAAGAAAGTTTAGAGTCGCTTGGTTATTTTAATTCCTCAGTTTCATCATATTTTGATTATAATATTAAAACTAAATCGCTTGTTGTGAATATTGTTTTAGATAAAGATGAATGTTTTAAAATTAATTCTATTAAGCTTAATTATAAGGGTTTAGGGGATAAAGATTCTAAAATGGAACTTGTTGCCGAAGTGGAAAAAGAACTTATTAACTCTTTGGTTGGTAGCTATTGTTCACAGGTTGTTTTGGATAAATATTTATCTAAATTTAGAAAGGATCTTTCTCATAAGGTTTTTTTATCCGCGTCTTTTGAAATGCAAAAAAATATAAATTTTGAAAGCCATAATGTTGATTTAGAGTTTGATATTACCGTTCATCAGCAAAAAGAGTTTGATTTTTTTGGTAATAGATTTTTTTCTAGTCGTAAATTAACCGATTATTTATTGGGTATGGGACCTTCCATTACTCAATTTCCTATTTCTATTCTCTCTCAAGAAATTATGAATAATTATTTTAACTCAGGTTTTTGGAAAGTTTCTGTTGAAGCTAATGAAGATGGCCATAAATGTTCTTTTATAATTAAAGAGGGCTTGCGTGCAAAAATAACTGAAGTT
The DNA here is from genome assembly GCA_000989525.1 of candidate division TM6 bacterium GW2011_GWF2_32_72. GTDB lineage: Bacteria > Babelota > Babeliae > Babelales > GWF2-32-72 > GWF2-32-72. The sequence continues at coordinate 13,514 of LBON01000007.1, forward strand.
GCATTTAAGGGCGCTGCCTTTTTTAAAGAAGACGAATTGGAAGGATTTTTAGCTAAATTTTTAAAAATAGGTTTTTTTGATGCAGATAGCTTAAAAAGGTCCTTGAAAAAAATGGCAGATTTTTATTTAAAAGAAGGATTTTGGAATTTTAAAGTTTTGAAACAGGATTATGTACCTCTTTCAGATGATAAAGAAGAATATAAATTAGTTGTGATTGTTGAAGAGGGGTCTCGTAGATTTTTGCAAAAGGTTTCTGTTGATGGTTTTGCGGAATTAGAAAAAGAAGATGTTTTTAATCAATGTTTGAATCAGCCATTTGATTTTGATCAAATTGAAAAACAAAAGAAATTTTTAATGGAATATTTTCATAAAAAAGGTTTTTTATTCGCTGATGCCAAACCAGAAATGTTAGAAAAAGATGGGCAAGTTTGCATTTCTTGGAAAATTAATTTGGGTGGAGGAGAGGTTAAATTTGGAAAAACGGTTATGCAAGGGGATTCTAAATTTCCTTTAAGGCGTTTTTTGCGTGAACAGACTTTTGAATATGGTGATCAATGGGACAGAGGTAAGATTAATCAAACAGTTTCTAAATTGCGTGGCCTGGATGTTTTTGAAACGGTAAATTTAAATTATTCAAGATGTGTTGGCCTTGATCATGAAAGGCCGGTTGTTTTTAGATTGGCTGACGAAGATAATAGGGAAATTAGAATCAGGTGTGGTATTGCTCAAGTAAGTAAAAATTTTACATTTAGATCTGGTACTACTTATAAATTTGGTACGTCATTACTCTTTAGAAATTTAACAAACCATGCAGATATTTTGGTTTTAAACGCTGATATAACAAGATTTTATAGAAAAACAGCTTTATTTTATCAACGACCATGGATTGGCCGACAACCTTTATTTACAGTTGTAAAAGCATATTCAAATAAATACGATCAACCATTATATATAGGAAGTGACCGTACGTTGTATCAGGCTTTGCAAGAAGGTGGTTTAATTGGAGTTACTAGAAAATTTGCAAATGTAGATTTTGGTATTAATTGTGGTTGCGAATGGATGAAAACAAGCGGGCATCGCAAATATCTTTCAGAAGCTATAAATTTTTCTTCAGATCTTATTGGTATGAAAGTGCCTTATTTTTACACTGAGCCAACATTGTTTTTAGATTTTTTGGATAATAAATTAAATCCAAGAAGTGGGTCTCTTTCAATATTTTCTTTAAAAGGAATGTTTCCGATTAAAGAAGAAAAAGCAAGTTCTATGCTTAAATTTTTAATTGAGCAGTCAGTGTTTTTCCCTTTTGATGAGATAGTGTTAGCGTTAAGATTTAGGTTTGGGCATATTTTTAGGCAGGTTTTTAAAGAAATTATGCCGCCAGAAAGATTTTTTTTAGGTGGCGCGAATTCTTTACGTAGTTACCAGGCAGATTTTTGTCCGCCTTTGGGTTGTTTTGTTGATGAACATGGTAGAAAGCAGTATGTTCCGCAGGGTGGCAAGTCTATGATAAATTGTAATTTTGAGCTTAGAATGCCCGTTTATAATCAATTGGGGCTTGTGTTATTTCAAGATATAGGTGTGCTTTTGGCCGATTCAAATCCATTAAAATTTTATCAAGACAAGCTTTTGGCTGGTACTGGTTTTGGCTTGCGTTATAATACTCCAATTGGGCCCGTGCGATTTGATATTGGTTGGAAATGGAGTAAATGTTATCCAAAAGAGGGTGGCTATTCTTGGTTTTTGACTTTAGGACAGGCATTTTGATTTTTTTATTATTTAATTATTAGTCATTTTAAAATTTGTAAAATTACGGTTCATGATTTGCAGAAGTATATAAAAATAAAAATATTAAAAAAATAGATTTCATCCTGAGCTTGTCGAAGGATTGAGTCATTATTTATTAATTATTTTTTATTTTATTAAAATTTGTAAGCTTACTGTTAATGATTTGCAGGGGGTGTTGTTTTGAACACCCCCTAACTCCCCCCAAATTTAAGGGCAAGCCCTTAAAAATCTCAACGGAATCCAATTCCCCTACGGGCTACCGGCGGTCGCGCAAGCTACGCTTGCTTCTCGCCGTCCGAGATTCCTGATAAGGAGTCTTCAATATTTTGTCACTAAAAAATAACGCTCTCCACGGCTTAAAAGCCGTGGTTTCATAAATTTTTCTAATAAAAACAAAGACGGATATCATCCTGATCTAGTCGAAGGGTCGAGTTCTTTAAAAAATTTTCTGCATATACTCTAAATAATAATTAAACGTGGTTAAAAATTGAAACATCCTAAGCGACTATCGCTGACCAACGGGGTACGAGCCCTTAGGGCTATAAATTCAAAGAAATTGTAAGATATTTTACAAAAACTTACTTAGCACTAATGTGGGCGAGTTGTTACGTTGGGCATCGAGAGTCAGGGTTTCCAAAGGGCTTGCCCTTGGTGCATAGGAGTGCAGAGGGTGTTTGCAAGAACACCCTTTGCAAATTATGAACAGCGAACTTACAAATTTTAATAAGACTAATAATTAAATAATTAAAGAAGAACAATATCCTTTGAAAAACATACAAAAGTAAACCTACAAATTTTAAAATGACTAAAAATAATTAATAAAAAAAATCAAATAAGAACAACACCCTTTGCAAATTATGAACAGCGAATTTACAAATTTTAAAAAGACTAAAAATAATTAAATAATTAAAAATAAAATAAATAAAAATGAAATGCATTTTGAAAATAAAATATAAATAAATAAGCTCTTGAGGCTAACCAAGAAAACAAAAAAAGAAACATTCCCTTGGATTTAAAATCAAAAACCGTTATATTCAAAATTCTTAATATTAAAGCCTTATAAATAGGGGATTTTTACAAAAATGTGTGGATGTTCATTTAACGATAAGAATTGTAATACCAAATTAAATAACTTTAGTGGTCATAAACATACGACCATCTGGGATGAATTAGTCTGTCATTTGCCTTATGCCGTCCTTTCTGTTGCATTTGGCTTGATATTGATTAGTTTTTTGGATTATTACAAATTTGCTTTTAATGATGAAAAGATTATGCGAAAAGGCGCTCATGGATTGTTTCATAGCTTTCACTTTTTGCACTTGGTTTTTTCTTCGCTGGGAACAGTGATTGCCTTTTCTAGATATTCAAAGAGTATTTTTAAGGCAATTTTTATTGGTACAGTTGCGCCAATAGTTTTTTGTGTCCTTTCTGACGTTGTCCTTCCTTATTATGGTGGACGTATGTTAGGGGCTAATATGCATTGGCATTTTTGTTTTTATTCTGAATTGCATCAGGTTTTGCCATTTTTATTTGCCGGTTTGCTTACTGGATTATTATTAAGTCGCCATGGTGATGCATTACAGAGTTTTTATTCATTTAGTTCGCATTTTACTCATATCTTGGTCAGTTCGTTGGCTTCATTATTTTATTTAGTTTCTGAAGGTTTATATAATTGGCAACCTCAGATGGGAATGGTTTTTTTATTTTTGATTGCTGCTGTTGTTATACCATGCACTTTTTCTGATGTAATAGTTCCAATTACATTTGCAAAATGGGGTGATAAGAATGAGAAGCATTAAATTAATAAATATTTGTAAAAAATATCGTGATGAAAATGTTTTAACCGATCTTAATTTAACTATACCAAGTGGTAAGTTTTTTGCTTTACTTGGGCCGAGTGGAAGTGGCAAAACAACTTTGTTGCGCTTAATTGGTGGCTTTACTGAAGTCGATTCTGGTAAGATTTTATTAGGTGATGATGATATTACCAATTTTCCAATAAATGAAAGAAAAATTAATACAGTTTTTCAAAATTATGCTCTTTTCCCACATTTAAATGTTTTTGATAATGTTGCTTACGGTTTAAAAGTTCGTAAAGTTCCAAATGATATAATTAAACAAAAAGTAAGTAGAATGCTAGAGGCCGTTGGCTTACAAACTCAAATGTTTAAATCAATTAATGAACTTTCTGGTGGTCAAAAACAAAGAGTTGCATTGGCGCGCGCGATTATCAATGATCCAGAAGTTTTATTATTGGATGAGCCATTAGCGGCATTGGATTTGAAGTTGCGTGAAAAAATGTTGGTTGAATTGGTTGATCTTCAGGATAAGCTACAGACTACATTTATTTATGTGACTCATGATCAAACTGAAGCTTTAACTGTTGCTGATCAAATGGCAATTATGAATTATGACGGTGAAATAGAGCAAGTTGGAACACCTAAAGAGATTTATGAATACCCCGCCTCTGTATTCGTGGCGGAGTTTGTTGGGTCCACAAATATTTTCCCAGGTGTGCTAGAAATTAATATCGATTCAAAGAAATTAGATGTTGAAGGTATTGGTAAATTGAATGTTGATATCACATCCGAAAAAAAATGGGCTCAGGATGGTGTTAAGGCATCATTGAGTTTGCGTCCAGAAAAGATATTAATTAGTAAATCACCCGTGGCTGGTTTTTCTAACCAGTTGACTGGAACGGTTGAATCAATTGTTTATCATGGTCGATCCACTGAATATATTGTAAAGTTGCAAAATGGAAAAAAGATTCAGGCGTTTGAGCAAAATGAAGAACATTTTCCAAAAGAAGTTATCGATTATGATGATAAGGTTAATATTTATTGGCAAGCGGAAAATGCGATTTTGTTGGAGAAATAATGTTAGAAAGATTGAAAGTGGCTTTTGGCAAAGAGCTTGATTTCTTTTTGTCAGTACCCGCTGCCATTTGGCAAATTCTTTTTTTTGGTGTGCCTATTTTATTAATTGTTGCATTAAGTTTTATACAATTTGACGGTCCTTTCCAGTTTCCACGATTGACTTTGGTTTATTATTTATCTCTTTTGGAATGGCCCATTGCAAAAATTATTTTGCGTTCTATTTTTTTAGCTGCTATTGCATCTATTTGTTCATTTTTGATTGCCTATCCATTTTCATATTTTTTGGTTATGAAGATAAAGCGATTTAAAGTTGCTTTTTTATTTTTATTAATTTTACCTTTTTGGACTAATTTTTTACTTCAAGTTTATGGATGGTATTACATTTTGGATGATGGTGGTTTAGTAAATCAAACATTTCTTTATCTGGGTTTAATCTCTTCACCGCTGCATATGTTAAACAATTTTTTTGCTGTTAATTTGTTGATGATTTATTGTTATTTACCTTTTATGATTTTGCCTATTTACAGTAGTTTAGAAAAACTGGATAAAAGCCTAATAGAGGCCTCTTTAGATTTAGGCGCAACTCCGCTACAAACTTTATTTAATGTAACTATTCCTTTGACCAAAGTTGGTATAAAAATTGGAACTGTTTTAGTTTTAGTTCCAGCTTTTGGTGAATTTGCAATTCCATCTTTAATGGGTGGTGGAAAAGATATGTATGTTGGTAGTTTAGTTTCTCACTTTTTTTTAACAGCAAGAAATTCATCAAGAGGTGCGGCTTTTACATGTTTAAGTGTGTTGATATTATTTGCTTTTGTGGGTCTGGTTTTTTATACATTTTTCCCCAAAAATGATTTGATGGAGGAAGAAGAATGAAGCTTTTTTCTGCTATTTGGCTTCCGTTAATTACATTATTAACTTACTTATTTTTATATTTACCTATATTGGTTTTAATTTTGTTTTCATTTAACGAAGCTGATTTGACATCTGGTTTTTCTGCCTTTTCTCTTAAGTGGTATAGTGAGCTATTTTCTTCAACAGAAATTTGGATAGCTATTCAAAATTCTTTGATCGTTGCTGGTTTTACAGTTTTTTTGAGTTTAACAATGGGTACTTTTTTTGTCCTTTATTCTTCTAAGCCGATGATGAAATGGATTAACATTCTTAATTATGGTGAAATTGTAATCTCGGACGTTGTTATTGCGGGCGCATTACTTTCATTATTTGCTTTTTTTACAGTACCATTAGGTTTGGTGACTTTAATAGCAGGTCATACATTAATTGGTTTGGGTTATGCGATTCCAATTATAAAAACGAGTTTTGATGAAATAGACAAACGGCTTATTGAAGCCTCTATGGATCTGGGCGCAACCAAAGGACAAACATTTAGAAAAGTGGTCATACCTTTAATGACACCAGCCCTTGTGGCCTCTGGATTACTTGTTTTTATAATTTCTTTAGATGATTTTACTATATCTTTTTTTTGTGCCGGTACTTCGGCTCAAACACTTTCTCTTTATGTGTTTACAACAATTAAAAGTGGGCTTTCACCCGTAATTAATGCAGTTTCAACTTTGATGATAGCATTTAGTAGTTTGCTGGTTTTAATTTTCTGTTCTCTTCAAACTAAAACAAGGTTTTTTTAGCATGGAACAAATGAATTATACAAAAAAAGTTTTAATTGTTTTCTTTTGGATGTTGGCTCTAATTTTTGTTTTATTTTTACCTAAAGTTAAAATTTTTAATGGTAAAAAAAGTATTAATGTATATTCATGGGCGAGTGTATTTAGTCCGGATTTTTTAAAAAAATTTGAAGAAAAAACAGGTATACAGGTTAACGTAAGTTATTACGAATCCAATGAAGAGCTTTTTGTAAAGTTAAAAGCTACTCAAGGTAGAGGTTATGATTTAATATTGCCTTCTGATTATTTTGTTCCACACCTTATTTCATTAGGTTTAATTAAAAAAATTAATAAAGAAAAACTTAATTTTTTTGATCGAATAAATCCGAATCTTAAAGGTTTTTACTACGATGCTAAAAATGAATATACGGTTCCGTATCTTTGGGAGGCTTATGGCATAGTTCTTTCTAAAGAAAGACTGGCGGGGCTAAAAGAAGTTTCTTGGTCATTAGTTTATGATAAAGCCCCTGAGCGCATAGGTGTGGTAGATGATCCGATTGAATTGATATTTATTGCTTCAAAATATTTATATGGTGATATTAATGATTTTAGTGACGAACGACTTGATGTTATTTCTAAATTGTTAAAAGAACAAAAAAAACATGTGGTCGCCTACAGTAATTTTTTGGGTGATAGGGCATTAACTTCTTTTGGTTGTTCCGTAATTATGTCGGCAAGTTCTGAAGTTTGGAAACTGTTGCGAAGAAGTAACGATTATTCCTTTGTGGTACCAAAAGAAGGCAGCATTTTGAGCGTAGAAAATTTTGCGATTCCAATATTTTCAGAAAAAGAAGAATATGTTTATGAATTTTTAAATGAGTTATACAGGATAGAAAATTTAGTTGAGTCTGCATCTGAGGCTCCTTTTTTACCAGTTGTCTTGGGTGTTGAAGAGGAACTGCAAATTCCTTCAGACCTTCAAAAAATACTCGATATGAGTAAGTCTGAGTTTCAAAAATTTGATTTTCTTCAGGATGTGATTGCTGAAGATAAAATAAATGATATATGGATATCATTAAAATCTTAAATTATTTGTCAGTGTATAAAAATTAAAAAATATCTTACTGTGATCATTTTTTTAATTAAAAATTTTTCACACATAGCCCAGTTAATTTTTAGGGTTTAAATCATTATCGAAAATTTGTCCTATTTATTTCAAAAATGTTCATAATGTACATGAAAATTTTTAAGAAGACGCATAGCTTCTTTGGGCCGTTTATTAGGCTAAATTAAACCTTTTTTAAGTTTTGATAAAATCTTAAATAATAAAAGTGTTGACTTTTTTTTTTCGAGTTTGAAATATGAATTCATTGAATTCATCATTATTATTTAGTTTTTTTTGGTAAGAAGGAGAGCTTTTAATCTTAAAGTAAAAAAGGAACATTGAAAGGAGAAAGAGTGAGGTGTCTATATTAAATATTCATTTAAAAAAAATCAAAAATTTTACTACAGAGGTAGGTAGTATTTCTTTAAACCCTTTTAAAAAAAGGAAGAGCGTATGATGAGACGATTGCTAAAATTCTCCATCGCTATTGTATTAATGTTTTCGGGCTCCGTAGTCCAGGCTATAAACTGGACTGGTCCCATTGCAGCCGATGTTGTTGATACAGATATAAACGTAACTGGTGATACCACTATTGTAGATGGTGTTTCTGTTATGGCTTTAACAACTAACGTTAATGTCAACATCACAGGGGATTATTCAATAAGCGGTACAAGAGAATTATATTTTTATGCCGATAGTGGTCAAATAATTTATGTTAATGTTGATAATAATCTATCATTTTTTGGTGGAAATGATGGTGTTGTTGATAAAGATTTTCTTATTACTGTTTCTGGTTTAGGTGATGTTATTTTCATTTTAGCAAATGGTAAAAATGTAAGCATTACAAAAGATACAGAAGGTTCGGCACAGTTTTATGTTCTTTCAAATTCAGATGTATCTAATTTATCATTTACAAGAGAGAATGGTACTTCTAATTCTGAAGTGATAATTGGTAGTGGTGCTGTTCTTGGCTATATAGCAGAAGATACTTTGCTTGCTGGCGCAACTGATCAAGGTCGAATTAATTTTGATGTTTCTAATGAAGATGAAGGCCGAACAGTCTTGAGAATTCAAGATAACGGTGCTGTTGTTGTTACACCAGCTAAATTGAATGTTGCTTCAAATACCAAATTTGTTTTAACTGATATTACTCAATTAATTCCTGGTAATGGTAATGCTGTTTTGACGGTTTCCAATTCAGAAGATGAGGCTCCAGGTCTTTTGGTGATTAATGAAAATACGGTTTTAACAGATTTCTGGGCAAATCCATGGGGAACAAATCCTACAGTACCATTCTCTGGTGTTAGAAAAGGATTTGTTTTAGGTTGTAACGGTATTCTAAATATTGGTAATAATTCATATTTTGACTATGTTGGCACAGTAACAAATGAAAGTCCATGGCCAGTAGGAATGCCTGCAAGTTGGTTAGATGGTCAAATGCAAAGTTCTGTTGTTAAAAATAGAAACGCGTCAGCTTTAATTGTTGATGGAAACTATGATTATTCAAATGTAACAATTCCTGCAAAAATTATGATGGAAAACACATCAGCATTCTATTTAAGATCCGGTGTGGATAAAGATGGTGTTGTTGTAGAAACTGTAAATTTGGGTGGAGATATAGTTTCTTCATTCACAATTAATCCAGACAAAATGTCTTCTAACGAAGGTCTTTTGGTAATGGATGTTGAAGGTACATGTTCAGTGTTTAAGTCTGCTATTGTAGCATTCCCTTCAGATGGTAATGAAGCAATCTTTAAAGTTCTTGGTATGCATGAATATGATAATGGTGGTCCAATTATGATTGACTACTTTAATGGCGATAGACTATTCAAGTATAAATCATTCTTGAAAGATGCAGATGAAAATTATTATCAATATAACAAGGCTTATGTTTTAGCAAACGCAAGAATTGAATTTGAAAATATAGAAATTATCCATGTTGATACGCTTCATACGGTAAAACAAAATAATGATGTTTCTTCTGAACCAACTTATGTTGGCGGTGAAACATTTAACTTAAAGCAAAATGCAAAACTTATTACAACAGCTAAGCAAATTTCTTCTGCTCGTCCAAAAATAACATTGTTAAATTCTAACGTCCACTTCAATGAAAGTGCGGCTTTTACAGGTGTAGATCTATTTATTCCAAACTACTTGGCAAGTGCTCAAACAGGTCTTCAATACGATAATGAATCAAGAATGATTTTCTACAGCAATGGTAGATTAGTTGATTCTGGTTCTGGTAGAAATGTGATTATGGGTACAGATGTTGGTTCTAGTTCTTCAGATGGAACACTTGTAAATCGTGATGCACACTTGGATATCTTCCAAGACTGGGCAGAAAGAGGTGTTTCACACACAATTGATCTTTATTTAGATAAGTCTTACAACACAACTTTTGTAAATGAAAACATAGACACATCTGTTGCAATTAATGGACAAGATTCTGTTGAAACAATTTATATAGGTCATGCAAGTAACGTTTCTATTGGTACAGCTTATGCAACAGGAACAGATCCGCTGGGTGTATCATTCGCATTAACAGATACAGCTGTTGTAACAATCAATGGCGACTATATGTCATTTGAAACTCGTGGTGGATCACTTGGTCTTCCTGAGCTTAGTGGTACAACTGGTGAAGGTGGAATATTTGTAGATAGATTAGGTCAATTCATAATTGGTAATATTAGAAGAGCAAACGTATCTGCAATGGTAACATTGAGCGCAGATGGTATTGCAACTCTTCCAAAATCAAGAGTTCGTTTTGACAACCGTGTAGGTATTACAGATTGGCAACCAACATTAGCAAATGCTGATATTGTGTTGAACGCTGTTGGTGAAAGCCGTGAAGCTTATACATTGGATTGGGAAGCTGTAGTAAAAGATTACTCAGGTACACCATCCTTTACTCCATATCCGTTGGATGTTTATGCTCCTTACGCAGCACCAGCTGTTGTAGCAGCAAACTTATTCCCTCTTCCTGTATTCAGCGGCATTATTGATCAATTACAAATTAAACGAGCAAGACTTGGTGATGAACCTCATATTAAGATAACTGGTGACAAAACATTCATTAGAGAACTTATATTCCTAACTGGTTTTGATTCAGCAGAAGCTCCTGTTGGCGTAGTTGTTCTTGATGATAATGCAAGATTGGGTCTTGGTTCTGCAGATAGAACAGTAGATTCAAGTGAAGCGAATGTTATGCTTGGTGTAAATGGTGTAACTTTAATTCCAAACAGCGAAGCTGTTGTTGAATTGAATGATGATATCCTTGTAAACAATATGTGTCATATTCTAAGAGGTACAGCATTTGGTATTAATCAAGAAGTAGATCACTTAATCTTTACATCTCAATCTTCAAAAGAATTGAGAATTAAAGGCACTGGTACTTTAGATTTGACTCAGTTTACAAATGAATATCAAAGAGTTCGTTTTGCGGGCAATGTCAAATTGGTATTGGAACCAGGTGCAGAGCTTTATCTTGGTGGTGGTATGATTGAGTTTACTGATAATGCTCAATTAGTATTCAGTAGATTCGTTGATTCAGAAAGACCCGCTGGTACATCTGTTACTGATTATGATGATATTCGTGTAAAACTAATTGGTTCAGGTATTTTTGAATTCTCTGAATATGCGGCATTATTTGTAGAAGATGATTCATTTGTTGGTATTGAATCCAATATTTATTCTGAAGGTGTAACAACATTTACATGGAATTTCTTGGATAGTTCATCATTCAAAATTGGTGATATGGCAAGACCAGGTGGTGCGTTACAAATTGGTAACACAACAGATGATGGATCAGTTTCATTTGAATTAAATATTAATGGTATTGGCGCAGAGTTTGAACTTAACCGTCTAGGTTTCTTTGGAACGGGCGTTGGTGTTGTTGATAAACGTTCATTGATTCCTAATGAATGGGCTTTTGGTGCTCTTTATGGCGTAGACAAAGTAACAATTAATATTCCAAATGGTAAGTTCCTACATAACCAGATTATAAATAGCGCAGATTCTAGAGCAAGCTTGTGGGCACTTGGACCTGTAACTGAGTACACTTGGTCAAATGATTCTGTAAATTCTATTGTTCGTGGTGGTGGTAACATAGCATTATTAGATGCAACAAAGACAAATACCCATGTGATTGTAGATGTAGTAGCTACAGATACAATTGGTTTAATGTCTTCCTCAATTATGTTAGCTGATTACAATAAAGATGATTATAGACCTGCCACAAATTTAGTTCCTGCAGATTTCTTTAGGTTCTTGCGAATGGACACATATGACACCTTGGGTAGTAAATATTGTCCTATATCACAAACAGCATTGGGTACATTTAATATTGTTTATATAGATGGAACTCAAATTTTCAGAAGACCGGTATACCGTGTAATTGGTGATGGTGGTAATTATACTTCCCCACAAAGATCTCAATATATTGGTGCACTTGGCTTTGAGTTGGGCTACGAAACAGAAGATCAGCTCGAAAGAGATTTAACTTCTGTTATGCAATATATAAATAGCTAGTGAATTATGGAAGCAGGGGTGGCTCCCCTGCTTCCAGTTAGAAAAGGATGTTTAACCTATTCCAAGGAGAGCTATGAAAAGATTATTTTTAAGGTCGGCAGCAATTGCAATGTTGTTCGGTGTTACCGGCAAGATAGCAGCTGAAATTACAAGAACTCCAATTAGTTTGGAGCGTGGTTATATGCACTGCCCAATAGTTGACAAAGACGAAGGTGCAGGCTGGATGTTTAACATTTGGGCTGGCGGATATTTAAAACAAGCGGATCGTGCATTTATAAAATCTGGAACAAAAAAATCATCATTGGGTACATTGTGGTTTGGTGAACCAAGTTTTACTATTTCACAAATATTTGCAAATGAAGATGTTTCTGCCGCAGAAAATCCAATATTATCTCTTCAAAAATTTGAACCTAAATTTGATTATAATGAAGAAGGTGTAATTGCTGGGTTGAATTTTGATGTTCAGTTTGGTTCAGAAGATAAATGGCACATGGGTTATAGAACCAACTTGCCATTCAAGCGTATTAAAGTTGAAAGAAAATCAGATTTTGATGCAGACAAATCAGCGCAAGATGTTTTGGATGATTTTATTATAAAAAAAACAGAACAATTACCTATTTGGCAAAAAGTTGATGATGCATGGACAAAGGAAGGGCAAAGAGAAGAAACATTGAATTCTTATGCTTATAATTTAAATTTACTTTCACAATTATATTCTTCACCAGGTAATAAATTGGTTAAATTTGCTGATGTTACAACAAGTGATCATATAACTATCGCAGGTAAGGATTTGACTGGCAATATTGCTGCTGCTGGTAATATTGTTAATATAAGACCTGGTGTTGCAGCTCTTCCTGGTACAGTATCAAGTTTGGATTCTGTTGATGTTCAGCTTATCGATAGCAACTTGATTAATGTTACTGATACTATCAGCACGGATGTTGCACCAATTGGTGATGCTAACACATCTATTAAAGTTGCTGTTCCTACAGATGGAAGTATTGAATCAAGGGCAATGTTTGTAGCAGATAATAATTATACTAATTTAGGCAATGATAGTTCTGCGTTAGAGAATCTATGGATTGTTCCTCAAACATATTGGGAAGTAGTTAATGAAGGCAGCCCTGAAGATCCTTTGCTGGTTGCTTATCCACGAGAAACGGCTGATTCTGTTTCTATCAGAAATACTGTAGAAAATCTTGTTGGACAATTAAGTTCTTCAGCATCAGATTTCTTAAAATCAAAAAATGTTTCATGGGATGATCAAGTTGCAACAGGTTTGGGTGATTGGTTACATGAACTTTATATTTCTTACGATTTCACTAACTGGTGGACATCAGAATTAATTGGTGGAATTAAAATACCAACCGGTGAAATTAAGAAAAAAGAAGATGTTTTAAAATTGTTGATGCCTATTTTGGGTAACAATGGTCACGTAGAATTACATTTGGCAATTGAAAATAGATTTGCTCCGCTTGCTTGGTTGAGATTCAAAGGATTTAACCAACTTTCATGGGCTCTAGAAGCAACAGAAAACAGAGCTGCAGCATTTGCAAATACTTGCAATTTCTGTGGTACTCAACCTTCTTCTTGTACATTGCCTAACATTAATTGTTTCAGAGTAAAAAACATCGGACCTTCTGTTGAAGCAAGAAATCATTGGTGGACATATACTGGCCGCTGGGATTTAACTGTTGTTCATCCTTACAATCACAAAGTTGGCTTTGACCTAGGTTATGAATTTTATTACAAAGGTCATGACAGAATTCGTTACAAAGATTCATGTGTTTGTGACTGGTTGAATAATGTAAATACATTAGATCATAAGGTTCTAGAATGTGGAACAAAAGAATATTCACATAAAATTCGTGCAGAATTGTTTGGCATTGGTGACTATTACCAAATTTTTGCTGGTATGACACAAGTTCTTGGTGGTAAAAATGCCCCTGCAGAAACAGATTTCCACGTTGGTGCAAATATTGTGTTCTAAGCCGATGTTAATTTTTAAGTAAAAGGAAATTATCCTATGAAAAGAATAGTTAAATTTTTGAGTTTAGCAGCCTTAGTAGGCTGCTCCCTCTTGGCGCAGGACAGAGCTCCGCGTGAAGATACGCCATCAGCTACAGCTAATGACGCAGTTGTAAGTCCAATCATTGATGTTGCATTGATAATGAATGATCTTGCAAATATTAAGGGTCAAATTGGTAACGTAAATCAAGATGTTTCCGCGGACACAGTTCTTGGTGTTCTAGGTGATGCAAATACAATCTTAACAGGTTCTTCAATTTCTGAAGCTTTGTCAGAATTGAAAGATACAACAACTGAAGGTTTTGCTGATTTAAAACAGACTGTGACAAATGGTTTTGCTGATTTAACAGCGACGGTAACTGATTGTTGTGCAGATTTAAAACAGACTGTGACAAATGGTTTTGCTGATTTGACAGTGACGGTAACAGATGGTTTTGCAGATTTGAAAGTGACATTGACAGATATCTTAGGTCAGGTTTCAGATCCAGCCTCAGATGATACAGTTCTTGGTGTTCTAGGTGATGCAGATACAATTCTTTCAGGTTCATCTATTTCTGCAGCCATTAAAGAATTAATAGTTTCTGGAACTTGGTCTGATGGCACACCTATAACTGCAGCAATGACAATTTCAGTTCCAGGATTATATTTTGTAGCAAACGACTTTACTGGCGATGTTGCAATTGCTTCTGATAACGTGACAATCGAAGGTCATGGCAGAACAATTACAGGTACTATTTCAGCTACAGGATACGATCATATTTGCATTCATGAATTGAGAGTTCAGAATCCTGGTTCTGTTTGCTTAGATTTTAATACATGTTTAGATATTTGTTTAAAACATATATTTGCAACTGATGGAACAATAGGCTTTAATTTTGACACTTGTTATACAATAAAAATGGAAGACTGTAAGGCTGCAGATAGCACAACTTATGGATTGTCTTTTGATACATGTGCCGACATAGTTATTGATCAATTAAGGTCTGAATATTGTACAGCTAATGATGGTCTCTATGCTGTCGATGTACAAAATATTGTTGTTGCATATTCTCAATTTTATGGAAATACACTGAATGGAATGACCTTAGATGCTACAAGTTCAGCAGTGCTTTTAAATTGTGGATTTACTAATAACGTAGTTACAGGACTAAGTCTTATTAATACAACAACAGCAACACTAGTTCAAGATTGTAAATTTGTCGCCAATACAAACGGCGTTGTTAATACTAACCCTACAGGCGTTATATTCTTGAATAACGTTGCAACTGGAAATTTAACAGCTGATTATACAGGTGTTGTAAGTGCAACTGTTGTTCATGCAGGAAGTTTAGGTACAGCAGGTACTTACGACAATATTTATACTGGTGTAACCATCTAATAATTTAATTAAATTTGAAATGAGAGGGGCTTTTAGGGCCCCTCTCAGTAAAAGGAGTTTTTTATGAAAAGAATTTTAGGTTTATTTTTTCTTTGTTCAATGGTTTTTGTTGTTTCGGCAAAAACTCCAAAAGCAAAGAAAAGCTTTTCAGGGCCTACTCGTGTAGACTTGACTAATTTAGAAAATACTTTTGAAAAAGTTGATGGTATACCATTGACTTTAGTAACTGGCGCAAATGCAATTAGTAGCTCTGGCGTTTATTATATTGATGATTCGAAAGCTGATGCTGATATTACGATTTCAGCTGATAATGTTGTTTTAGATTTGCGCGGCCGATTAGTACAAAGCATTACTGTGGCTGGTAATTTTGTAAAGGTGCTAAATGGAAGTGTTGCCTACGCTTCTAATACGGCTATTTCTGCGACTGGATTCCATGATATAGTTTTTGAAAATTTATTTGTTGAAAATAGTGGTGGTACAGGAACAACCTATGCTGTTACTTTTTCTATGTGTAGTAATGTTGTATATTCCAATGCTAATATGTATGGCGATGCCGCACAACTTTTATTTGATACTTGCAAATCTATTGATGTAAGAGATCTTCAAATTCTTGGTTCAGGGGCTGGATCTTTTGATTATTGTGCGTCAATGTCTTTGTGTTCAAATATTAGTTGTAGAAATATTTCTATATCAAATCAGGCGCCTACTTATTCACCGTTGTATACTTTTAGTTCTAAAAATTTTGTAATGGAAGATATTATCATTTCTCAGTGTAGCAATGGGGCAAATATAGGGTCGATAGATTTATTTAGTTGCTCCGGTGGTGCTATGCATAATTGTTCTGTTGAGCCTACTACAAATGGATACGGCGTAAGGTTATATAATTGTTTAGCTACATCGTTAGATAGTTGTTCTGTTATTGGTGCCGCTCAGAGTGGCTTTACTTTTGCTGGCGATACATCTTCTGTATTAGTAACAAATTGTTTGGCAGCAAGAAATAGTTTAATGGGTTTTGCTATTTCTGTGAATGGAACAGTAGACTTATATAATTGTATATCATCAAATAATACTCTTGATGGAATTAGAATTGATGGTGGCAGTAAAATATCTATAGATAATTGTTCTTGTATTGATAATGCTGGGAACGGGATAACTATGGAAGATAGCCTTGTTTTAGATTGTACAGTTGAAAACAGTTTAGTAACAGGTAATAGTGGGCATGGTATTTTAGTTCAAGATAATGGTGGTGGTATTCCTAAGCAAGGAGCCATAATTAATAATTATGTTGCTTCAAATACGGGTGAGGGTATTTACTTAAGGTCCGCGGGGATTTTTAGATTTACAGTCGCTGATAATAAATGTATCGGAAATACAGTTGGAGTTGAGCAAGATGCCGGATCTACTGGTAGTAATGCTATTTTTAATAATGTTGCATTGGCAAATTCTGTAAATAATTATGTAAATGTGTCCGGAACAAATATTTGTACATTAGCTAATCTTAATGCTGGCACCCAAACTGCTTGGATGAATATACAAAATTGATTGTTTAATTTTAAAAAGGAGCGGGTTAATTCTCGCTCTTTTTTTGTTTATTGGGGTTTGCCGTATTAAATCATTTTTAAGCAGGCCATTTTAATTTTAATAGTATTATCAATGTTTTTAGACATTAGAATTAAAAGTATTGATTGTGTAAATGTGTGAGGATAAGGTTTTTGCATTCTATAAGCTCTAAAGGAATTGCTTAATTAACAATGGTATTAGTAAATTTATATTAAGGTTATGTTTTGTTAGTTAATTGATTATAATTTGACAGGAAACTGGTATGAAAAAAAATTGGGGTTGGTTTGTTATTTGTTCAATGACACTTGTTGAAGCAAGGATTCCGTTGAATCAGAGTAAATTTTTGGAACCTACCCGTGTTAACTTGAATCGATTGGAAGATACCTTTGAAAAGGCTGATGGTATACCATTAACTTTAGCAAGTGGTACAAACACAATTAGTAGTTCTGGCGTTTATTATATTGATAATTCGAAAAGTGATGCTGATATTACGATTTCATCTGATAATGTGGTTTTAAATTTACGTGGTCGGCTGGTGCAAAGTATCAATGTGGCAGGTAGTTATGTAAAAGTACAAAATGGAAATGTTGCTTATTCTGCTAACACGGCTGTTTCTGCAACTGGTGTTCATGATATATTTTTTGAAGATTTGATTGTTGAAAATAGTGGTAGTACTGGCACAACATACGCAGTTACTTTTTCTATGTGTAAAAATGTTGGATATTCTAATATTAATATGTATGGGGATGGAGCTCAGCTTTTATTTGATGTTTGCACGATTGTTGATGTAAGTGATCTTAAAATTCTTGGAACAAATGGGGGAACACCAACTTATGGGATAAGGATGAATTCCTGTCCAAATATTAGTTGTAGAAATGTTTCAATTGCAAATTATAAGGCTACCACATCAACTTTTTATGTGTATGGTGCAAGTAATTTTGTAATGGAAAATGTTTTAACAACCAGCTGTAGCGCTTCTGGATCGACTGGTGTTTTGGAGCTTTCAACATGTTCTGGTGGTAGTGTAAAGGGTTGTTCTATTAAAGGTAGTGCTTCTGGTGGTCATGGAATTCTTGTTAATAATTGTTTGGCAACTACATTTGATAATTGTTCTGCTGTTAACGCTAATTTGTCTGGATTTTATTTGACAGGTAATACATCATCTATATTAGTAACAAATTGTTTGGCAGCAAGTAATGGTTCTAATGGTTTTGCTATTACTGTGAATGGAACTGTAGATTTATATAATTGCATTTCAACAAATAATACTAGTGACGGGATAATAATTGATGGAGGAAGTAGAATATCTATAGATAATTGTTCCTGCGTTGATAATAACGGGAACGGGATAACTATGGAAGATAGTCTTGTTTTAGATTGTACAATTGAAAACAGTTCAGTAACAGGTAATGGTGGGCATGGTATTTTAGTTCAAGATAATGGTGGTGGTGTTCCTAAGCAAGGAGCCATAATTAATAATTATGTTGCTTCAAATACGAGTGAAGGTATTTACTTAAGATCCACGGGGATTTTTAGATTTACTGTTGCAAGTAATAAATGTATAGGAAATTCAGTTGGAATTGAGCAACCTTCCGGATCTACTGCTAGTAATGCTGTTTTTAATAATGTTGCATTGGCAAATACTTCAGCTAATTATGTAAATGTGTCTGCAGGCAATAGGGGTACATTAGCTTCTCTTAATACTGGCACCCAAACTGCTTGGGCAAATATAACAAATTGATTGTTTAATTATAAAAAAAGAGCGGGTTAATTTCCGCTCTTTTTTGTTACAAAATTGTTTAAAAATTTTGAATTATTCAACACAAAGTAGGATATTCTTGGAAGTTGCTCCATTTTGCTTTATTCTAAATTAATCTCTTTGTTGAATTAAGTTAAGTTAGATTAAGGAATTTGCTGTGGCTAAAGAAAATAAATTTTATGTAACTACCCCCATTTATTATGTAACGGCTAAACCTCATCTTGGCACATTGTATTCAACTGTGTTGGCTGACATTGCGGCTCGTTGGAACCAAATTGCGGGGAAAAAGACATTTTTTTTAACCGGTACGGATGAACATGGTCAAAAAGTTGAACAAGCAGCTATTGCAGCCGGCAAAGACCCTAAAAAATTTGTAGATAGTTTTATCCCAGCGTATAAAGATTTGTGGAAAGAGTACGAATTAGATTTTAATTATTTTATTCGAACAACAGATCCTGACCATGTTAAGGCCGTTCAAAAATGGATAACGTTGTTAATAGAAAAAGGGGATATTTATAAATCTAAGTATCAAGGATTGTATTGCTCGCCGTGCGAAACGTTTGTAACAGAAAAAGATGCAGTTGTAGATTGTGGAAAATTCTTATGTCCAGATTGTAAGCGTGAGTGCACATTTGTGGAAGAAGAAAGTTATTTTTTTAGACTATCTGCATATCAGGATAAAATTCTTAAATTTTTTGAAGAAAATCCAAATTTTATTACACCAAAAGATCGAATTAATGAAGTTATAAGTTTTGTAAAATCAGGGCTTAAAGATTTGAGTGTTTCTCGAACAACTGTTAAATGGGGTGTTCCTTTTCCAAATGATCCTAATCATGTTGCTTATGTTTGGCTTGATGCATTGAGTAATTACATTACAGCAATTGGTTTTGGCAAAGAAGGTCAAGAAAAGGAATTTGATTTTTGGTGGCCGGCTGATTTACAAATTTTGGGAAAAGACATTGTTCGATTCCATGCTGTTTATTGGTTGGCTTTTTTAATGGCAACTGATTTGCCACTTCCCAAAAAAATGTTAGTACATGGTTGGATTCGTGTGAATAAACAAAAGATGTCAAAATCTTTTGGTAACGTTATTGATCCAAAAGATTTATTAGATAAATATGGTGCTGAGCCAGTTAGATATTATTTGGCGCGTAAAATTGCAGTAACGCAAGATTCAGAATTTTCAATAGAAGACTTGGAGAAAACAATTTCTGCAGATCTTGCAAATGAATTGGGTAATTTACTTAATAGAATGACAACTTTAGCTTTTAAAAATGAACTTCAAGTTGTTTGTGCTCCAAATATTTGGTCTGAGTCTGCGATGGAATTGCGTCAGGAGTGTTGGGATACAATAGAAGAAGTTGAATTGCATATGCAAGATTATATGTTCCATATGGCTTATGCACGACTTTGGAAACTTGTTAATAAAGCAAATGCATATTTTCATTCTCAGGAACCATGGAAACTTGCACGTACAGAAAAGGAAGCATTTAATGAATGTATTTCTTGTATATGTCATGTTTTGCGAGCGGTAGCAATAATTTTATGGCCTGTGATGCCAAAAAAAATGGAACAACTCTTGCAAAGTTTGGGTATTCAGTTTGAATTGAGTAAAAACTTGTTACAAGAATTAAGTGAAGATGTTTGGAATACAGAATTTAAGTTAATGAAAATCGATAATTTATTTGAAAAATACGATATTCAAGAGGTTGCTGTGGAAAATAAAGAAATTTTAAATAGTGTAGAACAAAAAATAGAAAACTATATTCAAATTGATGATTTTGCAAAGATTGATCTTTTAGTTGGAACTATTCTGGAGTGCGAAATTGTAGAAGGTTCTGATAAGTTACTTAAAATGCAAGTAGACTTTGGTGAGAAAGGTAAAAGACAAATTTTTGCTGGCGTTAAAAAGTTTTATTCGCCAACAGAATTAATTGGAAAACAAGGTGTATTTGTTGCTAATTTAAAGCCGCGTAAAATTATGGGTATGGAGTCTCAGGGGATGATGCTTTTTGCTGAATCTGAAGATGGCAAATTGCAAATGACAACAATTTCTGGATTGGTTCCTAATGGTACTAAATTAAGATAGTATTTTTATATTTTACATTTAATTAGCTGGGCAAAAAAAGCCCAGCTTTTTTTATTTTAAAGCTCATTATAAAAATTAAATTTATAAAGTATTGACTCGGTAAATGTGAGAGAGTAAGGTTTTTGCATTCTATCTGTTTTTTAAAAAAAAGTGTAATTAACAAAATGATATTTTGGGTAACATTATATTTTTTATTATTAATAAATGAGGCTTTTAGTTTATCAAAAATGTAAATGAATTTAATGATCATTATAAAAAAGGTGATGTAAATGAAAAAATTAAATTTATCGTGTTTTTTGTTGTTAATATCAACATTTGTTTTTCCATATAGTTCAAATATTCCAAAAAAATCTGTCCGAGACCGTGATGGAAGAGCAAATGATTTTGTTGTTATTCCCAATAATGGTTGCAGTATTGCAATAAGTGATCTTTCTAATATAAAAAGTTTAATTGGTAATGTAAGTCAACCTGCATCGGCAGATACAGTTTTAGGTGTTCTTGGAGATGCAGATTCAATTTTAGGTAAATCCATATCGCAAGCAATCAATGATATTTCAGGAAGTGGCGATGTGTTAGCAAAATTGGGTGATGTAAATCAACCCGCTTCAGATGATACAGTTTTAGGTGTACTTGGTGATGCAGATGTTGCTTTAACTGGTTCATCAATATCTGAAGCCCTTAGAGTTGTTCAATTAACACTGGAGGGTCAGGGAACGGCTGCAATATTAAATGTACTTGGTGATGTTTCACAGGCTGCTTCAGACGATACTGTGTTAGGAGTTCTTGGAGATGCAGATTCAATTTTAGGTAAATCCATATCGCAAGCAATTGGAGATATTGCTGGTAGTGGTGATGTTTTGGCTGTGCTTGGATCTGTGACACAATCGGCATCAGATGATACAGTTTTAGGTGTACTTGGTGATGCGGATGTTGCATTAACGGGTTCATCAATTTCGCAAGCGCTTAGAGTTGTTCAATTAACACTGGAAGGTCAGGGAACGGCTGCAATATTAAATGTACTTGGTGATGTTTCACAGGCCGCTTCAGATGATACAGTTCTTGGTGTGCTTGGCGATGCAGATGTTGCATTAACAGGTTCATCAATTTCCACAGCGTTAGCAGCATTGAAGACGACATTAACAGATGGAGATCAAGAGATTAAAGATATCTTGGGAACAGTTGCACAAACAGCTTCAGACGATACAGTTTTGGGAGTTTTGGGCGATGCAGATGTTGCTTTAACGGGCTCATCAATTTCGCAAGCACTTAGAGTTGTTCAATTAACACTGGAAGGTCAGGGAACGGCTGCAATATTAAGTGTACTTGGTGATGTTTCACAGGCAGCTTCAGATGATACAGTTCTTGGCGTGTTGGGTGATGCAGATGTTGCCTTAACAGGTTCATCAATTTCCACAGCGTTAGCAGCTTTGAAGACGACATTAACAGATGGAGATCAAGAGATTAAAGATATCTTGGGAACAGTTGCCCAAGCAGCATCAGACGATACAGTTCTTGGCGTGTTGGGATGCATTGAACACAGTAAAAACAGATGTAAATAAAATAGGTGCGGTAACAGATTTGCCAGGAGCAGATACAGTTCTGGGTGTTTTGGGTGATGCAGATGTTGCCTTAACAGGTTCATCAATTTCCACAGCGTTAGCAGCTTTGAAGACGACATTAACAGACGGAGATCAAGATATTAAAAATATTCTTGGAACAGTTGCTCAAACAGCTTCAGACGATACAATTTTGGGAGTTTTGGGCGATGCAGATGCAGTTCTTGGAAGTTCAATTTCAACTGCATTGAACACAGTAAAAACAGATGTAAATAAAATAGGTGCTGTAACAGATGCACCGTCAGACGATACAATATTAGGAATACTTGGAGATGCAGATGTTGCCTTGACAGGCTCTTCAATTTCCGAAGCACTTAGAGTTGTTCAATTAACATTGGAAGGTCAGGGAACGGCTGCAATATTAAGTGTACTTGGTGATGTTTCACAGGCCGCTTCAGATGATACAGTTCTTGGCGTGTTGGGTGATGCAGATGTTGCCTTAACAGGTTCATCAATTTCCACAGCGTTAGCAGCATTGAAGACGACATTAACAGATGGAGATCAAGAGATTAAAGATATTCTTAATACAGTTCTTGGTGTTTTGGGCGATGCAGATGCAGTATTAGGTAGTTCAATATCTAGTGCATTGGTTGATATTAAAAATACAACTACAGAAAACATCGCAGATTTAAAAATGACAGTTACAGATGGATTTGCAGATTTGAAAGTAACGCTTACAGATATTTTGGGTCAGGTTTCAGATGCAGCTTCAGATAATACATTGCATTAACAGGTTCATCAATATCCGAAGCACTTCGAGTTGTTCAATTAACAATAGATGAAGATTATGCAGATTTAAAAATGACAGTTACTGACGGTTTTGCAGATTTGAAAGTAACGTTGACGGATATTTTGGGCCAAGTTTCAGATGCAGCCTCAGATGATACAATATTAGGAATACTTGGTGATGCAGATGTTGCCTTAACAGGTTCATCAATATCCGAAGCACTTCGAGTTGTTCAATTAACAATAGATGAAGATTATGCAGATTTAAAAATGACAGTTACAGATGGATTTGCAGATTTGAAAGTA
>LBON01000008.1 GCA_000989525.1 candidate division TM6 bacterium GW2011_GWF2_32_72
TTGGAATATTTTATTATTGTTTTTACACTGCTAGAAGTAACTATTATAAAAAATTAAACTTTAAAAAATATTACCCACACTTATTGAGCACATACCCTAAAAACCAAAAAACTATTGCTATTATAAACTTATATTTGTCAGTATTGTTATTGAAGGAAAATGTTAATATTATTAATAATAAAAATGGAGGATAAACTTATGATAAAAAAAATACTAATCTTTACAACTTCTATGCTGCTTTCTGCAAATGCTAAATGCGACTGGGGATACATTGATATTTACAATGAAACTGGTGAAGATATTAACGTATTATTAAACCGTCATAATAATATACCTATTACTCCTACGCCTACAGGTGAATTTAAATTAGAAAAAGGAAAAATGAAACCTGCTAAACTTGGGGCCTCAAAAAAAACCTTGATGAATGTCCAATTACCTGATTCTTATGCAGACATTACAGTTATATGGACCCAAGGCGACAAAGGATACAAAACAAGAAGACTCATAAGACCAAACAGCATATATTTAAGAAAAAATGGCGAATATCTTACATGGGATCATAAGGACAGCTTGTTCCCAACAGAACATAAAGAAAAAGCAAGATAACAATTTATTTAAAACTCGTTTATATAAATTCAAATTTATTTATAATAAACTAAGCTTCAACTATAAATCTTACTAATAACTAATTAACAATACTAAATGCACTATTTTGGTTCTCACTTATCTTTAACCTCTATATTTTCAACATCAACTCTATCCAAAAGCCCATAATCATAACCAGATTTACTTTTATTATTTCTTTCTCCACCCAAACCATCTGACGTCTTACTATTAAATGTTTTTAAATCCAAACTCAAAACCTCGTCTTCGCTTTCAAGCTCACTCTCAGAAACAAGACGATCTTGTCCAAGATTATCCTGCTCAAAATTATCCCTCACAAGACTCGCCTCCAAAATACTTTCTTTCTCAACACTACTTTGAACAAGACAGTCTTGTTCAATATTATCATTAACAAATATGTCATGATTTTCAATATTAATTAAAGTATTTAAATTATCATCAAGACAATCATTAAAACTATCTACTTTAAAACTCAAGTTTTCACACCTAATTAAGCAAATACTTAATAATAAAACAAAAGAAAACTTTAAAAAAACTAATTTTTTTATAAACATAAAACCCCTCTTTGAATTTTCTTAAATTTAGATATTACAATACCAATAAACCTCACCAATTTTAAAAGATTTATATATCATTTTAATACCATTGTCTGACTTACTATATTGTCACAAAATAAACTATGACAAATCAATAAAATAATAAACTCAAACGAATAAACTTTTTCTCGCGATACAATTTAATATAAAATCTTCAAAAATAATAACGAGACTTATATTAAAAGCATTAGCTCAAAATATAAATCTCGTTACTATTGTATTATAATAAAAAATTCAATAACTAGTTAGCCTACAAATGCCCTTATTGTAGAAACAACAAGAAACATAACTATCAAAAAACCTAATAAATTCTTCATATATACCCTCCTTTATTTAACCAATTTTTTATTTCAACATAAAAACTTACTTTATTCCAATTTTTATCTACTATTACTCTAAAATTATAGTAGCATTTTTTTATTGCAAATGGAATATTTTAGTTTTTTATATTATTTTTTTATAGCTAGAAAGGCTTTTTTGAATTCGAAAATTTAATTAAATTTTTTTATTTTTTTTTGAAAAATATCATTATATATAAAAAGCTTTAATCAAAAATCTAAACAAAAATTTTTGATTAAAGCTTTTATCAAAAAATAGCTTCAATCAACATCCAAATTGATCCCGCAGCATATACACCAGACCAAAATGGATATTTATCTTCTTTATTTTTAACAAACAATGCCAATAAAGCACCAGAAATAAGACCAAGAGTTATATTTTCTGGCATAAATAACCCGCCAAGAACTAATAATGGACTAATTTTTACTTTTGATAGCACAAACCCAAATATTGCGCCAAGTAAAATTACATAATAATTAAAGCTACTCGTATTTTTTATAGTATCTATTAACATCCACCTGTTTTGGGCTCTTAAAGCAAATAATTGTTCAGAACCAAGACCAAAATGTTTAATCAAAATCCAGAAAATAAAGCCTGCAAATATCGAACTAACAATAATCCCTAAATATTGATACTTCTTCATAGTATTAGATGCAATACCAGATAAATGCGCAAGCTTGCGACCAAAAAGAACATCCGAAGCAACCCCACCACTAATTCCTATAAATGAAGTGATCAGAACTATTTGCAAATAATTCACTTGGAAAATAAACATAGCCGGCACGATAACAAATGTTGCAAACTTACCCATTGTAGCCAAACCTATTTTACCAGATATAATAGAAATTTGATAAGCGCATACAAATGCAAAAATAAAAACATATATTTGCGCTAAAATAGAAAACTCAAAATATGACAAAAATCCAAAAAACAACACCACAACTAAAAATGTTTCCATGAAAAAACTTTTTTTCCATAATTTAGTTTTTACACAATAATTATCGACAGAGCTTTCTAGAGAATTATTTGCATGACCAAACAAGTTTTTAAAAGACTTAAAAAGATCTTTTGGCGTTCTTAGAAAACCAAAAATTGCAGTAGATAAAACCATTCCACTGCAAAAAGTAATAATATATTTTGACCAAGAAAGGTCCTGAAATGCTATTACGTACATAGGCTTTACTAACAATATCTTACAAGCAACCCCTACTAATAATGGTACTGCTATTACATGCCCAGTAACAAAACCAAGCGCCCAAAGCATAGGCCAAAAATCAAATCTTATCTCTGGTATTTGAAATATTGGCGACTTAAACAAATTTGTTTGTAACAAATTAAGATCCATTTTTGGAACTAAAGTTACGCCTTTCGTTATAAATCCTTTGAAACTACCTAGTCCATCTTGAAAAAAACAAAAAATAGTGTTAGATATAAAACCAACAGCCAATTCTATAGATTTTCTTAAGGTCTTTTGTGCAGAAATAGTCTTATGGACAAGTTCTCCTATGGGAAAAGAAAGCTTATCATATACTATAAGCTTATTCTCAAAAATATTTGCTACCCATAGGCCAAAAAAACTAGCAACTAAACTCAAAGAAGCAACTAAAACAGAAAAATCTAATGGCTTCTTAAACCAAGTTGTGAATAAAATAGGGTCCAAGAAATAGATTGTTGTAAAATAAAAACCTATCGCCGTAGCAATTATGCCACCAACAGAGCCAGCAAAAGTTGCCAGAGCTATCTGCTGGCAATTATCCGAACCTTTTTTATTAAAAATATAAAAAATTATTATACCAATTAGAGCTAAAGTTGGCGCAATCCATGGCCCAATTGGAATTGCCATCGAAATATAACTCATTACAGCTGTCGAAAAAATAGAAAATACGACAGCGACAATAAAAGTTAAAATTTTCACTAAAATACCTCTTATTTTTATCTTAAACTATTTATTAAATTAAATACTGAATTTTTCAACTGCTTTAAAAGTTATCACCCTAAGTAAAAAAAGTAAATAAAGCTTTAAAAATAGGTAAAAATACTACAAAAAACAATCAAAAGCTTATAAATACAGTTAAATTGCTATATAATTGGGCCAGAAACCCTATCTATGTAAATTTTGGTAATTTTTATATAATTTCATATAATTTCAAGCAATACAGCTATCAGATAAGCTAAATAACAACAAATAGTTTCAGATTGCAAATATTCTTAATCTTTTATTGACATTATTAACACATATGATACTATATTAATATAAGTAGATGAGAGAAATACATATTTTATAGAGGTTATCATGAAAAACAAAGTTATAAAAAATTCAATATTATTTTTATCAATAATCACAATTTTCACAGCTTCACAAATATTTTACGCAAATACGCCAAATTCTAGAATACCTAGTTGGCACTTTGACACAAATATTTTAAAAAATACAAAAGAAACAAAGCAAAATCTTATACAAGAAGGGTTTGCTGAAGTTAATATACCAATTAATACAAATCTAGAACCTATGTCGCCCGAACAAATTGAACAAGTTGCTCAGGAAAGATTTGCCCAAATAGCACAAATAATAAATAACCCACAAGCTCAAGCTCAAGCAAGAAACAACCCAGAAACTCAAGAGCTAATGCGACAATACCAAAATTTAACTATCGAAAATGTAAGAGAAACGATAGTTGCAGAAAATGCTAATCAACAAAATCAGCAAAACCAACCCGCAACAACTATAAAAAGCCTTTTTTTAGAAAGACCAAACTCCAGAGCTACAATAATATTCACTCCAGGATTTTGGCCGGGAAATAAAGAGTGTTTTGCACCATTTGTAAAAATCGCGCCACAAGACTGCAATTTATTATTCCTAGAGCTCGGAGGTCACGGCGAAAGCCCAAGCAAATCATGCTGTTCAAATGCATCTTCATGTTTAGGTACGCCAGATTATGGTTGTTGCCTGCCAGGTCTTCCAGAATGGCTAACAAATAACTCATTATGCAAAGGTGCAAATTTTTTTCTTGGTCTAAAAGAATATGGTCTACACGAATATAATGAAATAATTGCAGCAATAAGTCATACATCTCAACAATTAGCACAAGGCAAGCCAATAATATTATTCGGATGGTGTGCTGGTGCATTTATTTCAGCAAGAACATTAATAAAGTTACGAGAAATGAGCACTACAGAAAATGATTTAATTAAAAACTTTAATATCCAGGGATTAATATTTGATAGCGGATTTGCATCAATTGCGGATATTATGCCAAATGCAAAAGGCTACATAAAAAAAACCTTCTTAAAAGGTATTTTTTCATCCATAGCCGATTTTATTGTAAATTGGCTAGTAATTGCACCAGCAAAATTAATTTTCGGACCCTCAATAAGAGAAAACAACTTAGAAATAAATCTATATGATAAAATACAAACAATATCAGATATAAAAACATTTTTTATACACTCAACCAATGATTCACTAGCTCCAATCGAAAAAATTAAAACACTTTCTAACAACATAACAAATAAAGAATTTTGGGAAACAGAAGGTGATCACCATGCGAAAAATCAACTAGTATACAAAGAACAGTATAAAACAAAACTCACAGACTGGCTAAATAACACAATTCAATATACAGCTCCAAAAACACAATCAAATAATACCACAAACAATAAAAAAGAACTAAACAAAAATATTAAGCGAATGATAGAAATAACAAACACACTTATAAATAATATAAAAACAAACAAACAACCCGACGAAAAAATATTTTCTGAGTTTATGACGCTACTACAAGATAAAGAAACCAATATTCCCGCAAATACACAAAATGAAATAACTCAAAAACTATCAACTCTTCAAAACGCAAAAACACCACAAGAGCAAATAAAAACATTAGAAGAAATAAAAAATATTTTAATTAATATAAAACCAGAAGATAATATAGACAAAAATTGCCAGCAAAAAGATATAGATAAAAATAATATACCTGAAAAAAGTGAATTATTAACAAATAAAAATAATTATGGGCCAAACCAAAATTATCAAAACCCGCAACAAATTATCAATAATCCTAATGCTGCTTCAAATCCTGAACAAAAAACACATCCAAGCTCTTATCAAAACAATAATGGCCAATCACCAGCAAGCCCATCTAGTAGTCCAAGTAGATCAGGAAAAAGTAACAACAGCGGCCCTTCAGGCTCTCAATCACCTTCAAGAAAAAACAACTACTACGGCAACGGTAGTAATGGTGGTGGATATTCTGACTATAGCAATCCAACTACAAAAGAAAATACAAATAACGAACAACCAAATCTTACAGCAGGCGAATATTTTATGCTTGATGTAAATTATGATGACGAAATGAATGATATACCAGACAGAATAAAATGGTTTGCCAGAGGATAAAATTTTATAAAAACTTACATATTCATATGTAAACCTCTCCATTTAAGAAACCCACTGAAATTTTAATTTCAGTGGGTTTCTTTTATTTTAAACAATATGCCTATTATTTAAAAATCTAACATCTTTTTGCCAGACAAAAAATGGCAATGCATATGAAATACAGACTGACCACTGTCGGCCCCATTATTCATAATTAATCTAAATGAGCCATCACCAGATAACTTTCTAGAAAGCTCTCTTGCCGCAATCATAATTTGCGCAGCATTCAAAAGATCTGCATCATGCAACTCTTTTATATTTACAATATGTTTCTTTGGGATAATTAGATAATGTATCGGCGCTTTTGGATGAAGATCTTTGATAACCAATATGTCATCATTTTCTAAAATAATATCTGACGGAATTTCTTTTGCAATAATTTTACAGAAAATACAATTTTTAATATCCATTACTCTCACCATAAACAATAAAAAACCCGCTTATCCAATTATAATAGCCATAGCTAAATATAATAAAACGGAGAAAGCGGGAACTTTTTAATCAATTTTATAAAAAATACCGGGAGTCGGAATTGAACCGACAAGATATTACTATCGCGGGATTTTGAGTCCCGTGCGTTTACCAGTTCCGCCATCCCGGCGCATTTATGAAATTCAATTTAATAAAATTAAATTTCAATCATTTCAAACACAAACTATATTAATCAAAAAAGCTTGTTTCGTCAATCATAAAAACTATTTTTTTATTAAAAATAATTAAATTACGCACAAATCTCATTAGCGCATAGCCAATCAATAAATCTTGACCTCTTAGCTGCATCATTAAACCACCATAAAGCCGGTCCATCCTGTATCTTAAACGTCCTCTCAAAATTACAGGCTCCTTTTTCTATATAACCCATCTGATAATTTTTAAATAACCCATCAGTATCATTTTCTAAGTCTATAGGCCTCTTTAAATGCGTAGCTGTAAGCAAAACGCAATTTGGACAGCTCGACGCGATATATTTACCAAACTCATAAACCCTTATCGCCGACTCTACCTCAACCGTTCCTTTATATGGCTCATCAAGAAGCACCAAAATATTTCCAACACAAGAATTTATAGCCAACTTAACTTCCGCCACCCTTTTATGTTCTGCCATAAATGATGAAAGTCCAGATGCCATATCCTGCGCAGGACACAAAGATGTACGTATTTTTTCAAAACTAGTCATGCTAGCTTTATCAGCTGCAGCTATTCCAAGCTTAGACAATAAAACATTAAAAGCCACAGTTTCCATATACGTAGACTTGCCACCGCCGTTTGGACCAGTCAAAACCATACTTCTAGCTTTTCCATTAATACCAAATTTAATATCATTAACAACAACTTTTTCTTCCTTAATTAATGGTATCCAAGCATTTTCCATATTTATCACGGGAATTTCACTATCAATAAAATCAACAAAACAAAACTTTGTTCTAGAATTTTTATGCTCTCTCACTGCTTGTGCTATCGCCCTATATCCACCAATTAATGCAATATTTTGCAGTAGCGGAACTAATTGGCTCTTAAGCTCATTCATTAACTTGTGAGTACCTAACACGCGCCCAGAGTTATAAACAGAAGATTTGTTTTTAAAAGTATCGCAGTCCAAATTATCTAATAATTTATTTAAACCATCATAATTTTTATTTATACCAGCAAAACCATCTCTTTTTATAAATTTTGAAATATTTTTTATAGCAAAACATTCTTCTTCACTTGCTTCAAAACAACCATCCTGCATTCTATTTAAAGCTCTTAACATATCTGCAACTTTTACCAAATTTTCTTGCAACTTCCCTGCAGTTTCTCTCAAAAAAGCAATTTTGCCAACAGCATCCCTAAGGTCTGCGTAAGCCCTATAGTCTACCCATGCTTGCATCCCTACCACAGCTACTGCCGAAACTGTACCAGCCAAAATAGATTTAACATCTTCATTCTTAATTACATTTTTAACTATATTACTTACAAGCTTTTTGCCAGCAATATAATTATCTCCTAGCGTAAAATTTCCTAACTCGAAAAATCTAAAATAGTCGTACCCATACTTATAAACGCCCGGGCATGGATTATGCTGAGTAATAGGCGAATAAATGCCATCAATAAAACTTTGCTTCCAGCCTGCAAATTTAAAATTAAATCCAAAAGCACCGGCTCCTTTAGAAAATAAATAATTATTCACAGCATTGCCAATACCCATTAAAGCAAAAATACTCACAAATGGCCGCACAAATTCAAATAAATGGGAAGCTCCTAAAATATTTTCATTGCTATTTAAAGCATTATTTACTTTTGGCGCAAATTCACTAAAAAGTGAAAAATATAATTCTTTAGAATTATTATTAAGCTCATCTGTAACATTCCAGTAAGATATCAACTGATCCTGTGCAGCCTGAACAGTATCAATAATTTTATTTAGCTCATAAAAAGCCTTATCATCTTCTACTAATGTACGAATTATCTCCTTTGAACCGACAGGAGCATACTTTAATAAATTCTTTATTCCCCAGATATCAAACTTCGTCTTTTTATACTTATCCCAATTTTCAAGAACTCTATCAAGCTCAAGTTCTTGCCATTCATTTTCCGTTATAATCGAACTCGCACTATCAAAAAGTTTTGCACTACTCAATATCTGATCAACACGCAAAAGGTCAAGCTTTTCTTTTAACTCTATATTTATTTTACTATCTTCTTTTGCATCCTGCCCCGCTAAAAAATCTTTTTGACCATTTTCAACGACAAGCAAATCTTTATTAGCAACATCCTTAAAACTATCAAAAGCTGGCAAGACAGATAAAGTTAAATTAAATAAAAGCAATAGCGATACAACTTTTAAATACAATCTATTTTTATCAACTCTTTTGAAACCATTATTAACACTCATAAATTCCCCTAGAAAAACAAGCCCAAAATACAAAATTTTAACTATAATAATAGACAGGTTACGCTTTTATCTCAATAAGTCAATCAATCAAAACCATCAAAAGTTTTCACATGAAAAAGCTTTCAACAAAAACACCTCAATTAACAGTATTTTTTATATCCATATACTTTTCTCATATAAAACCTTTAATGAGATAGTAATTTAAATCAAACTCGCAGTCCAGGGATTATTAATTCTAACTTTTATATGTGTTCCCGAAGCCATTGGGAGTCTGTGCCATTAAAAATCATACCACAGAGGCTAAACCGAAGATTGGAATATAAATTGCGAAAATAAGCAGTGTTACGAGTAGTCCCAACATAATCATTAACATTGGTTGAAAAATTGTCGTAAAAAAGAAAATTGAGCGACTTATTTTTTCAAAATACATAAAAGCCGCTCGTTCTAGCATAACTTCTAGCATTGCGCTCTCCTCGCCAACCTTCACAATCGCAATCAAATCTTGTGGAAACAATTTGTCGCCATAATTTACCATCGACTCGCTCAAAGAACTACCAGCAAAAACATCTTGTTCAAGATTATAAATTTGCGATTTAATAATATTATTTTTTATAGATCTATTTGATATATTAATTGCCGGTACAAGTCGCACGCCACTTTTTAACAAAATAGAAACTGAACGCAAAAATTGCACCAAAAAACTTTGTCTATAAATTTCGCCAACAAATGGCATGTTAATATAAAGTTTATCTATATAATTTTCTATTGCCGGCGTTTTTAAATATTTTTTTAAAATTATTACAGAGAACACACTCACTAAAATCCCAAAAATAAAATAATAACTTTGCAAGAAATCACTAATTCCTAAAATCATTTTTGTAAGTGGCGGCAAGTCTTTGCCTATCGATAAAAATACATCAGCAAATCTTGGGACAATAAAAACAAAAATAGAAAAAGTAACAATAAAGAAAAATCCTAAAGTTATTAATGGTAAAATAGCAGCTGATTTTATTTTTTTATAAAACGCTTGTCTTTCTTGCAAATAATCACATAACTGATTTAAACAAATTCCAAAATCCCCAGACTCTTGGCCAACCTGAACAATTTGTATAATAATTGGATCAAAAATATCTTTATTCTTTTGCAAAGCCTCACTTAATGACAAACCTGCCATAATGTCAGATTCCAACTGAAAAATAATCTGCTTTAATTCTATATTTTTTGTTTGATCACAAAGTATCATTAATGCATCTGGCAATCTAACACCAGAACTAGCTAAAACTGCCAACTGCCTGAAAAAGTTTATTTTATCATCTTGAGAAATCTTATTAAAAAACTTAAAAACCTTCGCCCGCTTATGAGATATAATTGCAATATTTCGTGAAAATAATAACTTATCGAGATCATCATAAGTTCTGGCAAAAGTCTTACCATCTTTTATGTCACCAAAAATATTAACACCCTGCCAAGCATAATAAGGCATGTTTTCTCCAATCCTTTTTCCAAAAACTTAAATTTTATCCCAATATATTACCCTGCCTGCCCAAATCTATATCCTTCACCCCCAATTTTTCCAAAATATCTGATAATTTAATATCAGCCAATACTTTTACTTTCTTATTTCTACTCGTTTGCCCAGAAACAATCTCAACATCCATTTTTGTTAATTTCAAAGCTTTAGCAATCAAAGAAATCAATTCATAATTCGCCAATCCGCGCTCTGGAGCGCTCTTAAGATAACACTTC
Source organism: candidate division TM6 bacterium GW2011_GWF2_32_72 (assembly GCA_000989525.1). GTDB lineage: Bacteria > Babelota > Babeliae > Babelales > GWF2-32-72 > GWF2-32-72. Next base: position 10,616 of record LBON01000008.1, read on the forward strand.
AACTTGCCAGACTTATCCATAACCCACTTATTACACCCAGAACTAGGTACAACTTTTACCTCAAAAATAACTGCCATAAAGCCCCTAAAACAAAAGATTTCTTATTTATTTATTAATAATTATACTTATGTTAGCACATAAAAATGTACAAATTGTTTAAAATAATATAACATTATATCTATAATTAAATATTTACTTGCATAAAATTGAAATTTATTTATTATCATTTACATATTGATATTTATTGGAACTACGGAGAGATGGCTGAGTGGTCTATAGCGCTTGCCTGCTAAGCAAGAGCTCGGGAAACCGGGCACGAGGGTTCGAATCCCTCTCTCTCCACCAGTTTTTGAAATAATCTTAACTACCATATAATAAATATCTAAGATTATTTCACTATTTTAAAACAAATTTTTTTGAAAAACTTATCATAATTATATACGCGCCTATAGCTCAATTGGATAGAGCGTCAGACTACGGATCTGAAGGTTATAGGTTCGACTCCTATTAGGCGCACCATCCTAACTTTAAACACAAATCTCATTTGCACATAGCCAGTCAATAAACCTTGATCGTTTTGAAGCATCATCAAACCACCATATTGCTGGACCATCCTGGACCTTAAAAGTTCT
>LBON01000009.1 GCA_000989525.1 candidate division TM6 bacterium GW2011_GWF2_32_72
AAAAAAATGCTTAGGTATTGCATATGTGCTTACTAATAAAGCAACTGCAATTACCACTAAATGCATAAATTTTTGCGATGAATCTTTAAATAATCCTGTCGCAGCAAAAGAAAAAATACAAACATTAAAACATGATGTTTTACAATTTATAGATGATGTTGGCGACAATTTAAGCGAAACTAATAAACTAGCAATAACACACGCTCTTGGCGAATTTATAGCATCAGGATATTTAACTGGCGAAGCTATTAAATTTGCAGGAGAATTCTTAAAAATTATTGGCACAGAAATATTTGATAGTTTTAAGGCATTTATAAAAGAAGTTTTAGAAATTAAATCACCCGCTCCTGTTGTTGTAACAACAAATGGTCTTATTATGCCCATGGAAGGCTTTAAAAATACTGTGCAAAATGGCGCAAAAGTTGCAGAAAATACTCTTATTGATGGCGAACGAATAGCTATAGATGAAATCAAAAAAACCTACAATATCGCAAAAAATTGAATATGATGGCATAGAAAGCGCTTTGGTTAAACCCCTTGGAAAAGGATCTACCGGAAGAACAGTTGCTAATAATTTAGAAGAACAATTGGCAATGAAAGAAGTAATGTCAAATCCATTGCCGGATATTACAAAAGAAGGATGTAAAAAACTATCCGATGAAGGCCTTAAAATGACTGACAAAAGATGGCCAGAAAGCGACGGGTGGGAAAAAATTTCAAGAGAAATTAATACTTTCAGACCTGGAGGCGAAAAAATCAGAATTGAAATACACTACGTATGGAATGAACGATTAAATATTTACGATGATTTTAAATTTAAAGATAAAATAGGACAAATAATAAATGAAAGTTAAGCGTTTATCAATTACAGATGGTGGCAATATAGCTGTAGGCAAAATTTGTAATGTGTATGCAATGTTATTATGGAAAGGATCATTAAAATATCTTCTAGGAGATGGTCCATACTGGTATTCTGCCGAACAATTTGAAATTGTTAACCCAACTTTACCATTGATTTGGTATTTTACTTTTAAAGAATACGAAAACGTTAAAAATAATTGTTTTTATACGGCTATATGGGGCTACAAAGAGCTTGTTTATGATAAAAATCACAATCAAGATTTAATGGAACGAGAGCCAGAAGCTCTAGAAATTTTTTTAAAACGAAAAGAAGAAATTGACGAATTTGAAAATCCAGAAATAAAAAAACCAATTTCTGAAAATTCTTATTATTAAAATCATAAAGGATATAAATGAAAGTAAAATGCATTGCGAATACCATCGCAGGTTTATCACAAAAAACAATTGAATTAGGATATTCAAGCGAAACTAAATTTAAGATTCAAGTCGGAGAAACATATACAGTTTATGGCATGTCTATGTGGAAAAATTCACTAGATTATTTAATCTCAGAAAAAGAAACAAATAATCCTGCTTGGTACCCAGCTGAACTGTTTGAAGTAATTTACAATCTATTACCAATTATATGGTATTTCAATTTCGAACGATACAAAAATTATAAAGGCGAAGATTCTGAAAAAGCTTTTTGGGGATACAAAGAAATGATCGCAGATCCAGAGCATTACGCAAATCTAGTAGAAGGCAAACAAGAAGCTATTGATATTTTCAATAAAAGAAAACGCCAAATAGATGAATACGAAGATATGCGTTAATTACAACATAAAATTTTCAACTCAAAGACATTAGTAACAAATCTTAAATATCATGCATCATGGCAAATATAAGGCAATCGTATATGTTTAAAAATAAAGTATTTTTTAGTTTTTTATTTTTCTATTCATCAAATATTTTTTGCATGCAACTTACAGACAGCTGCTATAAATCAAAAGTCAACTATAATCACACTCATAATGCAAATCAACTAACACCACTACAAATCGAACAAAAAGCAAGCTTTCAAAAATCTTATAATGCTTTAAAAATTGAAGCACGCATTTTTCCCCAAATAGGACAAATCATAAATGCATACCAACAAAAAAACATAAATCCTAATTATCTAAACGAACAAACTAAAAACCTCTCTGATAAATACAAAAATTTAATTCTAGAAGATGGCCGCATGAATGAAAATTTTTATAATCTAAGCGCCAAAAATCTAGTTGCGAGAATCAATGCTCTAGAAAAAGAAAAATATAAACTTGATAATTCCATTAATGCTTTCGGTCCAAGCATGTGTAAAGAGATATTTGACCAAACCCCACAATCAGAAAAACTAACTGTCTTAACTAAACTTTTAGATCAAAGGAGAGAGTGTGCTAACTTAATGGCTCAAAGCAGCATTATCGAAGACAAACTTCGCCAAGCAAATGACATTTTAAAAGAAAAAAATACACAAATTTTACAAACAAAAGAAAATCAAGACTTTAAGCAAAAGCCTGTAGAGATAAAATCTTTACCCTCTTTTAAAGTTCTTGAGCTTATTAAATTAACAAACAAAATATTTAATAACGTAGAAGCTACAACAAATAACAAACTCACAAACAAAACAATAAAAAAAGTCGAAAAATATATAATAAAAAATGTTTATTATATACACAGAATAAATAAATACTTTCTTGATAAATTTAGTAAATATAAAAATGTAGCCCTAAAATACTTAGATCCTAACGGTAATCCTGAAAATAGGATCTAATATTTGGATTTTAATAGAAATATTAACTAAATAAATAAAACTGTAACAAAAACTTTTAACTAAAGGATACTAAAATGAAACATAAAAAAATAATTTTTTTAACAGCAATAATTCTTTCAAGCTTATTTAATACGCAAATAAGTGCTGATACTAATAATGATTTAGATTGTTGCCCTTGTTGTTCATGCTGTAACGATTTTTCTGAGTGCGATTATAACCCGTCTACAAATGAAGAAAATTATAAAACTGAACTTTCAGACGAAGAAACGCCTAACCAAATAAATTTAGATGATATTTTATTAAAAAAATTTCCATGGTCAAATATCGCAGAAACATATCAAACACCAACAAAATCAAAATTGATGCTTCAAGATCCTGAAATGCCAGAAAATTTTAAAAAATTTATCTACAAAGAATTATGTCCACAGTCGTTAAAAGATCTAATAATAGGCCACAAAAGACTTGGGCAAAAAACGCTAAGTAACAATTTTGCAAGACACCTGCCAAGAGTAGTTGTTTTGCATGGTCCAAACGGAACTGGCAAATCAACTCTTGGAGTCTTGATTGCAAAAAAACTGAACTATAAACTTATTTTTATTAATTCTGGATTTTTAGGCACTATGTATAAACAATCTGAAGAAGTAAATTTGAGCGAAGAGATCGCCCCCTTACTAGAAGATGGGACCCCGTGCGTTATAATTATTGATGAAGCCGATGCTTTAGTTGGAAAAAACGATAACAAAGACAATCTCAATAGAAATAAATCTGCTGCTATCGCACAAATGATGGACATGATAGAAAAAAAACCAAATTTTATTCTTGTTTGGACAACGAATAATATCGATCAAATAGATGCAAAATTTAAAGATAGAATTGGTTTTTGCAAAAGAATAGAAGTTAAACTGCCAAACCAACCACAAAGAGAAAAAATTATAAAATATTTAATAACAGATAAAAAAGAAACTTCAAGCGATAATATAAAAATAGCTTGTGAAAATTCATTTAATGACTTTTCTTATATTGCAAAAATAACTAATGGTTTTTCTATTAGATCACTTGAAGAACTTGTAGCCGAATCTTTTCTTAAAGCAATAATAAGATTACCAAAAAAAACTACTGAAGATTCTGAAAAAAACGCCCCTACAAATATTATTTTAAGAAAAAAAGATTTCATCGAAACAAGCAAAAAAATACAAACCGGTATATCAGTAGATAAAAATGCTGAATCAAATAAAAGCATGCTAAAAAATATTAAAGAATATGGACTTGCTGGTTGCGCAATAACTATTGCTTGCACAGCTTTGGGGGGCGGCATTAGTTACCTAATATCTAAAAGTGCTCTAGAACAAGCCTACATAGCCGCAGAACAAAATCGTAAATCTTCAATCGCATCTATCAGCATAAGTGCCTTGGGAATTGCTATAAGCGCAACTCTTACAGCAATAGGTTTAATTTATAAATAAACAAATATAATCAGTCCCGTGACTTTAATAAGATAAAAAGACTTGCTTTATAATTTTTTTTATTTAAAATTATATAATATATTGAAATTTTGACTTTAAAGATTTGGAGAGGTGGCAGAGTGGTCGAATGCGGCGGTCTTGAAAACCGTTAGCCTGAATAAGGCTCAAGGGTTCGAATCCCTTCCTCTCCTTTAAAATTAGAAACCCGGCTTGAAAAACAAGCCGGGTTTTTGTATTTCTTATCTAATTGCATTTTAAAACAAACGATAATATAAAATCTACTTAATAAAGAAGCTTGATCCAACAGCGTAAGATCTTCCGTCTTTTTCAACCTTCATGACATAAACTGTTTTCAATCTACCACGATCTCTATAGATAACTGTCCCAGAACCATCTTTGGCCGTATTAATTATAAGCTTTACATATTGACGACCATCATCATCTTTTGCTGTAAGCATATCTTTCCATACCATATTATAATCAGAGCCATAAACCAAACATAAACCTGAAAAATCATAAACAAATATTTCTAAATCGCCTTTTACAAACTTACCACTTCGTTTAATAAATTCTCCAAATGCTTTTTCGGGGCCCAAATCTCTTATAGATCCAGCTGCATCCTTTACAATAAGCTGCATAGTCTCAGGCTTTGATGTTGGAAATATTCCACATCCAATAACATACTTTTCACCCGCAACAACTATTTCTTCAACATACCTAAACATGTAACTATTCTTAACTTTATAGTCTACCCAACCGCCACCAGCTTTGGCCTTATCAATCATTTGTCTTATTGGATATTTTCCAGTCTCATCTTTTACATTCCATTGATTAATTCCTATATAATCATAATTTGCACCATGAGCTATACATTTTCCTTTAATATCATAAACAACTAAAAACAAATCTCCGTTTCTATAATCTTTCTTAGTTCTTTCGGAAAATTCTTTACTTGCTGCCGCTGCACCATTTTTTGCCATATATGCATAGCCCTTTTTTACAAGCTCAACAACGGCCTTACGATCTGTATCTGGGTAATAACCGCAAGCAATAAAATATTTATTTCCATCCCTATCTATAACTTTCTCGGCATATGTTAGCTTTTTTGCACCTTTAGAAATGTACTCAGTCCAAATTCCGATATCTTTTGTCTGTAATTCTTCTATAATTTCTCTATTTATAAACCGTCCTGCAGAATCTTTATAATCAATTGCACTTGTCCCAATAATTCCAGGAATATCTCCCTGAGCAACTATCTTACCTTTAAAATCTAATGCGAAAAGATACAAATCTCCGTTAATAAAACGACCCAAAGAATAACTAAATTCACTAAAAACGGCTTGTGTTGATCCTCCAGACTTCATTACATTATTAAAAGTTTCAACCGCATTTCTAACTAAAGAAACAGTAGCATCTTTTTTTGATAATGGATAAAAACCAGAACCTATAGCATATTTTTTGCCATCCTTCTGGGCGCCTTTAACATAAACAATTTTTGTAGCATTATCTTTTTGATAATTTATCCATCCACTACCAGTCTTAGCTTTATCAATAATCATTTTTATAACAGGGTTACCAAGAATATCTTTATAATTTGTTCTATCTTGCCATATCAAATAACGATCTTGACCATGCGCTAAACAAACATTATTAAAATCGTAAACAAATAAATGCAATTCGCCGTCAATAAATTCTTTTGAATAACTAAATGCATTCATTGATTTGCCAAAATCATTTTTTTCAAAATATTGTACTGCTTTATCAACTAAATTTTTCACGTCAACTTTTCTTGAATCAGAGTATGCCTTTTCATCAAAACCTTCAACTCCAACAGAGTCATTCATTCCAGAAACAACAGCTTTTGCAGCTGGCGCCAAAGCAATAAAATTATAAAAAACAGTTAAAACAAAAACAATTACAAAATTATATTTTAAATATCTATTCATATCAAACCTCTAAAAAAATTTATTAAAATTTTATTCGCTTCTTCTGCCGGTAAATCTTAATAAAAATAAAAATAAATTAATAAAATCTAAATATAAAGTAAGCGCACCTAAAATTGCAATCTTATTTCGCACTTCGCCCGTAAACATTAACTTTCTTGCTAGCGCCTTTATTTGCTGTGAATCATAAGCTGTTAATAATGTAAAAATAATCACTCCAGCTACTGAATATACATAATCAAGCATCGCACTTTTTAGAAAAATATTAACAAAACCTGTTAATATTAAACCTATTAAAGCCATAAAAGCAAAGCTACCAACAGATGTTAAATCTGCTTTTGTAAAATATCCGTACAAACAGGTTACTGCAAACATACCTGATGTTATCAAAAAAGTAGAATAAATCGAGCTAGCTGTATAAACCTGAAATATAAAAGATAAAGTTATCCCAACCATTGCAGCATAAAAAGCAAACATCATGAATGCAACAGGAAAAGACATTTTTAAAACAAAACCTGACAATGCTATTACCAAAACAAATTGCAATATTATCAACCCAAATAACAACCATGGATTTTTTAATACAGGTTCAGCAATAGCTGGATTTTTAAAAATATAAAAAGATATTCCTGCTGTAATAGCAAGACCAATAGACATCCAACCATAAACTTTATAAATAAAATTTACAACCGAATGTTCACCCTGCTCAGATTGATACCCTCGAAAGTCCATAAAAATCTCCTTCTTTATAAAAATAAAATACACTATAAAAACTCTTTTATTACTCTATAATTATTGCCTTTGTATATCAATAATTTATAAAATTCAACTAATTTATTGCACAATTACTATAATTTTTAGTAAAAAATATAGTACTTATTGAACGTATAAAAATAATTTTAAAAAAATTAAGAAGGGCTAATATGAAAAAAAAATTTATTATCTCCCTAATCTTTACTTCAACCATTTTATTTCTCGCAAACTGGGCAAAACAAAGTAGCGATATTTCTGGTAACCATAAACACAGAATAAATTTTTACGGAACAATAATAACCATAGGTAATCAAGACCAAGAAAAAGAAATTGAGAACATATCTATAGATAATATTTTCAAACAAATACCTGTTTATGTTACGCCAACAACATTTACTCAAGACATAGATCCAAAGTCTCATATACTAAAATCCAACCCTAGGGACCTACTAGAAGACGTTAGGCTTGATCTTTCTGAAATAAAATCTATAGAAACAAAACGAGAAAATAATAATCCAGTAATATGGGAATTCAGAGATAAAAAATATGGACAACCAGATAAAATAACTAATGAATTTATAGAAATAATTGTAATATCAAATGATAAAACAAAAAACAGTTACTTAATAGAGCTAAGAAAAAACATACATTTTGATATAAAAAATCCTGCTGGACCAATAGAATCAAAAGTTAATTTTAAAGGTCTTTCAAAGCTATCAATAGAAGGCTATAAAGATAGAGAATTTGAGAAAAAAAATAAAATAAAAGAAGAAAAGACTCAAGAAAGTTTCGAGGTAAACAACAAAAAATTATAGTAAAATATAACAAAATAAAATATTGCATGCATATTTTTTTAATAAAGATACACATGCAATATTTTATTTTCCGGCTTATTTATGGTAACTTATTAATATATCACAATTTAAAAAATACAAAGTTATAACTTATAATTATTTGGGAGAAAATATGGCTGTTTTAATAATCACAAATGAAAATCACAAAATCGAAATCGAAGATTCAAAAATTCCAGTTTTAATAGATGTTTATGCTCCATGGTGCGGACCTTGCCAACATATGACTCCAATTTTAGATGAACTTGAAAAAGAAATTGGCGACAAATACAAAATATGTAAAATAAACGTAGATGAATCTAGAGAACTTGCAATAAAATACGGCATATCCTCTATCCCTGCTTTTATTTTTATAAAAAATAATCAAATTGTTGCAAAAGAAGTTGGATACATAAGCAAAGAAGACCTAAAAGAAAAATTAGAAAAATATTTCGGATAATTTTTCTTTTAACTAATAAAGAAATTTAAAAATAGCGGCTGCTTTATTTTAAAACAGCCGCTATTTTTTACGCAAAAAATCACTCTCTATTTTAAAATCCTAAACTAAATCTCGTACTAAATATTCATTTATATTTTTAGCTTCGCTAGAAAAGTTAACTCCGACAAGCTTTATTTGTGTATTATTCACATTTTTATTTTTTGCCTGATATGCCTCATGTTGTAATGCTTTTTTAGCCGATCCGTTTAATTTAAACTCAAAAATATATAACACTTTATTTGTTTGCACTAACAAATCAATGCGTCCAACATTTGTAGCTCTTTCAACATCAGGTCTTAGGTTAACTAACTGCAAAAGCAAAAAGAAAATCGTCTGGTAATATTTTTCGTTATCTATTGCAATAGTGTATGGTATTGTTGAATAAAACTTTTTAATTTTTCTAATGCAATGCGCAAGTCTATTAATTCAGTATTAATCGTCGAAGAGCTATGCTCGGTCATTACGGCCAAAATACATTTTAGCAGCGAATCTTTTACTTCATAGTTCGGCATCTCAAGAGCATAACGGTCATACACAGAATCATAATCTTTTATTGTTACATAACCAGCCTGAAAAAGCAGTGCTGCCAGTGGTATATTTTCAATATTAAACGACATAAGTTCATTCATATTAGCTTTTAAATTTTCAAATGACTCGATTGGATAATTTTTTTGCTTTAAAACTTTGATTAAAAATGTCGGAGTCCCGGATTCAAACCAATAATTTCTAAACTTTGCTTTATGTAAAAAATTAAGCACAGAAAATGGCGTATGAAGTCTTACCAACTCTTTACCATCCACTTCTTGCTCCTCATCACAAAAACAATACCCATTGTACCAGGCATGAATCTTATTTTTTATTTCTTCAACATCTCCACTTTCGACAACTTTTTTAGCATCTGCGATTTTCTGCAAATGCTCATGAAAATAAAAATTAATTTCGTCTTTTGTGTAACCAACAAGATGCGCAAATCTAGAATCCATAGAAATATTATCCAATTGGTTTAGGCCAGAAAAAATGCTCGTCTTGGAAAAACGAGTAATTCCAGTAATAAACACAAAGCGAAGATACTTATCAAGACCCTTAATACAGGTATAAAATTTTCTCAATACTTCTTGAAGTTCTTTTGCTTTTTGCAAGTCTTCAATATGATTTATTATTGGCGAGTCATATTCATCAATAATTATTACAACATTTTGCCCAAACTTTTCTTGTAATAAAACAATAAGATCTTCTAGCATTTCTCCCGGAGTAGTTTGAGCAATTTTAATCAATTTATATGATTTTGCAATTTTATTAAGCTTACGCATTAAGCTACTTGTTAAATCTTCAGGCGCATCCGAATCTCTCATTGATAAATCTAAATAAATTACTGGATTCACTGACCATGAATAGTCTGTATTTTTATCAATCCACAATCCCTTAAAAAGATCGCGATTACCAGAAAAAAGTTCGCAAAGCGTAGAACATAAAAGTGATTTACCAAATCGACGTGGACGCGAAAAGAAGACACAATTTTCTTGAATTAATTCATAAATATACTTTGTTTTATCAACATAAACATAGTCACCATTTATAACTTTTGAAAATGTCTGTAAACCTATTGGAAGCTTCTTCATAAAATCACCCTTACAACAAAAAGTAACACAAATTTTTTTTACTACTATTTTAAACCAAAACCCCTTTTATAAAACTATTGATGTCAATATTAACAATATTGGGCTTTATCTACAACTTTTTTTGCATAACGTTTAAAATCTTCCTATACCAACCCCCCTCACACCAAAAACAAATCCCCCTCTAATTTTATCAAAAACCAATTTTAAAAAAATTAACCCCCCCTGTTATGTAATTTTTCGCGAAAAAACTTACAATCTACATACAAAACTTACAATCTACATACAAATATTTGTATTTTATTATTATGTTTATTTTTTATTAAAAAAAGGGAAAAATAATGATTCTAAAAAAATACACAAATCGCATGATACTAACAATTAGCACACTAACAATCTTAATTACAAATACTCCAACAAAAATTAAAGCCTATATACCTCCAATTAAAGGCCTATACGAAATATTCACTCCAGATGTTATAGGTATCGGTCAGGCGTTAAAGGCCAAGGGATGGATTGAAAATGTCTATGATTTTGCGCCAGAAGATAATTTAGCAAAAAAAGTAATAACATCCTTTTGGCATAAAATAAGTGAAAATGAACAATTAAAACCTACTGAGCTTGCCCCTGTTTCTGAGATTACTCCTCAAATATTAGGCCAAATTTTAAAATATATTAGAACGTTCGAAAACGGCAATAAAGAAGAGCGTGAAAAAATTGCAGCAGCCTGGAATAGCCAATGTGATGACTATATCAAAAATAAATTACCTTACAAAGTAAAAAATGATATTAAAAAGGCTATCGAAGAGCTTAATAAAAAAAATGATGAAAATACTAAAAAAATCGCTTCTAATAAAAATACAGAAGAAATTAAAAGTGAACTAAAAAAATCAGACTCAGAAATAGAAAAATTAAAGAAAATAATTAAAACACTAACTAAAGAAAACCAAGCAAGTGAAGCAGAAATCAAAAAAACTGAACTCAAAGAAAAAGAAGAATCTCGCACTAAAAATCAACTGCTTTTAAAAGAAATTGAAAAGGCAAAAAAAGATAATCTAGACTTTCAAAAAAAATTAAAGAAATTTAATGACAATAATCTACAAATAAATGAAATAGAAAAAAAAACAAGTAATATAAAAAATAACACAACTAAAATAATTGAAGAAATTGAAAAATTAGCTGCAAGCCAAGACTTTATACCAGAAACAGCAGAAGCAATATTATGGGCGTTTTTTGAAGATAAATTTACATCAGAAAATCAAGATGAATCTTTGATAAATTTACTTTTATTCATAAACCCGATAGATAAAAAAATTTTAAATACTATAATACCAATAAAAGAATACAAAGAAGAATATAAAAATTTTGAAAATGCTATAAAAAATTTACATGATATATTCAAAATTGATAAAATCGTAAAAGAATATGACCTGTCAACTTACAGCTCAATTACTGCAACAAGAATAAAAAATCTCCCTCCAATTATCGATTCACCTAAAATGGAATTTCAAAAAAACAATATGGAATTTCAATATAAAAATAATAAAAGATCAGAGTATGAATTTACTACCTGTTTTGAATCTGCAATACTGGACACATTGAGTATTTTACTTTATAATCCAACAAACAAAACCTATGACCTTACACTTCTACCAGATAGCTCTAAATCAAGTGAATTCTTCATAAATATAATTGATCAAGTATTTAAAGAAAAAACTGACTCAGGAAGTCTTATAAACCCATCAATAATAAATACTAAATTCAAAAACTGGATAAATATAATAGAAAATAAACCCGGTATAGAATATTTCGACAAAAAAAACATTAACGATAAAACAATCAACTATAATTTAAATACAAGAATCGAAAATTTAATAAAAATATTAAACGAATTTTTCAATTTAGGCCTAGAAATTACAGACAATCACAAAGATCCAAAAACCTTAGAAATAAATAACTTTAATAAAATAATAGAGAACCCAGAAAATGCACAAGACTTTTTAAATAAAATATTTAAATTTATTTCAAAAAAATTAAGCACTGATGACCAAAAACAAATTAATAAAAATCCTAGAAAGATTACTTTTTCATACGAGTTAGATAGCTCACGTAAACCAAGTATACCAAATTTTGAAATATCAGAAAATAAAGTAAAAATAAGCGGCTCATTCGGAATAATAAACATAAAAATTGAATACCCTAAATTCGATATTAATTTTGATCTACATATTGAATCTGGTCATGCATATATTAAATTCCCCGCAAGAGATAATATTATCATGAATTACTCTAATAATTTTAAAGAAAGACTTGGGATAAATTGTCATGGAAAAGAACCTGGGGTCCATTTTTATGATAAAAAAAACAAACAAAAACTTTTACCACTATTTATTTTGCTTGCAGATCTAAACATATTAGAAAAACTTACAGATCTAAACATATTAGAAAAAACAGATATTAAAATGCAAAATCTCTTGTTTTATTGCATGCCTTCAAAAGCAGATCAAGATAAGCTAAAATTTATGATAACAATTGCACGAAAAGGACTATTTGAAGAACAAATCTTTAAAAAACCAATCCAACAATTTATTGATAAAATATTCACAAACGAACAACTTAAATCAAATCTTTTAGACTCAATACTGTATGTTAAAACAAAAAATAAAACAATAGATATAATAATTGATCAAGCAATTAAAAAAGATCCAAACTATCTACTCATAAAAATCTTAGACAAAACTTCTATAGATTGGAGTGAAAATATCGCAATTCAAATAATCAATAAAAATAAAAATTTTTATTTAAATAATCCTGTAAAATATAGATCAATATTATTGGACGCTATTTCAAATAAACATAAAAATATAGTTGAATTATTATCCACAAAATACCCAGAAGATACACTTCTTCAAATCATGCAAGATAAACTTAATGAATGGACTAAAAACATCGCACTTAAAATAATCAACGATAATCCTAATCTAAATTTTACAAAAACCGATTTTTTTGGAAATTCAATACTTTATTATGCTACCAAGAATGGTCATAAAGATATAATTGAAGCTTTATCAAAATTAAAAACCAAAAATAATCATGAGAATAAGAACTAAGAGAACAAAATACTTTATAAAAATATAAAGAAAAAGGGCTGCAAAATAAAACGCAGCCCCTCTTACTTTTTAAAATCAAAAAAATTTCGTAAAAATTTTACTTCAACTTCTTATCCTGTACCTCAACACCAAGCACAGCCAATTGATCGCGAATTTGATCAGCTAACGCCCAATTTTTATCCAGTCTTGCTTGCGCACGATCATCAATTAATTTTTGTATCTCTGGAGCTATCTGGACTTCTTTTTCTGCCAATGGCTCTAAAGTTAAACCTAGAATATCTGTAAGCACAGTTTTTACTGCACATAGTTCTTGTGGGTTATTGCACAAAAATCTAAACCAAACCTAAACTAAATCTTGCATCAAATATTCATTTATATTTTTAGCTTCGCTAGAAAAGTTAACTCCGACAAGCTTTATTTGTGTATTATTCACATTTTTATTTTTTGCCTGATATGCCTCA
>LBON01000010.1 GCA_000989525.1 candidate division TM6 bacterium GW2011_GWF2_32_72
TTTATAACCTTAAGGGCTCGTACCCCGTTGGTCAGCGATAGTCGCTTAGGATGTTTCAATTTTTAACCACGTTTAATTATTGTTTATTAACAAGCCTTATTGGCTTAAACGCCGGTATTAACTTTTAAGTGACAAGATATTGAAGGCTCCTTATTAGGAATCTCGGACGGCGAGAAGCAAGCGTAGCTTGCGCGACAATTGGATTCCGTTGGGATTTTTAAGGGCTTGCCCTTAAATTTGGGGGGAGTTAGGGGGTGTTCAAAACAACACCCCCTGCAAATCATGAACAGTAAACTTACAAATTTTAATAAGATCAATAATTAATTAATAAAAAATCAAAATAATTAAAAAAAATTAAAGAAGAACAACACCCCTGCAAATCATGAACCGTAAACTTACAAATTTTAATAAAACAAAAAACAAATTAAAATTAACTAACCAAATAAATAATAAAAAATTAAAGAAGAACCAGTAATTTTACAAATTTTAAAATGACCAAAAATAATTAAATAATTAATAATTAAATAATCAAAAATAATTAAATAATCAAAAAAGTAACAAAAATAAATAATGATAAAATCAAAAATTTAAATAAATTACCTTGAAACAATTCCAGCAAATCTCTCTTCTAATTTACTAAAAATTTTATCACCAAACCAAGAAGCTAGTGTGTCAAGAGCGCTATCTTCATCTTCATCTGCTTGACCAAAAAGTTTTGCAAAAGGTGATTTTGGTACCGGTCTTATCCATTCAATTTTACCTTCAATAAGAGCCTTTTCTTTGATTCGTTGAATGGCATTTGAAATTGACCCAAGCTCATCAACCATGTTTAATTTAAGGGCTTGTTGTCCCGTAAAAATTTTACCATTTGCCCATTCTTTTGTTTTACTTAAGGAAAGTTTTCTTTGAGTTGCTACATCTTGTGTAAATTGTTCATAAATATTGTCAGTTAAATCTTGTAACATAGCGGTTTGTTCGGGTGTATTGTCAAGGAATGGGTCTAAAGCCATTTTGTAGGCTCCTGATGATACTGGTTTGTATTGAATGTTATAACCTTCGACAAATTGTTTTAATTTAAATTGATATGGAATAAGAACGCCAATGCTGCCTAAGGCTGAGCCTGGGGCGCAAATTATGTGATCCGCTGCAATTGCTATGTAATAACCACCAGAAACGCAGATATTTTCTGTAATTGCGACGATTGGTTTTGGAAATTCTTTTTTTAGTGCTTTGATTTCATTGAATATTGCCTGTGCTGTGCCTGTTGCACCGCCAGGAGTTTCAAGTTTTAATAATATTGCCTTGATTGAATCATCTTCAAAATATTTTTTAAGATATTTGATAGTGCGTGTGGAATTTGTGAGGACCCCTGTTATATCTATTTGGGCAACTTTTGTTCGTGGTTCCAGCATCTTAGAATATTGTAAAAAAATGCTTTTAAATAGGTATGGTGCCATATTGATAAAAATTAAAAAAAAGAACAGATTGCTGAGGGTTAAATGGTTGGATATTTTTGCCATTTGGCTTCTCCTAAAAGGGTGATTGGGTGATAGAATTAATTTGTTTTGGACATAATAGATAAAAACGGTATCTTAATAAAGAGTTTATTGATAAAAATCTTTGACTTTCAAAATATTTTCATTTACACTTCCCTTTGTCTTATTGATTAAATGGGCGGTTAGCTCAGTTGGTAGAGCACTAGTCTTACAAACTAGTGGCCACTGGTTCGAGTCCAGTACCGCCCACCAAAAATTGAAATATTCCAATAAAAAATTAAGTTCCTCGGTAGCTCAGTTGGTAGAGCACACGACTGTTAATCGTTAGGTCACTGGTTCGAGTCCAGTCCGAGGAGCCAAAATTTAAAAAAGATTCGGTTGGGGCTGTAGCTCAGTTTGGTTAGAGCGTTCGCCTGTCACGTGAAAGGTCGCGAGTTCGAGTCTCGTCAGCCCCGCCAGTTTAACTGGGACCAAATAAAAATTAACGACTCCAAGAAATTGGGGTCGTTTTTTATTTGCTGCAGACAACCAAAAATTAAGGCCCGGAAGTACTTCCGGGCCTTTTGGAATTAATTAAATTAATATTTTTTCTACGTTTTGTGTTCCGCCTTGTGAGTAACAACAATAGAATCCTATGAATTGTATGGCGTTGTTAACTATTCTAATATTATTGGGGGTTTTTGGCAGATCTAGCCAGGGCTGGAGTAGCGCTTGAAAGTCTTTTTCATTCACGACATCCTTTGTGAGTTCTAAAATTATTGTAGAGTTCGCATCAAGTTCTTTAAGCTTGGATTCTTCTGATATGCATTCTTTCATAATGCTTGATAATGCTTGTTCAAATGGTTTTTTAAATTCATACATTTGGTGCATGATTGAGAATATCGTCCGTGTGTTTTCGGTTGTTGGTTCGAGTAGTTCCCATGGTCCAAAGGTTTTTTGAAAATCTTCGGCTGCCAAGGTGTTTTTTATTTGGCTTAGAAATGTTTGAATGTGTGATATATCGTCGGAGTTTATTTTTATTATTTTAAATTGAGGTGCCTGTGTTTGGCAGATAGGGCATCTGCCTGTTTTGCTTAGATGCTTTATTGCGCAATTTAGATGGAATTGATGTCCGCAGGGAAGTTTTTCTGGGTTGTCTTCTATTTCTTGAGCACAAGCTTCGCATTTAATGATTTTCATTAAAAATGAGCAGCATAGATTGTGTAAAAAGAGGCTTTCGGGGAAAGCAGTAATGCGTATATTTTTTAACATTTGTAAAGCATGATCATTTTTTTGACGAGCTGCTTGTACTATTAATGTTCGTAAATTGAATTCACTAAGTTCTTCATTTTTATGTGTAGCTAATGCTATTTGAGCGTTGACTTCTTGTTCTGTTAGTTTAGGATTGAGGCATTTTAAATTTAAAATTATGTAAAGCAAGTATTCGCGTTGCAATTCATTCATCTCTTCAATATTAATGAGAGCTTCTTCAACTTTTGCTAGATTGTCGAATTGATCTAATTTAGCAAATCTAGTCAAATCTTTTATTGTGTCTTTCATTGGTTTTGTAGTTGAAAAGGTAATTAAACAGATTGAGAGCATTAATTTTTTTAACATTTTATTCCTAAATTTATTTGTTAATATTCTTTATTTTTTTTTGATTTCCACAGATTGAACAGTTCTTGGTTTTCTCCTTTCATAAATCCGGAGACAATTTCTACGTTACTGTTTCCGAGTTTTTTTAATGTTTCATCAGAAATTTGAAGTTCGTTAAATCCTGTTTCTTTTGCATCTTCAATCGACGTTCCAAAAACGATTTTGTCTATCCTGGCCCAATGACAAGCTGCAAAACACATTGGGCATGGCTCACAGGTTGAATAAATTGTGCATCCAGAAAGATCAATAGAATTTAGCTTTTTGCAAGCTACTCGGATTGCATTTATTTCTGCATGGGCCGTAATGTCGGTGCTTTTCCAGACTATATTGTGTTCGCAGCTTACAACTTCGTTATTTTTGACTATGCATGCACCAAAAGGGCTTTGTCCCTGCATTATCCCTTCTTTGCATTTTTCTATTGCTAATTGCATGTATTTACGGTCATAATTCATAAGTTTTCCTTTTTGTTTACGTATTTTCTCAGTTAGTTTATTATAGCTATTGCGTCTTTTTTGAGTTACTTAAAAGATTGGTTGAATATAAATTGAAATAATTGGTTTGTTTAAAGGTTAATTTTAAGGAAGGAATCATTGTGAAAATCCTATTGTTTTTGGTTTCATTATTTTCTGTAAATATAATGGATGCAGTGGATCGTTTGACCATACCAGAAAATGTTCTTATTAGTAAGGGTTTGGATGTTGCTTTTGTGGCTAGATTCGCCTTGTTCTTGGCGGTTTTATTGGGTGGTACATTATTTTTTGGCAAGATTTTAAAAAAATTATTTAGACTTCCTGTTATTGCCGGTCAAATCACTGGCGGTATCATCTTAGGTCCTTCTTTGATTAATATTAAGCAATTTGCCATTTTTCAAGAACCTCTTAAATTAGTTGATTCTGTAACACAGCAGGTTTATTTGCTTTCATCTTCTGATTTATTTATTTTTGTAGTTTTATTAATTTCTGCAGCGTTGACTGTTTCATATTTACTTTGGATAGCAGGGCATGAAACGGATATTAAAGATATTTTAAAAGTAGGTGTCACTGCAACTGGGGCCGGTATTTTAGGTGCATTGATGCCTATTGGTATGCTTGTAGCTGTCGAATATTTGTTGTGGCCTAGCAGCTTTTCACTTGTAAGTTCTATTGGAATGGGATTGATATTTGCTGCAACAAGTGTTTCTATTCCCGTTGCTATGTTGGTTGCTCAGAAAAAAATGCATTTAAAAACTTCTAAGGCTACTTTGGGCGCTGCTATTATAGATGATATTTTTGCAGTAGTTTTGCTTTCTATTTTTAACATTTGTCTTCAAACAGGTATTTTTGGTGGTCATACAGCATCTGTGGGGCATAGTATTAACTTACCAGTTTCTTTGGGTTATATGTTGGCCGCATTTATATTGTTTTTTTTGTTTGGTCATTACGTGCTGCCTAAAATTACTCGTTGGTTCCAGCAAAAAGATTATCTCCATTTAATTGCGCCATTTGCCAATATAGTTATGATGGCATATTTTGCAGGAGCAGAGCTTTTTGGTGGTCTGGCCGGAATCACAGGTGCCTATTTTGCAGGATTGTTTTATAAAGGGGCGGATACTTCTCATAGAGCGGAAAAAACTATTTCACCTTATTTGAACTCAGTTTTGCTTCCATTATTTTTAGGTTCCATCGGTTTGCAAGTTGATATAAGTGTTTTAACTCTTGGACAATGGGGTGTTGCATGTGTGTTCTTGCTAGTTGCTATGATTTCTAAAATTGTGGGTTGTTACGCTGCTACAATCTTGGCAAATCTTTCTGGAACAAAAAATAGCGCACATTGGAGTTGGTTGGAAGGTTTTATTTTTGGTTCTTCTATGATTGCTCGAGGTGAAGTTGGTTTAGTTATAGCAACTATTTTAAATGGTGCCGCTGTTATTACACAAGAGCAGTACATAATTTGTGTAGTTGTTATTGTATTAACAACTATTGCTACACCAATTATGCTTTCCATTGGCTTTGCAATGCAAGATGCTGAAGCAGAAGCTTCGGAGCTTGAAGAAGATTATATTTTGAATCTTGGTGTTTTTAATACTTTTGGTACATCACAAATGTTTAACATTATTCTAGGTATAATAGATCAAAATAAATCTTTACATAGTAATGTTCAGTTAAGTGAAGGAAGAATGATTGCTAGTCTAGAAGGTCAAAATGTTAAAATAATATTGACACCTGGTGAAGGAATTATTTTTGAAGGAAATCGTAAAAACATTGAAAATCTAATAAAAATGATTAAAACATCGATTGCATCGGAAATCAGTCGGCTTACTCATTAGTTTTTAGATTTAACAATTCCTTTACAAAACCCCGTTTTTAGGGGATAATTGGTCATAAATTCTGTTTTTTAAGCTTAAATTAAAGGTAAAATTATATGAAAAAAAATATTCATCCAGAATCATTTGTAGTAGAAGCCCATTGCGCATGCGGTAACACATTTACTACAAGATCTACTCAACCTTCTCTTAAACAAACTATCTGCTCTGCTTGTCACCCATTCTTTACAGGTGAACAAAAATTTGTAGATACAGCAGGTAGAATTGAAAAGTTCGAAAATAAATTTAATAAATTCAAAAAAAATAAATAACTGTTGGTTGAAATTATATGATTTCCCAGTGGGATGTTATTCAAAAAAGGCATGATGAGCTTTCTCAAAAAATAGCCTCTGGCGATGTTTCTAGTAACGAAAGAAACGTTGTTCAAAAAGAGTACTCTGTTTTAGGTGAAATTTTAGAAAAGAAAAAAAAATTGGACGTTGTTTTGCAGAAGCAAGAGGACGTCCAAAAGGCTTTAAACGAGTCTACGGATCCTGAATGGCATGAGCTTTATCAAGAAGAACTTAATTCTTTGGCCAGAGATTATAAGCATTTAAATGTTGAATTAGAAGATTTGATATATCCTCAGGATGAACATGGTTCGCGTTCAGCATTTATAGAAATTCGTTCTGGCGCTGGTGGTCAAGAAGCCGCTTTATTTGGGTCCGATCTTCTTAGAATGTATACAAATTATGCTTTAAGCAGGGGTTGGAAGCCAGTTGTTGAAAGTCTTAATTACACAGATTTAGGGGGTTTGCGAGAAGCCGTTTTGAATATTAAGGGCAAGGGTGCCTTTGGTGCGCTCAAGCGTGAAGCCGGTGTTCACCGGGTTCAAAGAGTTCCGCAAACAGAAACTGCCGGCCGAGTACATACTTCAACGGCTACTGTTGCAGTCTTTCCAGAAGTTGAAAATGACGCTGAAATGGAAATTAATCCAGCAGATTTGAGAATCGATGTTTACAGGGCAAGTGGTGCTGGTGGTCAACACGTTAATACAACTGATTCTGCTGTTCGAATTACACATATACCAACAGGTGTTGTGGTTTCGTGTCAAGATGAGCGTTCGCAGCATAAAAATAAAGCAAAAGCCATGAAGGTTCTTAAATCGCGTATTTTAGCGGCTCAAATTGAAAAACAGGCGGCTGAAGAAGGACAAAAACGAAAAGATATGGTTGGATCTGGGATGCGATCAGAAAAAGTTCGAACTTATAATTTCCCTCAAAATAGAGTTACTGACCATCAAGTTGATATAACATTAAAAAAACTTGATATGTTTATGGAAGGTCAAATGAATGAAATTATTGAGCCTTTAATGGATCTTGATAAACGGTTGCGTAAAAAAAATCCATTCCTTGAGGCTTTGGGGGTTTGATTTTTAGACATTGTCTAAAAATGATTGTTTTTCTAATTCATATTCAGATAATTTGATTTTTTAAAAAAATAAGATTTAAAGGAAATAATTTTGAAGAAGTTTGTTTTTCTATTTGTTTTTTTTGTACCATTTCAATTGTTTTCTGTTAAAAAATCGATTTTACAAACAGGCCGTTATATAGATTTAGATGAAAAATGTATATTTTCACAAAGCACTTTTGAGGAACTTTTATTAGAGAAAGCTCCTCTTTTTTTTGTTGAAGTTTTTTATGGAAAAAAGAAAGATGTTAAGAGTGCAGATTGTTCAGATGAATGGGAAGATGTTGATAGTCAGGCTTCATCAATAGATGATCTAAATGGTGAAATAGAATCTTCATATGAGCTTGGGTTGGGTATTGAAGGTTGTAGTATAACAAATAGGGATAATCTTGATGGTATTAAATATTTACAGTCAGATGGGGAATGTTGGGATTTTGTTTATTGGACGCCAAATATTTATGAGACAGAGTCCTTCTTTATTCATGCGCAAGAAAGAGATTTTGACCCTAATTCGGGTGAAAAAATAAATTCTATTATTGTTTATGTTTTAGATGACTTGGATGCAGAGGTTAAGGTTTATAAGGATCGAGTTTCATTGGAATCTTTTAAATTGCTTGATTTGCCAATGAAGCGATTTAAAAAAGAATTTAAAAGTTTTATGTTGGGCAAAAGAGTTCGAGAAATTAATGAAGAAATGGTTCCGGAATTGGTCGGTGATCAAATGTTGGAATTTTCTGATTATTTAGAAAGTCTAGCGGATTTATTGAATGCGGTGGAAAGTAAAACGATTGCTAAATTTAAGAAATTGAAAAAAATGGAAGAACGCATTTCTTCATTAGAGTTTCAGGGTGGTGAAAAGTTAGTTCAGTTGGAAGAATCTTTGGAGATGCTTATTCAAGGAATGGATGAGAGTCAAAAAAGGATTTTTAATCAACTTGATTTGCTAAATTCTCGAGTCAGTAAGCTTGAAGAAAATATTAAGAATTTTAAACAATAGATGTTAAAACTTATAATTTATTAGAGCTTATACGAAAATTATTAAAAGGACTCGATCCTTCGACCAGCTCAGGATGAAATCCGTTATATTAATTTATATTTTATTACTTTGTTCTAACTCTGTAGCCTTAAACTATGTGATTATTATTAAATTAAATTTTTAACATTTTAGTATTGAATTAGAAATAAGAAAGACCATTCATCTACTGGCTTAAAAGAATAAAGACGAATGTCATTTTAGTATTAAATTAGAAGTAAAAATAAAGACGGATGTCATCCTGAGCTCGTCGAAGGATCGAGTCCGTTTTTTGATGTAAAAATAAGTGTTATTGAATTTTCGTATAATTTATTAAATAAACTGATTGTCAAAATTTGGGAAAGATTTTTTAAATCCCTATCAGAAAAAAAATACGATTTAGAAAAAAATAAAAAATTCATTGTCGCATCTAAAAACATTTTGCTTTATCCTTGGATGGTCTGTTTTACCCTTTAATTTTTACGGAGAATTGTATGTTTATGAGCTATTTTTTGGAGCATAATCGCTACATGAATATTGTAGGTATAGGCGTCATTTTGTTGATTGCATTTATATTTTCAAAAAAGAAAAGACATGTTGATTACAAATTGGTTATGAATGCTTTGGTCTTGCAATTTATAATTGGACTATTGGTTTTGAAGTTTCCATTGGGTAGAGAAATTGTTCGAATTATAGCAGATGCCGTAACTAGGTTGTATCAATTTGCAGATGAAGGTGCGGCATTTGTTTTTGGTTCGCTTTCAAATCCTGCAAATCCATGGGGGGTAATCTTTGCCGTTAAAGTCTTGCCAATAATAATTTTTTTTGGAGCATTAACTTCGGTTTTATTTTATTTTGGAATAATTCAAAAAATTGTTGCGGCAGTTAACTTTATTCTTAGGCCATTACTTAGAACAACAGGGGCAGAAAGTCTTTGTGCCATTTCGAATAGTTTTTTGGGGCAAACTGAAGCGCCTTTATTGATTCGTCATTATCTTGATAAAATGACTAAATCCGAGATGCTTGTGGTCATGGTTAGTGGAATGGGAACAATTAGCGGGTCAATTTTGGCCGTTTACGCAAGTTTTGGCGTTTCAGCCTCTCATATGCTTGCAGCAAGTGTGCTGGCTGTCCCAGGTTCAATTTTGATAGCTAAAATCTTATATCCAGAAACAGAACGAGCTCAAATTGGGGCTGATGCTAAAGTTGAAGTTTGTAGTAATGCTGAAAATGCTTTTGAAGCAATTTCTATAGGAACTTCCGATGGAATGATGCTTGCGCTTAATGTTGGCGCTATGTTGATAGCATTCTTGGCGCTTTTGGCTTTGATTAATAGTATTTTGCTTTGGCTTTCTGGTGGTGCAAATGATTTATTAGGTTTGATGGGAGCTTCATTTGCTCTTCCCGCTATAGATTTAAATTATATTTTTTCAAGATTATTTGCTCCATTTGGTTATTTGCTTGGTTTAACTGGTTCCGATGCTTTAAAAGCCGGTCAATTAATTGGAACCAAGGTAAGTGTAAATGAATTTATTGCTTATTCAGAAATGGTTAAAATGCACCTTTCGCCTCGAGCAGAAGCCTTGATAACCTACGCTCTTTGTGGATTTTCTAATTTTTCTTGTATAGGCATTCAAATTGGTGGAATTGGTGCACTGGTCCCTTCTAAGCGCAAGGTTTTGAGTCAACTCGGCCTTTATGCTGTTTTGGGTGGTGCTTTAACTAATTTACTTTCTGCGATGATTGCAGGATTATTGATTTAAAGTTCAATAGAACTTAAAGTATCAATTTATTTTTTTAGCAAGCCCTGTTTGTCGGGGCTTGCTTTTTTGTTCAAAATCAATACAATTAAATCCCGATGTTAGATAAATAATATAACTTAAAAGTTGAATTATGAAGAAACTATTTTTTAATTTTATGGTTTTTGTGACTGTTTCTTACGGGGCTGTAGCTTATGAACAAACGTTTGAAGAACAAATTCAAAAAGATTTAACCCGTTTTGATAGAAAAAAAAGGGGTAAGAAAAAAGATCTTTTGAGGGAACGAAGGCTTGGTGAAAAAGGATATAAAAAGTTTAATTTCAGAGAGGATTTAATAGATGATATTAGCGAGGGCGATGAATATGCCTTAGCTGTTGGTGGTGTAGAACTATATAGAAGAGATGAGCTGATAGAAAAATTAATTTTTTCTGACCATGCCAAATCAAGGATGAAAAAACGGGGTATAACTGAAGAGCAAATTAAAGAAGTTATAAAAAAAGGGCAAAAAAGAAATTTAACGCCTGAAGAAATTGAAAAGCATATACAAAAACGTGATTTGGGTGATGAAGATTCTAAAAGATTTTTTTATGAAGAAAACAATAAGTTTAAAAAATCTATAAATGTTTTGTTGGCTGAATCAGTTCTATTTTGTACTGTGATTACAGCTTACTAAGAGCTTATACAAAAATTATTTAAAGGACTCCAAGGATTGAGTCCTTTTTTGATTTTAAAAATCAGTGTTTTTTAATTTTCGTATAAATTCTAATACAAAAAAAGGGACTGGATCTTTCACCAGTCCCTTTTTGTTGTTCTAAATCTTAGTAGATGTAAACTTCGTATGGGTGCGCAAGTAGATGCTCTTGTTTAAATTCATTTGTTAAAATTATTTCAGATCTTAGTTGTTTTAATTGTTCTCTTAATTCAACAGCTTCTTTTCTTGTTGCGCCGCTGACAATGTTTGTCCAAGTTATCCATGTTAATTTAGAAATTGTAGAATCCAAGTTGTTTTTGTAATTCAAGAATGGTGTTCGATTGTGTCCTTCTTGGTTTAGAACTTCACGTTTTAATGCATAAGCTGAGTTGAAACATAGACAGTTTAGACCGCCACTAAAATGGTTTTTTGCATTTTTGATGAACCTGTTGTGACCGGTTATAATTTCTACTTTTTTGTAGCCTTTGTATCCGACATAACCAAGAGCTCCAATTGCAGCAATAAGAACTGTTCCAGCAACCGTATATCCGGCTGTTGTTTCGATTTTTCCTTTTGTTTCATCGCTAAAGCGGTCATCATATAAATGTTTTTTTGCTGCGCCAGCGGCCCAATAAATACCATCTTCTATTATTGGTGAAGCTGCACTATAAGCTGTTTGTTTTGCTTTGTGTTTAAAATAACTATCAGCCTTAATTTGGCATGGAGTTGATAGCAAACTAGCTATCATTGTAACTGTAAGTATTTGTTTTTTCATAATTATTCCTTGTAAAAAGGGGTTCAAAATTGCTTCAGGAATACTTTCTTTTTTTACGTGGTAAGTTTTAATAAAATTAATTTTTATGGAATACGCCATCCCAATATTCATAATTTTTGACTTTTGCTTCATCAGCTTTAGCTTGAGCCGCCTTTTCTTTTGCTCGAACTTCTCTTTCTTTAAGTTCTAGCTCTTCTCTGTGCTGTTTTTCTTTTAATGTTCTGTCGGCTTCTTGTTGTTTGATTTGTTCATTTAATTGAACTTCTGTTTTATATTCTTCAGTTCTTAAGATGAATCCTTTGAGCGTTTTTAGGGATCTTGTCCAGTCAGAAGCTTTATTTTGAAAATCTTTTATTAAATGTTTTTTATTTGCAAGATTGTGTGTAATGCTGCTTTGAAGATGGTTTTGATTGTCTTCAAGTGTTTTAATTGTGTATTGTAAATCTCTAACAAAATATACGAATGGAAAGCTTATATTGGAGCTGGATTCTGTAATTTCAAATTTTAAACCGTCAGTGTCATCTTTTTGTAATAATTGAATAGCCTTTGAATAGTTTGTAATAGCATATTCAAGAGAAGATTTTAGCTCCAGAGCAGCAGATCTTGTTTGATTTAGTATGTTAAGCTCCTGAATCATTGGAAGAACCATTTTTATCTCTTTTAATACTTCTTCCATAACTTTGCAGAAGGCAAAGGATTTTTGTTTGCGCATTCTTTGTTCAAGTTTGTTTTGGTATTTTATTAGGTCGTTTTCTAATGTATTTAAGTTCCAAAAGACTGATGCAAAGTTAGAATCACCTTCGGCCAAGATGTAATCTCTTTTGGCTTCATCGGTGTAAGGATAAGATTTTTGGATTAATTCTTTTGCATTATTTAGATATTTTTCAGCTTTTTCTAAGACTTGTTCATTTGTTTCTCTAATAAAAAACCTATAAATTAAATAGCCTGCTGAACAGACTGCGCCAATAGCACCCACTATATAAATTGTCTTTTTTTGACCTTGCGGCATTGTTGACCAGTCAACTGTATGACTTTGATTTGTAGTTGCAATAAGAAGTGAAAATAATGTGATTTTTGAAACAGTGTTTCTTGATATCATTTGAAATAATCCTTAACTAAATTGGGGCTATTAGTTGTAGTTCCTTTATTTTTTCTTTTAAATCGTTGATTAGAGCTTGAATTTTAGAGTCTCTAAGCTTTATAGATTTTAAAGATTTTTTGGATTTTTGCAAGTTCTTAAGGCTTTGCTTTAAGTTTTTTGTCTTAAAAATGGATTTTTCAGGGCTATAATTGGCTAATATGTAGTTTGCCTCCTTTATTTGTTGGAGAGCTAATTTGATTTTTTGGCTCTTTGTTTGCTTAAATAGGGCGATGCTTATTAAAATTATGCTAATAACTGCACCAGTTGCCGCGCTAACGTTTTGCCACGATGTAAGTTCTTTTATTTCATCGTTAAATAATATATTTACATCATTTTGATGTGGTTTTTGTGTAGATTCGTTTGTATTGGGTTGAATTGGAAGAGGTATTGGATTTGATGTTGTTGGTTTGATTATGGGTTTGGGTTCTTTGGTTCGTTCTAAAGTGGTGTCGCAGGTTGCACACTTTAAAAAACCTATGAGGATGTTATCTGGTGATATGTTCCAAGGTTTTGTACTTTTGCATTTTGGGCAGAAGAGAATTATTGTAGGTTCGGTATTAATGCCAGGCCAGATTGTTTGTGATCCGTGCAACCCAGTTATAAACAAGAGGGCTATGGTTAAAATCTGTTTTTTCATAATTTTAGCCTTAGCCCTCTTTGTAAATTTAACTAATTAATTTATAGACCAAGAAGGATGAATAATTTTTGTTTTGCAATTTCTACAAAGAACCAGTATTCATGGCCATACCATATAGTAGAAAGTATTGCGACTATGTAGACCGGTGTTTTCATTGGTTTGAAACCAAAAAGTTTGTATGCGATGTTTAAAAAAGTCATGGTAATTAAAACTGGGTAAGCAATTAAAATTAGAGGTTCGGAGAATCTCATAATTCTGTCTACACCTAAGATGGAAGGTAAGAATGTTGCAGCTAGGCCAATTGCTAGAGCAGGTAGGTAACTTACTTTTTCACGAGTGACTTCATGTTGAATATATTCAGCTACAACAGCGGCAAGAGCAATGATTGTTGAAATACATGCCATCAAAATGGCTGTTGCCACAATCCAACCGCCGTGGTTGCCTAGGATGCTGACGGAGATAACAATCAACTGTTTTGCATCACTTAAATGTGTTAAACAGGTGTTATTGTATGTTCCAACAAGAGCAAGGCCAATGTAAATAATAGCCAACAAAAATGTACCAATGAAACCTGCTTTTAGCCCCATTGTTGCAATTGTTTTGTTATTAACATTTATTCCAGATGTTGTGTTGCTTAAAATGCTTAAAACAATGGAGGCAAAAAAGATTGTACCGAATAGGTCAAGTGTATGGTACCCTTTGACGATTCCATGTTCAAATGATTCGAATTTGGTTACGCCTGTGTCTACCAATGCATCTGGGTGCATTAATCCTTTTATTATTAAAATGATAAGAGAGATTATCAAAATAGGACTAATGTATTTGCCTAAAATATCTAAAATTTTATTTTCCCTGTAAGAAAGTAGGAATGTAATGATGAGAAATACGCTTGTGAATAATGAAATTGAAAGACCTGGCCAGAAATGTTCAATCATTTCATAAGAAAGTGCAACTATTCTAGGCATTGCAATTAGAGGACCAAGAATCAACATTGACATAAATATTAAAAAGAAACTTGCAAATTTACCGGTTCTATTGAAAAACGCTCTGTAATCACCATCGAATAAAAGTACGCCAAATAAGCCAGCTAGAGGTATTATTACAGCTGTTAAAAGAAAGCCAAGTATGCCCATGAAGGATTCGGTGCCACTAAAAACGCCTACGGAAATAGGAAGCATTGTGTTGCCTGCCCCAAAGAGCATGGAAAATACGGCTAAACCGGTTTTGAATGTCGCTGACTTTATGAACTTTTTCATAGAGTTTTTCCTTATTTGATTGTTGCGTCGTTGCGCGGGTTATTAATATTTTGTAGGAACTGGTTTAGTATAGTGTAAAAGTTTGTAAATGTGAATTGTGAATTTAAGTTTGATTTTTATTAATTTTTATTAATTATTTTTAGTCATTTTAAAATTTGTAGGTTTACTTTTGTATGTTTTGCAAAGGGTGTTGATTTTTTCTTAATTATTTAATTATTTTTAGTCATTTTAAAATTTGTAAGTTTACTTTTTATGTTTTGCAAAGGGTGTTCTTGCAAACACCCTCTGCACTCCCCATGCTTCGCCAAGGCTTCGCAGGGCTATCGCTGTGCACCAAGGGCAAGCCCTTTGGAAACCCAGACTCTCGATGCCCAACGTAACAACTCGCCCACATTAGTGCTAAGTAAGTTTTTTATAAAATATTTATCATCTCTTTAAATTTATAAATCCAAGGGCTCGTACCCCGTTGGTCAGCGATAGTCGCTTAGGATGTTTCAATTTTTAACCACGTTTAATTATTGTTTATTAACAAGCCTCACGGCTTTTAAACC